>JASFEM010000034.1:0-26071 GCA_050124835.1 Syntrophobacterales bacterium | reverse complement strand
GTCCCCCGTCATGTTATTTATTAAAAGAATGACATCTGCCAGAAAGATAAGAGTTCCCCCTGTCCATGTCGAGGTCAAGATTAAACCAATGTAGGCCGTGAGCTGCGTCTGGCTGGCATAGTAAAGGATCCAGGCCGGGCTTTGAGTTGCCCAAGAGAGCGGCACAGGGCTCAAGGCACAGGGCATAAGGTAAAAACAATCAAAGAATGCTTGTCCTCTCTTTATACCTTGCGCCTTAAGCCTTGCGCCTTGAACCTCTTCTGACCTTTACTACCAAGAATTTTTTCGTTCTTGTGCCGCTGTCTATGTTCCCTGTCTGTCGGAAAGGCGAACTGAATCCCCACCAGCAGACAGTTTTCACGGCAGGGTCACCGGCTACCTCGAGGAACAGTTTCCACCTGGTAGCTACGACTTCTATCTCAGCGGCCAACAGGAGATGATCCGGGACGCCACCCTCCTGGTGGATGAAAAGTTCCCGGGATCTCTGGTTTACACGGAGAGCGTTTACTAGGCATGAAATAGAGACAAACGCAAAAAGACAACCCCATCCCCTATTCCGTCCCCATCTCAAGGAACCGCCACGCTATCTGCTGCCCGATAAGCGGTGCATTACCCCCGGCACGATTGTTTATGATAATATTGATGCGATTTCCCTGGTCAATGGCGGTCCACATCAGCTCCGCGGTCTCATGGATCATTTCCGGATTTAGCATCTCCCCCACCAAAGCACTGAAAGGATGCGCCTGGGTATAGGCCTCTTCGTAACGTCTGCCGCGAGGGGTCATCAACCGGACGATGCTTTGTCCTCCTGAGTTGAAAAACCTGCGGCCGGATTTTTCAAACTGCTTCCCAAGTGGTGGCAGCCAGGTCCAGTGGGAAAGAACCTGTCCGACGCCATGCTTCTCCATCACTTTGAAAACCGGTCTAGTAAGGTAGGGCTCAGTGCGCAATTCCAGATGGAAACGATTGTCTCGAGGAATATTCTCGAAAAATACATCCAGTTCTTTTGCCAGCTCTTCTGGTGAAGTGCGGTCCTTTTTGCGCTGATACTCCTGCTCAAAAATAAGTCCCATAAGGGTGGGGCCTAGAATGTCCACCGCAGGCTCGTAGAATTGACGGTTGAAGATTTCAACGTCCAGATAACTCTGGTTCACAATAAATTGACCCCCGCGCCACAGCTTTTGCGCACAAATGACTTGTGGCACTTTGAGTATAATACGGTCACCTTCCTTCAGGTATTGTCGATATTTTTGGAGTACGTGATAGTTTGGTGTCGGCTGTTCATCCTCTTCCAACAGCAACCGATAAAAGGTAAAATCCAGCTCGAGCACCCGGAAGTGTTGGAAGTACTCCTCAACACTCTCCACCGGGAGAACTTCCTCCACAAAAGATTTTCCACCAACGATCTTTTTTCGCCGGGTAATTCGACCAGTATAGCGATTTTCTGAATAAATCTGGCCAAGCCAGCCCGAATAGCGATCACTGGCCGTTCCCATGAATACATCGCGGTGGAGGCCGCGGAATTGAAAATTTGTTATATCTAGGTTTGACACTGTTGCTGTTCCCAAAGCTGCATCAAGTTAGTGAAAACCGATATTAGATGTGGGCTCTGAGTTATGTAGCCGATATTATTAGGTATAAACCGTCTCCCATCACACATCTGATGCTTCAAAGGAAAATCACATCCATATGAAAAAGGGTCGACTCGCCTATTACATCACACCTCACGGCCTTGGGCACGCAGTGCGTTCCCTTGAGGTGATTCGCCATCTTGTGCAAATAGAGCCAAACTTGGAAATCTTTGTCGTAACCACCCTGCCTGAGTTTCTCTTGGACCATAAGCTGAAAAAGTCTTTATCTTTGAGGGAGAAGCAGTTGGACATCGGTTTGGTCCAACTGGATAGCCTCCAGTTTGATCTAGACCTTTCCCGCCAGGCGGTGGAATCCCTACGTCATAATCAAAATGCTCTAGTGGAGGAAGAAATTCATTTCCTCAAGACCAACGAGATTTCTGCTGTCGTCGCTGATATTCCCTTTTTGCCCTTTGTTGCCGCTTCCCAACAGTCCATTCCAGCCATCGGTATCGGAAACTTTACCTGGGACTGGATTTATAATGCGTATGCCGCCTCAGATCCACGTTGGGCTCCGCTGGTGGACTGGATCGGCGAGTCTTATCAGAAGTGCGGTCTCTTCCTGCAGTTACCAATGCACGGGGATTGTTCAGTCTTTCCGAACATCAAGGATGTTCCTTTGGTGGCTCGCCTGGCCAAGAGAAATAGAGATGAAACCCGAAATATTCTTCACGTACAGCCGGATCAGAGGCTCTATCTTGTCTCTTTTGCCTACCTCGAGCTTGATGAGACCGCTCAAAAGCGTGTCCAAGGTATCGGTAATGCGGTGTTCCTCTACAAATATCCGCTCAACTTTCAATTTGACAACGGAATCTGCCTGGACCAACACCCTCTGACATATGAGGATGTGGTTGCAGCGGTGGACGGTGTCATCACCAAGCCGGGATACGGTATCGTGGCTGACTGCCTGGCCCATGGCACTCCAATCATTTACACTGATAGAGGCTTTTTTCCCGAGTACGACATCCTCGTCCAGGAGATTGAAAAGCAACTTAACACTGTTTACTTATCCTCTTCCGATCTCTATGGAGGTCGCTGGAAATCAGCCATTATCCAACTCGAGAGCCAAACCCGAACGATACCTGATATCCCTTGTAACGGTGCTGAGGTGTGCGCGGAGATCATCTTACGATATCTCAGCTAATTGCCCAACGATTAAACTGGGCACTAGGGACTAGGAACTAGGCACCATAAGGAGTCTCTGAAAACGAGTGTATTTTGGTGCCTAGTGCTTAGTGTTTAGTGCCTAGTTAAATCTCACTCCTCTACTTTCCTATAATGCTCCGGGAACTCACCCGTATAACGCAAGAAAGAGGGAATTGGGTAACGCACCCCACCTTTTTGCGTACCCTCCAATCCCTCTATGATTTCCTGCGCTCGGTCCATAGGAATAGAAAAGGCCATCTCGTGATCTTGAGTTTGCGCAAAAATTCGGTCCCCGTAACAGGGGAGAATCACTTCACATTTGCCGGAACGGAGTGGAACGATGATCTCTTCGGCGCAATCAATACGTCCGCCGAAACTTGAGGCCAACCGCCCGCCCGATTTCCACAGTGCTCCAGTCAACAGTCTCAGTACCTGGGCGGGGTTGGCATAAATGACAATCACTTCCGGCTCGAAGGTTGTCCGGTGTAGCGGCGCCACCAGAATATATTCGTATTCCCCAAATGAGAACTTCTCGACCTGCTCTTCCGAGAGCTTGCCAGCCTCCTCAGTTTCAGTGTACATCCCAGCACAGGCCCCACCTTTTAAATAAAATTCACTTGCTGGCCTAAAACCGAAAACTACTGCAGTCAAGGGACATGAAATATCCTCCTCACCAACTGCCAGAACCCAGCCGTACCGCCTCGCCATGGCAATGGCCTGGCAGGTAGCAACCTTGATTTTCAGATCCTTCAAGGGGTGCTTCACCCTATCTGGAAGCGGCTCGCCCGTCTTCACCATCCGAACCGCCACTGGAAAGCTTCCCAAGCGCACGTGTTGAGTCAGCACATCGGCAAGCTGAGACAGATCCGGTTTCACAGTTTCCTCCTCTGAAAAGAAAAGTGTCTAAATTCAGCTAGAATGTCTAAAATATGGATTAGAAAGTTCGCAGGCAATACGTTTGGACAGGCTTCTCTGATCTGCTAAATGTTTAGATCAAGGCCGGTCTCTTGCAAGAGGTGACGGAG
The DNA here is from genome assembly GCA_050124835.1 of Syntrophobacterales bacterium. Lineage (GTDB taxonomy): Bacteria > Desulfobacterota > Syntrophobacteria > BM002 > BM002 > BM002. The sequence continues at coordinate 22,269 of JASFEM010000034.1, read as the reverse complement.
ATATTTGAGACTTTCCCGGCCCGCCTCTTCAGGAGTCTCCACGTATGGATAAAGCTCGAGACTGACGTCGCCCTCGTAGCCAATTCCGATCATGGTCTTGAACACATCAGCAAGTTGAATGGCCCCATGGCCGAGAATCAGATGATTGTGGACCCGGCTCGAGGCGATATCTTCGAGGTGAACATGACCGATCCACTCGAAGAGCTCTTCGAACGCAGCACTTGGGTCTTCACCAGCGCAATAAAAATGGCCGATATCGAAGTTAAGCCCAATTGCAGGTGATTTTACATCTCTAATAAACTCTTTAAACTCTTTGGTGTTTTCCATCAAGAGGTCTGGCTCTGGCTCCACGAGGACCTTTATACCCAACTCCTGGGCCACAGGGACGACCTGCTCAAGTCCCCTGTGAAACAAGGCAATGGCTTCTCCCCTCGAAATGTCCCCCACAGGGCCGCCTGGCGGGACGGATATGTTCTTGCAGCCGAAAAAATCAGCGAGTTTCAAGCATTGTAAGGTGTGCTGGATTCTGATTTCACGCCTTTCTTGCTCAGGCTCAATCCAAGAGGGAAGGTAGGTGTCGCCGACAGCAAATAGGGTAAAGCTGTTCAGATTGGTGACTTTAAGGCCATGTTCCTCAATCAGACCTTTAAGTCGGGCTCGGTCTTCCTCGTCGAAGTCTGGGGGATACAGGTGGGGCCTGTCGCACATGATTTCAATTCCCCGAAAGCCCAGGCGAGCAATCATCTCAGCAGTCTCGAATATGGAGAATTTCACGAAGGCATTGCTGCTGTATCCGAGTATCATCATCAGATCCTATGACCCAAGTCGTAGGCGACAGGTAAGCGGTGAATTAAAAATAAAAAATTAAACCCTTTCTTTTGTCTAGCATATTGCATCGCCGCGTCACCGTATCTCCGCGTCTCCGCGTCACGACTTCAGCTGCCTGTTGCTAACCAAGCGAAGTCGAAGGGCTGTCTGGTTCGATTTTTTGGTTACACTCTAGTTCCAACTCTCGCAGCTTGGCCACTTGCTCTTGGAAGGTCTGGGGAGGTTTATGCCCCACTGGTTGCTTGTAATAAAATCCCAATTCGGGAATCAGGCCAGAACGGGCCGCCATCTGAACGGCAACCATCCATCGGCCCAAATCCAGGACAAGGGGTACCGCTAGAATTGAATCCCGGCCCTGTAAGTTCAATCGAATGCTCATGGGCAAGCCGAAAAGACCCAGGAAATCGATCACGTCCCATGCCTCCTTGGCGTCACCGCGGGGCGGATAATAATCGATTTGAACCTTGTGGGAGGAAACGCCGTATCTCTCACCCACTTTATATCCCAAAATCTCGTCCAGGATTTCTGTCTTGTTCGTCAGTTTACCCGCGGCCCTCTTCGGGTCCATGAGGTTTTTGCCATCCGCATTGCCAAGAATATTCAAGCTGTACCAGCCATCCACAATGAGATTCCTGGCCTTCAAGGCCGAGGCCAGTACCACTTTTAGATAGGTCTGCCCGGTCTTACCATCCCGGCCAGACATGGGAACCCCCCGTTTCTGGGCTTCTTTGATAATGACCGGTATCTCCACCTCATTTGGGGTGAAGTTCACCACAGGCACACCAGAGAGGATCGCCGCCAAGGTGTAGGAAAGATCCGGAAAACCTGCCGGGTCCGCCTCAGAATAGAGTTGGGAGAGACTCTGGCAATGGGTCAAGTCCTGCTGAACACAAGCCGGCAGCAGATTGATTAGTACAGCTCGACCGCCGGGGTAATGACCTCTAAACCTTTGGATGTCATGCTGCAATTGTTCGACTTGCCCTTGAAAGTCCAGGCTGGCGGGGGGCGGTTTTTTTGTCTGCACCAGATCGAGTTCATCTTTATAAGGCTCCCACAGATCTTTCTTTAGAACCCCATGCAGTTTAACGGCCTCAAGCGGTGTCTTTTCAGATGCATCCCAGCCCGCAACCTGGACGGCCCGGCTTGGCTCCAAATAGGGAAACTTATCTGCTGTTACCAAATTGGGCAGAACCATCTCTGGGTTGTACCGCATTGTCGCAGCAGCAACGGTGAGGGTTGTCCCCACGGCCCCCTTGACTCCGGCAACCAGCAAGAGCAATGGTTGTGATTTTGAAAATTCAGAAATGGTCATGATAGTCAGCTCGTTAAGGACTTAACGACAATACCAAAAAAGTGGCCGCATGTCCGCTATTGATTTAAGCTAAAACAGGCGCAGGGCTCAAGGCGTAAGGTGATTGAGTCTCTAGCAGTTGCTCATCTCTGATTTGCTGCCGGCTGCTGACTGCCAGCTGGCAGCTGCTTGCTCCATCTTGGGCCCTTTACAACCTGAACTCTTCATAAGGAATATCATCCTCAGGGTCGTAGAGAGAATCATAGTATTCTATTACCTGAGCCTCTTCAATGGCTTCAAAACGGTGTGCACAATTCGGGAAGATGGAAACGCGCTGACCTTCCTCGAGAGTGACTTTCGACCTTGCTCCCGTGTCGAGATCCACGAGTTCAACACGAATCTTTCCTTTTACAATATAGAAATGCTCCACTTTGTGTCTGTGGTAATGACCGCCGCGGTAGTATCCTTTTCCCCGTTTTAAGCTGAAGTAAGCGAGGTGCTGAAATCGCTGACCATCTTCAATAAGCGCAAGTTCGCCTCTTTCTTGAATTAATCTCTTTTGCCGTATGAATTCATCTGTAATAGGCAGTTCATCGATGCTGATCTTCTCATTCATGCTGCAACCACCTCCACCAATCAACTCTGATGTCTCTTACTGGTAGGACACAGATTCTACAGAGCCGTACGGATGATTATATCTTTGTTTTTCAAGCGATCCTCTGTGCAAATCTTTATAATCTGCGTTCTCTGTGTCCAAAATAGATATATTTTGTCGGCACAGGCACAGTCTTATCATGCTATGTCCCACCTTCAACGTAACGTCTCAGCACCTTGAGACAGTCCGGAGTGAACGGCTCTGTTTCGGCCAACTGGAACACCTCGTCCACTTTCATGAACGCGCCACTTTCAACCTCCTCCTCTTGCAGAACCATCTCGCCATCGTATATGCAGGAAAAAGCCCTGCCCCACAATCGAATGTGCTCATCTTCATAAAAAAAATCGAATAGCTCCGTAAGAACCGCTGCACCGATTCCCAGCTCCTCCTCGAGCTCTCGCACCGCCCCCTGTTCGTAACTTTCCCCTGCCAGCACGACTCCACCGGCGGCAACATCGTAGTAGCCTGGGAATACGTCTTTGGTCTGGGTGCGCTTCTGAACGTAGAGTTCACCTTCAGAATTAAACACCAGGATGTAGGTGGCCCGATGGGGAAGTTTTCTGGCCCGCATCTCCCAGCGGTGTACTGCTCCGATCTCATTGTTTTCCTGGTCAACGATGGTCACCAATTCGTCCGAACTTCCCATCCCGTTTCCTTCCTGAAATGTTCAAAGGTATTACTTGAGGCAATAGTTTCAAACAGGTCCGACATCTCCCTCTCCCACAAATTTAGGGGGAGAGGGAAACCTCAGCAAGTTGAGACCCAGCCCATCTGTAGTGTAACTCATGGACAAGCAGGATATTTGGCCAAGTTGCCTTTGTCAATGAAGGAGGTGGAGATGGCACCCAGATTGCTATTTAATTTATTATCAAGTCTCTTGGTGGTTGTAGACAAATCAGCTGGCCCATTCGTCTTATAGGGTAAGGGATGGCGAAAAGTCGGGAGTAACGGTGAGCTCACTGCAAAAGAACGAGTGAAAATCAGGCACATGCAGGATCAGGAGAACAAAAGCATCTACAAGCTGAAACATAACCAAACCAGCCAATAACTAAAAGATCAGGAGACAGGTGCCCACAGAACGACTAAGATGAATGGACGATGACACCCCCTGACCATGAACAGCGCCAGGCCCAGACTTCGGGCACTGAGTCTCATGTGACATTCCTGGTGGAGAAGGCTAGGGCTGGCAGTACGGCTGCATTCGAGCAACTTGTGGATTTGTTTCAGGAAAAGATCTTTCGCATGATTTATTACCGCACCCGTTCCCGAATGGATGCAGAGGACCTGATGCAAGAAATTTTCATAAAGGCCTTCAAAAACTTGCCCCAACTGCGGAAGTCGGAGATGTTCCAAGGTTGGCTTTTCAGTATTGCGGTAAATCGGGTTCGCGATTTTCAACGCAAAAAGAGAGTGTTGAGTCTCTTCGGAACTCTCGGCGAGGCCGACGAGTTTGACCAACCTGATGCGAGTACTTCAGACAACCCCGACGCGTTGAATCACCTAATAAGGCAGGACTTCTGGAGACAAGTTTCACTGTTATTGGACAAGCTGTCCCGGCTGGAGCGAGAAGTCTTCTTACTGAGGTTTATGGATCATCTCGGCATAGCAGAAATCGCCCAAGCTTTGAACAGAAGCGAAAGTACTGTGAAAACTCATCTATATCGAGCACTCAAGAAATTCAAAGAGGAGCAGGCTCTTCATAAGCTATTGGAGGTAGAAGCATCGTGAGCGAGCGAAAGAATAACCATTTAGACGATGACCAGCTGCTTTGGGCGGTGGTGGAGGAGGCCGAATTGCCCGCCTCAGTGGGTGCGCATCTTTCCTCTTGTCCCCAGTGTTTTGCCAGAAAGGAGCGGCTTGAGCAAAAGCTGGCGAGGCTGGGCCAAAAAGCGGAGATCTTCGCACCGTTACACAGGAAAAAAGTTTCTCTGTCCCTCGATGAAGTCCGGAGCCCCCACTGGTGGTCCTGGGGCTGGCGAACCGCGCTCGCAGTGTCCCTGGCAGTGATTCTTATCGCCATTTGGTCGTCCAACATTTTTGTCCCCTCATCTGATACCTTGATAACCAGGCTGAACCAGGAAATGCTGGAAGACGAGAGATTCATGGCTGAGATCAGCTTGCTCGAGGAGAATGCTCTCCCTTCTTTGTTTGAAGACATTTCCCAGGAAGGTAATTCGGTCTTTGATGAGGAATTCATGGAATTTGTTGTTCCATCCGTTGAGGATGAGATCAGATCACACAACCCTATCGTAAAAGGTGCTGAGCTATGTTAAACAAAATCCTAAAAGGTATGCTTTTATTGGTTTTCGTGTTGTCGCCCGGTACAGCCTTGGCCCAGAAAGTCCCTGGAGGTAAATGGTGGCGATCGCCGAGGTTGTCGGAGCAGCTAAACTTAAGTGATGAGCAAAAAAGCCAGCTGGATGAACTCTACCTTAACAATCGCCGCAATCTGATCGAACTCAAGAGTCTCCTAGAAAGAGAACGATTAGAGCTCGGGCATCTTCTCGACCAGGAAACGCTGAACGAAGCCTCGGCCATAAGGCAATTCGAGAAGCTGGAAAGGGCTCGGGCCAATCTCTCCACCGAACGATTTCGTTACCTTTTACAGGTTAGAAAAACTATAGGTTACGATCGTTTACAGCGCCTCAAGGAGCACTTCAGGGAATTTCGTCGAGAGAAAATGCGCCGTGGTCCGCACAGCGAAGAAGATGGTGGAAGACCATACGGGCCGGACGAACGGGCCAGGAATCCCCGCGGGATGTAGACTCTAGACGCCCAGTGCATTTGCTTCCAGTCGAAATTCCTAATTTCTTGGTATCCCCCTCCAACTCTACCCTGAAATAAGAGAGCCACGGGACTCTGTTCCGTGGCTCTTGGTATGAAGTGAGATTGCAGTTAGGTTCTCCCTTTTCCGTGGTGCAGATTTACGATTTCGGATTTCGGATTGCGGATTTAAAAAAGATATCTGTTCAGTTCACTGTTCACCCTTCACCGTTCACCCTTCACCGTTCACCCTTCACCCTTCACGCTTCACCCTTTACCGTCGATTGTAAACTTGACAGCTATGGTTAAAATAGACAAAATGTAAGGATAGTGTAACAAAAAGGGTCTGACCTGCGAGTAATTTGGCTGTCGTTGTCTCTCCCTGATGGTGCTAGCACCTCTCGCTACTTTACAAGGCGACTGATCCTGACTTTCTAACGGAGTCATCCCCTTACTTTTTGTAGGCCCTGTGAAGACTCAAATTGGCTCTCACCCCCTTGATGACAATGGTGGTGGCCTAGATGTGGGTGACCCCAGTCAATGGTAACTATAATTCTGAAGCTGTTTATCTTTCTTGATCGTGATATCGGCGCGATTCTCAGGAGGTAAGCAACTCATGAGTAAAATAAGAATCGGTATTGTTGGGGTTGGAAATTGCGCCTGTTCATTGGTTCAGGGAATCAATTATTATCGGGACAAAAATCGAGAAGATGCCATCGGGTTGATGCACTGGGAAATCGGCGGCTACAGACCCCACGACATCGAGGTGGCCGCGGCTTTCGACATCGACAGAAGGAAGGTCGGCAAAGATGTAGCCGAGGCGATCTTCGAAAAACCCAACTGCACGACAATTTTCTGCAATAATATCGCTAGCACCCATGTTGCCGTCCAGATGGGGCGGATTCTCGACGGATTCTCCCACCATATGCGGGATTATGACGACAGGTATACTTTCGTGCTGGCTGACCAACCGGAACCCTCTCAGGAAGAAATCGTCACGATTCTCAAAAATGGCGGGGTGGAAATTCTGTTGAATTACCTCCCGGTCGGCTCGGAACAGGCTACCCGCTTCTATGCGGAATGTGCCCTGAAAGCAGGAGTGGCCTTTGTCAACAACATGCCCGTCTTCATCGCCAGCGATCCAATCTGGGCCAAACGTTTCAAAGAAAGAAATCTCCCCATCATTGGGGACGACATCAAGTCCCAGCTGGGCGCCACCATCGTTCACCGCATGCTCGCCGATCTGTTCAACAAACGTGGGGTGAAGCTGGAACGCACCTATCAGCTCAATACAGGAGGCAACACCGATTTCCTTAACATGCTCAACCGGCACCGACTTCTCTCCAAAAAAAAATCGAAAACAGAAGCCGTCCAATCGGTCACGGCCCAGCGGCTTGATGATGAGAACATCCACATTGGACCCAGCGATTATGTGGCCTGGCAAAAGGACAACAAGCTGTGCTTTATCCGCATGGAAGGAAAGCTGTTCGGCGATGTGCCCATGAATGTGGAGTTGCGCCTTTCAGTGGAAGACTCCCCCAATTCCGCCGGTGTCGCCATTGACGCCACTCGCTGTTGCAAGCTGGCGCTGGACCGGGGTGAAGGCGGTATCCTGTATGGGCCCTCGGCTTACTTCATGAAACACCCACCCCGGCAGTATACCGATGACGAAGCCTACCGTATGACCGAGGCTTTTATCAATGGCACCTGGGCAAAGAAAAAAGACGATGCCTTTGAGCGTCACCCCCAAAAGAAGCAAAAGGTCGTTGCCAAAGGCTAGGCCGTCTTATTCAAGTTCTGCTTTACCATTCAGGTGAGTCCTCAAGGTATTCGCGCTTCAAGCAAACCTTTTTTCTATATCTTGATCATACTTCACATTTACTGTTATCCTACCGTGTCGCTACAAGTGCGCATCGCCGCATAAGTGCGACCCTTTGACGGGAGATATCGGCATGCGTTGGAAATAAATTTTAGGGATTACCCTCGTTGGGCAGAAATCGGGCGTAGAGAATCCCTGCCTCGCCGCCATCGCGGCCGCCCAGAAGGGTAAAAAGGGGAGTAACCTTACAGTTTTTGCTTCCTGCTTCTCCTGTAGGCGGGACATGGATTGAGCTTCATGGTTGGCACGGATTGTGTATCACTTTATCCATATCCACGAGATAGTTGGCGCACAGCTTATCTCTTGGCCGCTGGCAAAAAGAATAAATCACCTGCAAAAGGGGCTCTTTGTTCCCCCTTGATTAAGACGCAAAAGATCATTATAGTTTGTAGGCGTGTTCGATCGGTGGGTGTCGCCATGGGGAGGGACTGAATGATATGAAACACTTTCTGCGGCGATCGACTAGGGCGCGCAACATGTGAGGAAAAGAGGTAGCATGCGATTTCTTTTGTACAACATCCGTTACGGGGCTGGCATTGGCAAACGTTTTCACTTTCCCATTCCTTACAGCGGTTATTTGAAGCGCACCAACGGAAATCTGCGCCATATCATTGATTTTATCAAGCTGGTGAACCCGGACATTATCGGTCTACTGGAAGTTGACAGCGGTTCCTACCGAACCGATAAGATTAACCAGGCTGAGACCATCGCCAGGGAAATGCAACACTATCACATCTACCAGTCAAAGTACGGCAGCGATTCCGTGGCGCAGATAGTCCCGTTAGTGAATAAACAAGGCAATGCATTTTTGACCAACCAGCAGATCCAAGCCCAAAGGTTTCATTACTTCCGTGAAGGTATAAAGCGGTTGGTCATTGAGTTGGAGTTGGCGGATTTCACTATTTTTCTGGTACATCTTTCACTGAAATTCCGCCATCGCCAGTACCAGCTTCAAGACCTCCATGGGATGGTCCAGAACGTGGAAAAACCGGTAATTGTTGCGGGAGACTTCAATGTATTATGGGGCGATCGGGAATTAGAATTATTTCTGGCCGCCACAGGTTTGAAGAGTGCAAACGGCCAAGGGCAACCCTCTCACCCTAGCCGAGCGCCGCGGAGACAACTCGACTACATATTTTATAGCCCTGAGATAGTCGCCACAGATTTTCAGATTCCCCAGGTAAAATTTTCTGACCATGCGCCCCTGGTCTGCGATTTTAAGGTGACAACTTCTTAGCAGACCTTTGGATTTCGGGAGTCAAATTCGAGAATATATCGACAATTTCTGATGTCATCATCGGCCACGAAAAGTGGTCTTTTCATTTCCAGGGATTCCTCTCATAAATTTTCTAAGCATGCACCCTCTGTTGATGGGAAATATTTAGCGAGGTTAAAGACATGGGGAAAAGATTCTTATTTGCCCTAGCCTTGATCATGCTCGTTTGGGGTTTTCCTGACTTCCAGGATTACGCCGCTCGCGCCCAAGAGGGAGGGCAAGCGCCGCTGATAATTGATTCCTATGCCGCCAGCGTAATTCGTCCGGGTGCCTCTTGGAGAATCTACCTGCATGCCAAAGACGACGATGGAGACATGAAACAAATTGTCTCCATGCTGACTCGAACGGGTGCCGGTTCGTACCCAACTGATTTCAAGAAAATTAAGAAGAAAGACAGCAAAGAGTTCGCCGGTTACCTCTACTTGAGAACGCCACCGGACAATAATTTCATCGGTACAACCACAATGAATCTGAAAATCTTCCTGAGTGATCACCAGGGAAACAAGAGTGCGCCGGTTGAATTCTCCCTGAAGTTCGCGTTGGGTGGTGCCCAAGAACTGCCGGCGAAATGGGAGAAGTACACCAAGAATAGCCTGGGTGCTATTTTGATCGATATAGGGGGTGGACGACGAGGCCCCGGGACGGGTGGTTTCTAGAGAGTCTGGTTAAGTCGTCATTCTGTGATCCTCTTGTTCTTTAGAAAGGACACAGCGCCGCGAACGTCTTCGGATCTATGCCATTCTCCGGAATTTCCGCTCGAGCGGCTATTCCGCGGTTATGCTCTTTATAAAAGTCTCCAACTCCATCTCTCTGATGTTGCCCTTGATTCTGCGGTCTTTTTCAAAACCAATTGATTCTTGTGCTTTCCTTTCCTCACATTTTTCCGACAACCTAAAATCCTCGTATATGAAGAGGTGGTTTTTCAACTCGTAGTCAAAATTTCCAGTTGCATCGACATAAAAATCTACCTTTGCCTGATACTCACACCCAGGTGGGTGATCGTTCTCAGCAAAAAATATTGTGATGGCAAATGGTCCCAAAATTTTATATAGAACCCATATGAGTGTTTTGTGGACATCATAGGTATTAGATACCCTGAAGTTGAAATCTATTTTGAGCAAATTTATAAACTCTGGAGCAAGTTTATATTCATCAATCAACTTCTTAAATTTGATCTCTTGATCTTCCGATAGCAAATCATCAAAGTAAAGATTATAATTGTCATCTGTTTTAACCATCATTCTACCTCATAGTTAAATTATTGATATCAAGCCTTGAAGCACGCCTTAATTATTCTCATTTTATTATTTTTTCTCTTCGTAATATTTACGAATTGACTTCATGCATCAGCTTTCACTGTTTTCATCCAACCTTGGTCCAACATTAGGGATAGTGGATGAACAAATATCAAGCTCATCAACTGGTGTCAAGGAATGCAAATTACAATTAAATTAGATTTTTTGAGTGGCCTCCGTCACGACTGTTATGATATATAACCATTCCAATTTTAATCTGGGAAAGACTTAAAACATGGCCGTAAGTTTCTATCTCCTGCAATAAAGACGTGAAGAGGGAATCTGGTGGCTAACATGAAAGTAGCAGCGGCACAAATGGACATAGTCTGGCACGACCGCTCGGCCAATTACAGCAAGGCAAAACTTATGGCGGAGCGGGCCAGAGAGGCAAACGCCGACCTGCTGGTCCTGCCGGAGATGTTTTCCACGGGTTTCTCCATGGACACCAATATCACGCCCGAACCCCTTGATGGGCCCACTCCTACTCTGCTGCGCTCGCTGGCCAGGGAACTCGGCATGGCCGTAGTGGGTGGCTTTGTTTTGGCGCGAGATGCGGGGGGACCGCAAAACGTGTCTCTGGCCGTGGATCGTAATGGCGACGATCTCGCCCTTTATGCCAAAATTCACCAGATTGCTTTACTTGGAGAAGATGCCAACTATGCACCCGGCGAGTGGCCGGCGGTATTTAAATTGGAGGGCATAGGTGCCACCTGTTTCCTCTGTTATGACCTCCGCTTTCCCGAACTGTTCCGTGCCGTGGTGGACCAATGCGGACTCATTCTGATCATCGCCTCCTGGCCCGCCGTGCGCCAACCCCACTGGGACTTGTTGTTACAGGCTCGCGCCGTGGAGAGTCAATGCTTTGTGGTAGGGGTCAACCGTGTTGGAGTGGGTGGAGACCTCACTTTTGTCGGGGGGTCGGCGATTATCGACCCTCTCGGTAAGATCCTGGCCCATGGAGGCGATGAGGAAACGCTGTTACTCGTCGATATCGATCCGGCCATGGTTGCGGAGGTCCGTTCCACCATGCCATTTCTCAAAGACCGCAAACCGCATCTCCTCCGGAGGTTACTAGGCACTAGGGACTAGGAACTAGGCACTACAAGGAGTCTCTGAGAAAGAGTGTATTCTGGTGCTTAGTGCCTAGTGTAACGCAGACTACATATTTTCCACTTGAGACCGCACCCCTTGAAGACTGACCAACAACAATGAAGCTGACTCTTCCATATCCTCGCTCCTACTGGGTAGTGCCGGGGAAATTTCTCGCCGGTTACTACCCCGGTAGTCGGGATTCTGCAACTGCCCTGAGAAAACTAACGGGGCTCCTTGAGCAAGGTGTCCACCACATCGTCAATCTCATGGAGAAAGATGAGCTCAACTTCAAAGGGGAGCGATTCGTACCCTACGAAGCTCAGCTGCAGAACCTCGCAAAGGAAATGAACATTCCCATAAAGCTCGTTCACATGCCCATTCGGGATACTGATATTCCGCCCGTAGAGGGCATGGTGGCTATCTTGAATGAAATCGACCGGGCGATCGAGCGAAATCCCATCGTTTATCTTCATTGTTGGGGTGGAAGAGGCCGCACGGGAACTGTGGTTGGTTGTTATTTGGCCCGTCATGGCATGGCGATCAAAGGGGCAGCCTTAGACTTGCTCCAAAATCTTCGTCGGGACGATCCGATTTCACATCTTCCCTCGCCGGAGACGGAAATACAGGAAGATTTCGTGCGCTCTTGGCCGGAAGGCAAATAAAAAGTTTGCCGTGTAAACGACGCCTCTTAAAACAACTGTGTGGTATTCAGGCGTCTGCATCTATCCCATATTTGGCCTTTTTTTATTCACAGAATCTTGGACTTTGATAGGATTCCACCTGGGAGGTCTTCGAAGATGAAGAAAAAACTGGCACTATTTCTTGTATTGCTTGTGGCTGGGACTTGGAGCGTTGCCTTCGCGCAAGAAGGCGCATCGAACGATGATGGCATATTTGCCCTGAAGAACTTTGGCGCCTCAGTCGCTCTCACCACCGATTATGTGTTCCGTGGGACTTCTCAAACAGATGAGAATCCTGCCATTCAAGGTAGCTTCGATTACAAACACCCGGTTGGCGTTTATCTGGGTGCGTGGGCATCCAACGTGGATGATAGCATATCAAAGGGCAACATCGAGATCGACTACTATGGGGGTTTCAGGAAGGAGCTTTTCAAAAATTTTACCTTTGACGTCTCGCTTATATATTATAGTTACCCCGGCGGCGGTGACGACCCAGAGCCGAACTTCATAGAAGCTCATCTGGGCTTGTCCTATGTATTTGCAGATCTACCCCTCCAACCCACATTGGGTATTGGCTACAATTATTCGCCGGATTTTTTTGGCGAGGACGGTAATGCCCACTATGTCAATGGAGTGCTCGATCTGGCCTTGCCCTACCGTTTAGGCTTGGGCTTCGAGGTCGGATACCAGGATGTCGAGGGTGACAAGACCACTGGCAACAACATGGGTGAAGATGGCGGTGATGGATTCGACTACATCTTTTGGCGGGTGGCTTTATCTTACGAAATCAAGGGCTTTGGACTGGACCTCAGCTATTACGATACCAACGAAGACGACTTCCTGGGCGACGTCGCTGACTCGAGAGTGGTTTTCAGCGTTTCTCGAGCCATCTAGCCCATAGGGTGTCAAATCTTGATTAGTGAATAAATTCCTTCTCTACCACCGCTTTTTCTCAGTTCGACACCCAGCCCTCTAGCTCAATCAAAGCTCATACACTCCCTCAAATTCGAGAATGAACTCGCCTCGTCTTGTTCCTGGCAGAACCTTGAACGTACCTTCTCCTTTAATATTGGCCAGGATGCCTACGCCGTTGTAGGTTGTCCACGTGCCCGTGCTGATCTTTGTAGTTCCGTCACGATGGCCCTCAAAACGGCTGTGTACTGCGCCATGCTTGAAAGTCGCCATAATGTAGCCCTCCATATGACCCGAGCCTTTTGTCCGGTCATGGAAGGTGACACTGCGTCGGGAGACAAACTCGCCGGCAACCCCCGGGGTGAGCTCAATGGGCTCCCCTTCCATTTCAGTTAGCGTGAGGGTATGGCCGGGCTTATCATGAACCTGCAGCGATGCTGTCTTGGTAATCCTCAGTAGATATTTGTCCTTTCGTCTCTTAAGTTCCATACTCCTCTCCTTTCACCAGGTCTCCCGTTGGCTTCACCATTCAGTCCAGCCTCTCTTTTTTCAAAGAAAATCGGAGAAACAGCCGCACCAGATGATTCAACTAATTCCCTGAAATATCGCAATTCTTCTGTTGGGAGTTTGGCTGCCATCCTCCAAGTTTTATTCTTCACGACATGGACACGGCTGAATTAGTTCACAAGTATGAGGGTGCAATCCCGCGCACTCCGTAGGATCCTTGAGGCGCGGCTACCCAGCTCAAATTGGCTTTTTCCAGAGCCGCGTCTGCCAAAAGCCAAGATGTTGTAAGCGCCACGGCTTGCCTCTGCGAGGATGTCACGGGCGACACCGCTTCTTCGAGTTTCCATCCTGGTGGTAATCCGCTCCTCGGCAATGCCTGCTTTGGTTAGCACTCCACGGGCCTTCGCGAAAACGGACCCCATTACTTCTTCATATTCCCAGCGCCACCGTTTCACCACTGTGCCGCGTTCAGCGCGTTCCGACTTGTCCAAAATGTGGCCGTCATCCCAGTACGCCGGCGGTTTGGCTGGCATCACATTATACAAGGTAATCTGAACATCGGGCAGTGGTCCAAGGGTCTCGGCCACGTGGGCAACGATGCGGTCAGCATACTCTGACTCATCCACGGCTGCGAGAATGTGGGGCGGCTTTAGCGGGAGGACGCCAATTGCCCATACGGGTTGTAAGTCCGCATATTGATAGATGTTGGCAACAGTAGTTTCAGGAACAAAACGCTTTACCCTTGAACGAGGCTGCTCTCGGACCAAGACGACAGCAGCGGTCTCTGCCTTTCTGCCAGCATCCAAGATATCTTGGGCGGTGTTAGCGCTTTGCAAACTGCTTTCCGTACTCAGCCGTGAGCGTTTGTAGCCCATCTGAAGCAGCGAACTGACGGCCTTGTCCAGAACCTGTTGGGACTTACGCTTCTGCACACTTTCCCACTCCATGGTCTCTACTGAGGATGGAGGGCGAGCCGGGAGATAACTCTCAGGCACGGCGTTAAATAGATGAAAATTGGTTTGGCCTTTCAGAAAAAGATGACCAAGATTTTCCAAAGCTTGCAAGCTGCTCGGTGAATCCTCCACGCCTAGGAATAATCTTGTGCTCATAATAGCGCCTCCTTACAAAAAATATCGTCAGTGCGCCGCCGGATTAGGAGGGCCCCCTGTGAGGAAAAGTTGCCCAACCAGTACCATTTTCTCGGACTCTCTACGTGTACTTCTGGTCAGGAAGTTTTTAGCCAATTTACGCGGCCTCATATTCGCCTTCAAGTTCGAGGATGTACTCGTTCCATCTTTCCCCCGCGGTCACCTTGAAGGTTCCTTCTCCCTTGAGCCCTGCCAGTTTTCCTGTGGCGTGATAAGTCTTCCACGTACCGCTGCTGATTTTAGTGCTGCCGTCACGTCGGCCCTCGAAACGGCTGTATGCTGATCCTTCTTGAAAATAGGCCATAACGTATCCCTGCATAGGGCCTGAACCCTTGGTCCGGTCATGGTAGGTAACACTCCGGCGGGCGACAAACTCGCCGGCTAGACCAGGTTCGTACTCGATGGGTTCCCCTTCCATTTCTGTCAGCGTCAGGGTATGACCAGGTGTGTCATGAACCTGGAGCGCCTCAATTTTGGTGACTCGAAGAAGATACTTGTCCTTTCGTTTCATACTCTTCTCCTTTCATGAATCTGCGGTTTTGGTGACCCTGCTAATGAATTGAGGAATGAGATTCGGAGACCCAACTGGTTGAAAGTGCGTGATTGCCAGGGCAAGAAGAACTATCTCGTACTAGCTTCAACCAAGATCGAGACGGGATAACAAAAGCGGAACTTGCTACGTTGACAGAAACTAGAAAGTGGCGCAAGAAGGACATCTCTTCCAAAATGCTGGATACCAGCCTCTACAAAGACACTACCGTTAGTGGCGCACGCAACTGTATGGCATAAGCAGGTCACGACGTCTATAAACACCGACATTCGCCGCCTATTAAGGCCCGTCCCCTAGACTCCCAATAGAACAGACAGTCCATTGGGAGCCGAGCTGGCATACTTTAAGCTTCATTCGTCTCCTCAAAATCCGGTTTTAATTGACTACATGAAAGCTTTATAACCACATGCTACGCCCAATCTCCAGCCACTGTCAAAGAGAAAAAGCGTGCAACTCTATTTTTCCTTCGCTCAAAAAAGTGTCCACTCTGATCACTTGAGAAGATGAGGATGCTCTGCTTCTATCTGCCTTCTGACGTTTTCGTCCAATTCAGCCCCGTACAATGTTGCTGCTTTGGAAAGCTGTCTCGTAGATAGATTTTTCACGTCCCGCAGGGTAGCCCAGCGCAGGAACACCCCGGTCAGGTTCGCATCTATAAGGTTGGCGCCAGTCAGGATAGCTTGGTCAAGAAACGCCCCACTGAGGTTTGCCCCTAAAAACTCCGCCCCAATGAGATTTGTCCGGTAGAGGAATGCCCTGCTTAGGTTTGCCCTCCTGAGGTTGGCACCTATGAGCTTAGCCTCGTCAAGCAACGTCCAACTGAGGTCAACCCCATTGAAATTAGCCCCACGGCAGTCTGCCTCACGCAGATTTGCCCTGCTGAGATTGGCACTTCCGACGATTTGGTCCTTAGCGCTCAAGTTGGCCCAGCGGAGGTCAACTCCGCGGAGATGAGCTCCGCGGAGGTCCGCACCCAAGAGGAACGCATCACGCAGATTGGCATTACGCAAAAAGGCGCCGCGGAGGTCAGCTTCACTCAGATTTACCCCAACCAGTTCTGCACCGCAGAGATTCGCATCTCTGAGCTTAGCCTTTTCAAGGTCCGCCTCGCGGAGGTCGGCCCCACTCAAATTCACTTCTGTTAAGTCCGTCTCGCCCAGATACGCCAGGCGAAGGTTTGCTTCGCGAAGGTCAGCTTCGCTGAACGCTACACCCTGGAGGTCGGTCTCGCGGAGATTAACGTTTCGAAGGTCAGCATCAGATAGGTTAGCCTCGTAAAGGTCGGGGATAAAACCTGGATGTTCCCGTCTCCAAGTATTCCATACCTCTGCACCCTCCTTAAGTTTAGCTAAATGTTTTGGATTAGCCATTTTTACACCACCTCTCTATACCTGGTGTATAGCAAACTGGACCAGTAACAAGCCGAACATGCTGGAATAGTAAAAAATTAATTGTGGGCTAGTTTTGTTACCGCAAACGAGGGATTACAAGCTGACAATAGGTTACAGGAAGGCTGGAGTTGGTGCAAGAAAAAAGGGTCAGAGAGATTGTGGATTGCGGATTTAAGAAAGCGTATCTGTTTGGTTTACTGTTCACTGTTCACCGTTCACTCTTCACCCTTTAAAGGTGTGAATAATTATGAGTGGTCCACGCTCTGGCAGGAAAGAGTTCTACAAATGCTCTGCCATCATCTTCAGGTCAAAGCCCTCGCTGCGAAGTCGGATGTCATAGTAGTAAAGAATCATGGCAACCGCGGTGTAGACCGCAGCAAGTGAGGTCGCCATCACATTCAAAATCTCCTGGAGCGTGAGCCCCACCAGACTGGATGGTATTACCCACCGCGCGATCAAACCCGGTGCCTGAAAAAGCATATGAATGCCGCCGCCAATCAAAAAGCCTAACAGGAGAATCAGTCCAGCCTTATTTTTTGGACCTTTCCAAAATCCCTTCTCGGTCCTGCTATTCATCAGTTCCTTGCTTCTACGTAGTGCACTTCTCCACCCTTTTCCCTCCAAGACCACAACCTTGTCCACCAACAGCCAGTTCAATAATAGATGGAAAAACAACACTATAGCAGTGATCACCACGGCAACGGAGAGTAATCCGGACACCAAACCTCCTCCCAATCTTGTAAAAACCGGCAGGAGAACTGTCATGAAGACTGCTGTGAGTGCCGGTACCAGCATGAGCAACAACCCCATGAGGAACATTGTGCCCAGAAGCCGCCCCAACCTGGACCGCATGGCACCGAACGAAGCCCCAAAGGAAGTTTCATGGCCAAGGTAAGTCTCAGAGACCGCGTGGATCAATGCCCCTTGAGACCAGAATTGGAGAACGACAAATATCAGGAGGGCGAGGACAAAAGAGATAACGTAGCCCACGCCCATGCTGATTGTCACCTCCTGCTGTGCACCTCCCCTGACAAAAATCTCTATTCCTTTTTGTATGAGAAAAAACGTTCCCTGAGGCAGTAGGATAATAAAAAAGAACAACAAGAAATGCTGGCGCAACAGACGAAAAGCGCGATCGAGAATCTCACCGATATCCATTGGATGGATCTGAATCCCCGGGTGGACACGGGGCTTAGCCCTGCGCTCGACGCCAGTGTAACCGGTTGCCATCTGCGAAGTTGGGGATACCTGCAATTTTTCCTGCTCTGGAGGGTGAGGTGAAGCGGGACCCGGAGACTTAACGGACTGCAAATTCGCTACTGAACCGGCAGGCTGAGAGGAATAGCTGAACTTCAGGATCGCCCCCTTTGACTCCAGAAATCGTTTGAGCTTTCGAGCCTGCTCTTCCGTTGCCGAGCGGGCTAAGAGTAAAGGGAGCTTGCCCAGGGCCTCGCGAATTTGTCTTGCTGTCTGGCGCGGATATAACCGTTGGAGGACGGTGACCAGATCTTCCTGAACGGTTCCCGGCTTAAGCCCCGTCAGGGCTACAGCCAATTTCTTTGTGCCCATATCCTCAGGCATGTACACCCCAAATTATGGTTGAATACGGTAGAGCTTACCTAGCAATTTCTATTCCGAACTCACAGTGCGGGGTTTATACAGTAGGCGATATGGGGTAAATGGTGAAAGGTGAAGGGTAAAGCGTGAAAGACAAAAGATGGTTGCAAAGGAGACTACGACTTACCGGTTGAAGCTAACGATTTACCGTTCACCGTTCACCATTTACCAAATGACTTGCTCTAGATAGCCTTCCTGCTGTGCTCATAGACTCCCACCACCGCCTCTAGAAAAGTTTCATTGGAAATGTCAGGTCTGGGAGGGATTCCCCATCTTTTCATAAATCGCTGCGCCAGATTCCGGGCGAGCTCGCGCCTGTGGGCCTCATCCATCTCGTGACGTCTCCGAAGAAAGGATCTCAGGAGTTGATAATGTTCAGCCGACAGCGTGGATATGTGGAGTTCTAGATCTGACAGGTTCAACTTGGAAGCACTCCCAAGGCGACTACGATCAATTGGCACTTTCCGCCTGCGTTCCACTATCACCACGGTACCTGCGGCATAGTCGCCAATTCTCTGACTGCGGGAACTTAGAAACATCACCAACAGCCCCAGTGGGTAGAAACCTAACAGGATGTCCACCGCTCTCAAAATATTACGAATGGAAGACTCCAGCCACCCTATGGGCTGGCCATTTACCCGAATGACCCGGAGTTTCTGCAATCGTTTCCCCGGAGTCTGGCCGCTCCACAGGGCCTCAAAAAGGAGAAAGTACCCCAGATCCACCACTCCATAGGCCAGTACCGCCAAGGCCAGGATCCAGTTCTTGGAGAGATCACTCAGAAGGCCCGACGGGTCTAATTCCGGCAGTAATCGGCCTAGGAAAAGCATCGTCAAAAAGATGAAGAAAATGAATAGACCCCTAAAAGCCGTGTCCAACAAGAAGGCCGTTGCCCGTGTCCCCAAACCGGCCAACACGTACTGAAATCCCACGTGCTCTGGAGTTTGAATCTTTAAGGTCTCTTTTGCTGTTCCCATCCCAATGACCTTTTGCTACCCTAGGAGCATGGGCCAGTCCATCGAGAAGTTCATTGAGTCCAGAAGACCGCGCTGGGAGCGCTTGGAATACTTGATCCAATCCCTGGAACGCGGAAAGGCCAAACCACTGAAGGGTTCCGAGCTTCCCGACATCGGTCGCCTTTACCGTGAAGCAACCGCTGATCTGGCACGCCTCCAAGCCTTTCAACAAGAAGGCTCTCTCCCGGAAGAACTGGTTGACTACCTAAACAGCTTGGTGGCCCGGGCTCATGGCCAAATCTACCGCAGCCCCTCTCCAGGATGGTCCAAGTTGTGGGGTTTTCTTCGAACCACTTTCCCCGCAACTTTCCGGGAAACGGCTCCCTGGACCCTCTTTGCTCTGGGGATTTTCGGTCTCGGCTTCGCTTATGGGCTTATAGCCGGTCTAATCGACGACACCTTTATCCCGCTCATTGCGCCTCCTCATCTGATCCAACAGGTAGAGGAGGGAAAAGTTTGGTTTGACTCCATCCTGGCTATCCGGCCCCTGGCTTCCAGTTTGATCATGACCAACAACATCTCCGTGACTTTCATGGCCTTTGCTCTCGGAATGACCTTTGGCCTCGGCACCATCTATATCATGGCCTTCAATGGATTACTGCTGGGGACACTGGCGGCTCTGTGCCACCTTCACGGCCTGGATGTGGATTTTTGGTCCTTCGTCCTCCCTCATGGTGTTATTGAGCTCACAACAATATTTATAGCGGGGGGAGGAGGTCTATTTCTTGGTTCTGCTCTTCTGGCTCCCGGTGACCTTTCCAGAAAAGAAGCTCTGGTTCAGCGGGGACGAAAAGCTGTACAACTTATTCTGGGCTGTGTCCCTTTGCTAATCCTGGCGGGGATCGTGGAAGGCTTTTTCTCACCGTCTCACCTGCCCCCTTGGACCAAATTTATTTTGGCTGCCTTGCTCCTGGCTCTTTTGCTTTGCTATCTGTTTTTACCGCCTCCTCACAGAAGGCCTCGCCGCTTGACCTCCAAATAGCGCTCCAAGGTTCCCATAGAGAGTTTCGAAGGGGGCAGATCCATGGCCAGAGCCCCTTTTTGCATCAAACCCCCTATGGCCCGACTGCGCTGGAGAAGGAGTTCTTGGAGTACCGCCCTTTCGTACACTCCCTGGGGTTCTGAAGGTGGACGGCTTAGCAGTTCATCCCATTCTGATTCCCTGATGACAACGCACAGCGGTAGGTGACGGGGCCGCAGAAGAGCGACGGCCTCCAGAAGGTTCTCCGACGCCACTTCGTCCAGCAGGTCGGTAAAAATGACCACCAGACTTCGCCGCCGCACCCGTGACCGAAGCCAAAGAAGAGCCTGTTCGTACTGGGGCTCCACCAGAGAAGGTTTTAGTGAGAGAGTCCCTGCCAAAATCCTTTGTAGCTGCTCTGGTGTCCCCTTCGGGGGGATGAAGGTAATTACCCGATCGGCGAAGGCCAGGATTCCAGCCTGATCCCCACCTGCAAGGGCTGTATGGCTCAGTTGAACTGCTGCTTCCAAAGCGTGGTCTAGTTTGGTTTTCCCTTCAGAAACCGCGCTCATCAAACGTCCCGCATCCAGCAGGACCATCACGATTTGATTTTTTTCTGCCTGATACTCCTGAACAATGGGGCGATCCAACCTGGCCGTAGCCTTCCAGTGAATACTTCGAGGGTCATCCCCTTCCACATATTCACGAAGAGACTCGAATTCGCGCCCACCCCCCCGCAACCGAGTTGGCCGCAGTCCCCAATGGTAGGCGACTCGCTTGTATGTGGCCAAGTCTGGATATCGCAAGGGTTGCAGGCGAGGATAAACCTTTATCTCTTCTGTTGCCTGAAGCCGGATCGGTCTCAACGCCAGCCCCAAGGGGCCTTCTATTCTCAGATTGAGGTCCCCGAACACATACTCCCCTCTTTGGGGAGGGATCACCCGATAACTGAGCATGAGGGACGATCTCCCCTGAACCACTGCTTTGAGGATTGGCGATGGTTCCCAGCCCGTCGGTGTCTGATCTCGCACTTGCATGCGCCTTCTGGAAACACCGGTGTTCCTGAGAATGATTTCTATATCTTGGGCCAGGCCATAGGAGAAATGGCGTGGACAAATGCGTTGGGCCAGGATGTTTACGCCCCTGAGAGTCCTGGCGTAATCCAAGCTGAATAGGAAAAGAATCCCCAAGTTTAGAAAAACCCCCTTCCAGCCCCAAAGTGCGGCCGGTGCAATTCCTATCGCCACCAGCCACAAGGTGAGGGGCGTGGGTATCGGGATTTTTTCCCAGAATTTTTGGGGTTGGTTTTCACCTGAGCGATCAGCCATCAGCTTCTCGTAGGGTCGGCCTCTGTGCTGGCCAACCAATTTAGTATGTTTTCGGGGGCCCATTCGTGGCGGATACTGGCATCCTCGCCGCAAAAAGCACTCTAGTTCACTTTAGACACTCACCTATCTTGGTACCGGAATCCCCTCCATAATCTGGGCGAGGACCCGGTCCGGCGTCAAGCCCTCCAGCTCTGCCTCCGGTCGGAGGATCACCCGATGCCGTAGCACTGGAAAAGCCAAGTCTTTGATATCGTCCGGGGTGATAAAGTCCCTTCCTCGCATGGCAGCCAAGCACTTGCTGGTTCTCAAAAGCGCAATTCCCCCTCGGGGGCTGGCTCCCAGGTATAGGTGGGGAGAGCGGCGGGTCCCCTCCAATAGGCTCTGCACGTAGGACACGATCCCTTTTTCGGCCCGCACCTGCTCGATCCTCCGGCGAAATCTCACAACCCCGTCCTCGCCCGCGAGTCGAGCCAACCCCATCTTTTCCAAGTCGTGGGCCTCCACTGATTTTCCGTACCGATCCAAAATTCTCAGCTCTTCAGGTCCTGAAGGATAATCTAAGACGACCTTCATGAGAAAGCGGTCTAATTGTGCCTCGGGAAGCGGATAGGTGCCCTCCTGCTCAATTGGATTTTGGGTTGCTAGAACCATGAAGGTCTCGGAAAGGGGGTAAGTCTCACCATCAATACTCACCTGCCTCTCCTCCATGGCTTCCAGTAGAGCGGATTGGGTCTTGGGTGGTGCCCGGTTGATTTCATCCCCTAAAAGAATCTCTGTAAAAATGGGCCCTTTGCGCAAATGAAACGTTCGGCTTTGGAGGTCAAAGATGTTGGTGCCCAAAATGTCAGCGGGCATCAGGTCCGGGGTGAACTGGATTCTGGTAAACTCCGCCCTTAGAATATAGGCCAATGTCTTGGCCAGGAGGGTTTTGGCCAAGCCGGGAACACCCTCTATCAACACGTGGCCTCTGGCCAGGAGGCCCACCAGCAAGAAAATCACTGCCTCCTGCTGTCCCATGATCACCTTGGAAATCTCACCAGAGATCTGATCCACCAGTTTTTTGACTTCTTCCGGCATAAC
>JASFEM010000033.1:0-26206 GCA_050124835.1 Syntrophobacterales bacterium | reverse complement strand
CTGTAAAAACTGGAGCTTCCAAGAAAAAACTACTTTCTCTTGCCCGGAAATTGAATAATATTCCGGAGGATTTCTCAATTCATTCTAAACTGGAGGGACTTCTCAACAAACGGCTTGAGAGCATCGAAAAAGGGGAAGGAATCGACTGGGCCAACGGAGAAATTCTCGCTTTTGGTTCTCTGCTTTTGGAAAACATTTCCGTTCGTTTGAGTGGTCAGGACAGCCGTCGAGGCACCTTCAGTCAACGTCACAGCTCCCTGGTGGATACTAACTCCGGTAACTCATTTGTAGCGTTGAACTCTCTCGACCAAGAACAGGCACCTTTCTACGCCTACGATAGTCTTCTCTCCGAAGCTGGAGTGGTCGGCTTCGAATATGGTTATTCCCTCGCCCAGCCGCATTGCCTAACAATGTGGGAAGCGCAGTTTGGCGATTTCGTCAATAACGCCCAGGCGGTAATCGACCTTTACATCACCAGTGGTCAGTCCAAGTGGCACCGTTTGAGCGGACTGGTGCTGCTGTTACCGCATGGCTTCGAAGGGATGGGGCCGGAGCACTCAAGTGCGCGGTTGGAGCGTTTTCTTCAGCTGTGTGCCGAAGACAATATACAGGTTTGCAATCCAACGACACCGGCACAATACTTTCATCTGCTCAGGCGTCAGGTAAAACGTGACTTTCGCAAGCCCCTGGTAGTTATGACACCCAAGAGCCTCCTGCGTCACCCCCTTGCAGTCTCGCGTCTTTCCGATATGACCTCTGGTTCCTTTCAAGAAGTCCTCGACGATGCAAGTAACCAGAAGACTTCTCGCCGCATCCTTTTTTGCAGCGGCAAGATTTTCTATGAACTTTTTCAGCGGCGTCAGGACATCAAAGCGTCTGGCATAGGTATTGTGCGCCTGGAACAGTTATATCCCTTTCCGGAAAAGCAGCTGGAACAAGTGATCGCCAAGTACAATCGGGCCAAGGAATGGTTCTGGGTACAAGAAGAACCGGAGAACATGGGAGGGTGGAGTTTTCTTCGGCCGCGTCTTGCAGCCTTGGTTCAAAAGCACATTAAATATATAGGCAGAAAAGAAGCGGCGAGCCCGGCCACGGGCTTTCATAATATCTATAAGAGTCAACAAGCTGCCATTATTGAGGAAGCTGTGGGGCCGCCGTTGGAGAAGTAAGCACTAGGCACTAGGCAGAGCATAATGACGGGGAGAAATGGATGCAACTAGAAATCAAAGTTCCCAGTGTCGGCGAGTCGGTGACGGAAGCAACGCTTGGACAGTGGTACAAGAGAGACGGCGATCTTGTTCGAAAAGATGAGCCGCTCTTCGTCCTGGAAACCGATAAGGTCACCCTCGAAATCGAGGCAGAGGCGGACGGCCTCTTAAAAGTCATTGTGGCGGAGGGAGAAACCGTGTCCATCGGTGCTGTTGTTGGCACCATAGACACAGAGGCCGCCCCGGAGGTGGTCGAAGAACCGGTAGTGCGAGAAGAACCACCTGCGCGGGTGGAACCGGAAGCAGCTCCAGCCGCTCCGCCCTCTACTCCACAAGAACCGCCTGCAATGATGCCTGCCAGAGAAGCTGCCGCGGCGGTTCCGTCTGAACCAATACTGCCCCCTTCAGTTCGAAGACTCGTGGCTGAGAAGAATCTGGACGCTTCTAAGATCACTGGTACAGGGCCGGGGGGGCGAATTACAAAAGGTGATGTGATCCTATACTTGGAGCAAGCCGCAGTTGCTCTTCCCAGTGAAGCTACTGTCACTCGGCCAGCGCTGCCTCAAGAGGTTACCCCTGCAATTGAGCAAGGCATAACCAGAAAGCCTATGAGTCAGATAAGACAGCGAATCGCCGCGCGTCTGGTAGAAGCAAAGCAGAGCACTGCAATGCTCACAACCTTCAACGAAGTTGACATGACCAGAGTCCAGGAGATTCGCGCCCATTACAAGGAGGCATTCCAGAAGAAGTACGGAGTCAAGCTTGGCATTATGTCTTTCTTTATAAAGGCATGTGTCGAAGCCTTGATGGAATTTCCAGAGTTGAACGCTTCCATAGAAAATAAGGATATCGTTTACCACAATTTTTACCACCTGGGCGTTGCCATTGGTGCTGAGCGTGGTCTGGTAGTGCCGGTGATTCGGCATGCGGACAAACTCAGCTTCGCTGAGCTGGAGCAGACCATCATAGATTATGTGAAAAAGATTCAGGAAAACCGCTTGGAACTTGCCGACCTGGAGGGTGGCACATTTACCATTACAAATGGCGGCGTATTTGGTTCACTGCTGAGTACTCCCATTCTAAATATTCCCCAGAGCGGCATATTGGGCATGCACAAAATCGAGAATCGACCCATGGTTTTGGACGGCGAGATAGTCGTGCGGCCAATGATGTATCTGGCTTTGACTTACGACCACCGTATCGTAGATGGAAGACAAGCAGTGACCTTTTTGGTACGCATCAAAGAGTTCATCGAAGAGCCAGACCGAATCATGATAGAAATTTAGTATCCGTCCGTTGGCCGGAATCGCATAGCGCATAGCGTAAACTGTCAATCCTGAGAACGCTATGCGCTTGGCGCTCTGCGCCATGCGGTAAAACATTTTAGTTCATTTTAGGCATTTGATTATGGGCTTGAATCTCCAACATAGGATCTGACCATGGCAAAGAATGAAACCTACGACTTGGTTATCATCGGCTCGGGGCCGGGCGGGTATGTGGCGGCAGTGCGCGCCGCGCAGCTGGATATGAAGGTGGCCTGTGTTGAAAAAGAGCCCCGGCTTGGAGGGGTATGCCTAAACGTCGGCTGCATTCCCAGCAAGGCGTTGCTCGATTCCAGTGAATACTTTCATCTCGCCAGGGAACATTTCGGAGAGCATGGGATCAAGACCGGCAAGGTGACGCTTGATCTGACTGCGATGATGGCGAGAAAAGATCAGGTGGTCCAGGAACTTACCGATAACGTGCGCAAGCTCCTGGAAGGAAACCAGGTTGATATCATCCAAGGTACGGGGCGGTTGGTGGCAAAAGATCAGGTTGAGGTGGTGAAAAAAGCCGGGTCCCGCCGCAAGAGTGATCGCCAAACCCTAAAAACGAAAGCCATCTTGCTGGCTACCGGCAGTGAACCCGTCTCAGTTCCTGGTCTTGACTTTGACGGCGATCGCATCGTCAGTTCCACTGAGGCCCTGACTTTTGACACGGTCCCCAAACACCTTGGCATCGTAGGTGGCGGGTACATAGGGCTCGAGTTGGGGTCTGTGTGGCTGCGATTGGGCGCCAAGGTGACAGTTATTGAGATGCTACCGCAAATTGCCACCACCCTTGACGGACAGGTGGCGCGCGGACTCGAGCGCATTCTTGCCAAACAAGGTCTGACGTTTCGACTCCAGACCAAGGTTTCAGGTGCAAAGATCTCGGGTAAGAAGGTGCAAGTTACTTTAGAAAGCAATGGCAAGGAAGAGACCATGAACTGTGACCGATTATTGGTGGCTGTGGGTCGTCGCCCGCTGACCCGCGGGCTTGGCCTGGAAGATTTGGGTGTGGAATTGGATTCGCGGACCGGTCACGTTCTGGTGGACGAACAATTTAAAACCAATGTCGAGTCTGTTTACGCCATCGGCGATCTAATCCCCGGCCCGGCATTGGCTCACACGGCCTCTGCCGAGGGAATCGCTGCAGTGGAGTCCATTGCTGGCCTTCCAGGCGAAGTTAACTACGATGCCATCCCCTCCATCATCTACACCTGGCCTGAAGTGGCAAGCGTGGGGCTCACAGAAGAAGAGGTTAAGAAACGCGATATCCCCTTTTGTACCGGCACCTATCCCTTTGCCGGCGCCGGTCGTGCCCGCTGCATGGGTGAAAAGGAGGGCTTTGTCAAGATAATTGCCCACGCCAAAACTGATAGAATTCTAGGAGTGCACATCTTCGGACCGCGCGCTTCAGATATGATCGCAGAATGCGTTCTGGCGGTAGAATTTGGCGCCAGTTCAGAGGACATTGCCCGAACTGTTCATGGTCATCCGACTTTTGCCGAGGCTTTGCAAGAGGCGGCCATGGCCGTTAGGAAGTGCTCGATTTATGCATCATGATAAGCCTGCAACTGATGCTTTTCAGAATCGATAACCGTAGCGCAATCCCAACGTATCCAAACCCTCGTTCGGATCTGCCAAATGAGCGTTAGAGATATGGTCGAACAAAATCGAAATCCGATGATGCTCAGTTATTGAGTATCCGATCTCAATGGGAATGCGAAAAAGAACGCTTGACCCTAAAGATTTCTTGTCTTCATCATCGGTATCTAACTCCCCGTTGTGAACTGCGATACCAACACCGAGGTCAAAGAAAATCCCTGACTTCGTTTCCAATTCCCACAGTATCCCGCCATAGATCTTACTTGTATCTCCCTCAGTATTGATACTCGCTCCGAAATTGGGTCGCACACTTCCAGACAATAAAGAAAAGCTCGGTCGGCCGAAGATGATTTCGCCGTTTAGATCAACGCCCCCTTCTTTTCTGGTGCCGCTCCATAGATGGTCGACATCGTGTGCTAAGACACCTACACGAACCTCATGGAGCCAGCCTACCCCGTTCTTGTCAGGAACTGGTTCGGTAGCTATCGCGGAGGTGGTTATCGCGCTAAAGAACATCACAAAGACCACCAGCAATATAGAATCCAGGCCCAAAGGACCTGGCTTTGAGCTGCCCCTCGATGGGGCTTTAGGCGTCTTTCCTTTGCACGGCAGGGAGCTGGAGTAATAAAGTAGTGGACTAGGCCACGGGATCTTGGGGCGTATCCTTCCAGTGGGAAAATTCACATCTCTTACCAATATGTTGAATCCTTTAAATCTTAACATATGATAAGTATATCAAAACTTCACCATGCTCAAAGGGACGAGAAGACTCTGCAGGTTTTGAGATGGGTAGATGAGGCGAATCGCACACACCTCCACATTTTCAAAAACCCTCCTGTGAGGCGGCTCAGCACTCAGCATTCCCGTTTTCCAGTAGTTGGTTAGAGATTACTCCCTCCCTGAGTATATGGTAGGGTATTATGGAATAGACAAAGTAGAATTGATTGAGGTTTGTATGAAATCTTACCAACGTTTTTTGACATCGGGGTTTCAGCCTTTCGATCCGGTAGAGTTGGCGAGGGAGACGGAGGAGATTACCACAAGGGAGGGTCCTGAGGGGCTAGAGAGAAAGTATGCGGGGATTTACTCCGCTCCTGTATACGGAGGAATCGCGACGGGCTATGCTGTAGGTTGTTGTCTGCGTTGTATCTACTGCTGGGGTAACTGGTCAAGGGATTTCCCCGAGAAGTTTGGCCAATTCTACTCGCCTAAGAAACTTGCAGAAAGGTTGTTTAGAGCAGCAAGAAACGGGATAACTGCTCCGGACTGGGAACGCTTTAGAAACCTCAAAGTCGAGAGGCTACGTATCTCTGGTTGCGAACCAACCCTGGCTAAGGATCACCTTCTAAGTGTTCTTCGCTATGTAATGAGTTCTAAATATCCACTTTTCATCCTGGAGACAAACGGAATACTTCTCGGTTACGATCGGAGCTATGCTAAACAGCTGGCGGAATTTAAAGACAAGCTCTATGTGCGAGTCTCATTTAAGGCGGCAACCCCTGAGAGCTTTACTATGAGGACTGGAGCAATCGGGGAATCATACGAACTCCCTTTCAATGCCCTAAGGTTCCTGCTGGATGAGGGAATTTATGCCAAGGCCGCAGCTATGACGGATCCAAATGTTATGCCGCATGACGAAAGGAGGATCTTAATTAGTATGCTAGATGAGATCGACCCTTCTGCAGACTACTCCAAGACATTAGAAGAGGAGCAAATCGATGGATACGACACAACGATCAAGAGGTTAAAAGCCTTCACTGAAACAGAATTTGCCGAGGAACTTGAAAGGCAAATAATGGATGAGGAGACATAGAGATTTGGTGATAAGAGTACATGATTTTTATCAATGTGAAAATAGTGCAGTTGCCAGGATTTGATCTGATAGTGGTATGAGAGGAAGGTCCACTTACCCCGACAGTAGTCAAGTGGACGGCCAATTGGCACCCAACTGAAGAAAGAGGTCAGTTGCCGCCAGTTTAAAAAATCTCAGTACTCGCTTTAATACAGAGTCTTCACTATATCTAGCGGGCAGATCACAGTGTACGGAGTGTGGATTAAAGTATGTAATCCACAGTCGAGGGGACCAATTGGGACTTCAGGTAATCACGCGAAGGTCAAACAGAGATCTGCCCACTTTAGTGGGTAAAATTCTTCTTGCGAAGAAACGCGTTGACTACTCTTTCGCGTCCCACCTCCCGCAACAGCTCTTCCCAGCAGTTGAACGCCGTAAGGAGAACGCCGACCAACAGAGTCACGGCCATGACGTGATAAATCTTACGAGTCTCCGCGACGTGCTTCAAAGCTGTTAGAAATCCCCCGGCGTTCCCGTACGCTTCGACGACTCTCTCCAATGTGAGGATCACGAAGACTCCGACTAAATAGATTATCGTCTTATAGAGCACCCGAACGATGCCATAGTGGTTCTGGAAGGCCTGCATGAATGCACGACCCCGCAGAATCAATACCACCTTGGCCAGGACCAGGGCACCGACCACAGCCTTGGCCCAGGCGTTGAAGTGAATGCCGTAGTTTTCGAGCATGAGCTCGAACAGCACCAAGATCAAAAGGAATCCCGACAAGAAGAACAACGTTACAACCAGTAACTCTTTTGCTTCATGCTTGATGAACTTCGCAATGGACATTGCGCAACCTCCGTCCTCGACGATAAGACACGATACCAACTACTCCCGGCTCTGGTGATCTCTTGGACTTCGGATCATTCGTCCTCACCGATGATCTCAAGACAATGGGGAAGGACCCAGCCCAGATCCGGATCACTTGCGGCTTGTAAGGACCGCACCCCACTTCTCGTTGTCGTGGTATATCAGCACCGCCGAGATGTGCTTGAACTCGAGGCGCGCCACCGCGCCCACCCCTGGCGCGAAGAACCGATAAATAGCGTCGTCGATACTGGCGGGTCCGACCTTTCCTTTGTAGTGCCATTTTAAAAGCAGCGCGTCAAACTTGCCAGCGGGGACGGTGATCTCGTAGGCACCGACGTAGCTGTAGGTCAGGTTTAGTGTGCCGCTGTGCTCGAGGTGCTGCGGGTTCTTCGCATCATACACTTTCACTGCGATGTCGAGCTTACGGAAGTCGCCGGGCTTCATGCCTTTCTTGACCATTGGTTCGGGCGGTGTGTAGCGAGTGAAGACGCCGTGGTTGTGCTCGATGTCGCTGACGATTACAATGTCACCTTCGTCGGTCTTGCTGAAAAAGATCACCTGGCTGTCGCCCACCTTGGCACGCCAGCTGCCTGACGAGCCTGCCCCTTTGGATGGACTGAGGCTCCAGGTCATCGACTTACCGCTGTTTTTTCCGCTCGTGATCCTCCCGGTCCACGTGCCCGTGTGAAGACCAAAGACTTGGCCGGCGTCGTCAATGACCGGGGCAGCCACGGCCTTGCCTACCACGCCCTTGCCGAGATAGCTCTCAATTGCCTTCTGGTCATCCTGAGATAGCGGGATAATCTTTCCCCCGGCAAGCCGGGCGGCGGAATCTATCGTTTTCGGAGGGTCCTGAGCCGCGACCGCCACGGAGGTAAAACCGGTGATGCAGGCGGCCACTGCCAGTCCCAGGGTCAATTTCTTTAGCGTGTTAATCGCTCTGGTATTTAATGATTTCATCTTGGTCCTCGCTTAGCAATTTAAGAATGACGTCCCGTCCGAATCTCTCAGTGACGCAACGCGGCACTGAGTTTTTTTTCTTTATAAGGCAAAAGGCGTAGGCAGAGGAAGTCAAGCTGAATGGCAAGTGATTAGTTGCCTTGAGCCTTAAGCCCTGAGCCGTACGCCTCAACCAATGGCCAGCAGGGTCGAATCATTATATTGGGGCAAAGTCCTGTGGCTTGAGAATTCACATATCTTGCCAAGATGTGAACTTCTGGGAAATTGGAGATATAAAAAAATATGTGAAACTGTAGATTACATCCCTTAATTTACACTTTCCCCATTAGAAGCCTCAGCACAAGATGTGACAAATAAAAAAGCGGAGCCAAAAACTCCGCATTTTCTTAGTTTAATGCAAGCTATTGTAACTTGGTCTCGATAGGCAAAAGTGGAGACTAAAGTATGTAATGCAGAGTCTACGGGAATAGCCTAGACTTCAGGCGAATATGTTCACACTGAGCAATGCAATTATTTAGATGGCGTAGATTTTATCGTCCGCCGCTTAATCGCATCAGTCAATCCCGCATTTCTCCTTTATTTCTGCGATTCTTTTGTCGATCATGTCGTTGTACCCACCTATTGCCACTTTGGCTTTCGTTTTTTCTGTCCCTGTGACAACACCCAAGACTAGACCCGCTGGAGAGATTGCCGTCACGCCTTCCGCAATTTGCTGAGCCACATGGGCTTTCTCATGCTGTAAGAGCCTGATGTCCCCTTCTGCTGTAGCACAGTTAATTGGCTGTTGCATCTCTTTTTCCACTTCCTTCTGTTTCATTGCACAGCCTGTCAGCACAATCGTCAGAAAAATCATCATTACCGCTACACTTACTTTTCTCATTTTCAACCTCCTTCTTGGACACGAATGGGAAAAATGATTAATGGTGGGTTTCAGGAAAGACTACGCTGCAATAATATTCGCAGAAATCTCAGATACAGTCAAACAGGAATAGCTGAAAACATCGGGAGAACATCATTGTGAGAAATCTGCATCGCACTAGTCTGTTGAGAAACTTTAAATGACATCCCTTAATCTAAACTTTGATGTGTATTCGCTCTTGCACTAGATGTTGAGAAGAAAAAAGCGGAGCCAAAAACTCCGCATTTTCTTAGTTTGAGCCAAGATATTGTAGCTTGATCTCAAAAGCGAGAGTTTAGATTAAAGTATGTTATCCGAAATCTTATCACCCGTATCAGGGTTTGGTATTCAATCGGAATTCAATGCCTCGCCCGTGCCAAATCTTTGCCAATTGGTTTTTGGTTAAGAATCTCATTCCTTCCAGTGGATCCAAAATTTCAGCCTTGTCTTGATTAACACCTATATATGCAACCGCGTGAGATTCAGGCCCGGTGAATTGGTTGTCGATGAAAATCATGGCAGGGGATTTGAGTCTCTCAGAATCCGAGTCTAGAACTTCTACCTTTTTACTGGCAATTCCTATCTTCCGCATGCCATAGATAACCTGTGCCCCCGAGGTGCCCGCCACGGTGGTCCCAAAGAGCTCAGCCATCTCTTTTTCAGTCTTTTGTATGCCGAAGGTTCGGGCAATGCTGGCTGCTGATGCTGCGGCACAGCTTGCATTGCTGGTCTGCATGACTGTTCCGGAGGATGCCACAATGTTTTTGAGACGCGGAGCAATGGGGCGAGTGTAATTCCATTGGATAACCTCGATGACGAAAATTAGAAGAATTCCGGCAATAACAATCTTCCACCTTTCCCCATGGTGTGTGCGAATAGCTACTGTAGTAGCAAGGCTGAAGACAAAAGCAAAGATCGCCAGGATCCCGCCCCAGGTCAGGGCCGTGTAGTGGTACTGAAGCCATAAGGGTAAGCTCCATAAAACACGTGGACGGTTCAGGTTGGCTACAACGAGAAGGAGGAGGCTCAGGGGAACGAGGATATATAGGTATGGGGCTCTCCTGAGAACCGTTTTCATCTTAAGATTCGCATATTTAGCAAAGAGCCTCCTGCACTCCATCGACCCCACGAGAACGAAACCGATGATGAGCAGAATGTTGAGCCATAAAGGAATTCCGACCATTTTTGTAAAAGCCCCATCCAATCGTATCCATGATTATTCCGTTGTTAGGATCTAGTTCATTGGCTTTCAGTGCAAATATAAGACCTTTGTTCGGTCACCTGCCGAAAAAGTGCCAATACCATAAAATACCTGCGATGTGATAAAGAAAAACGTATGTCGTTACCCCGGTTAGAATCGCATAAAATATTTTTGATGGAATGCTTTTAACTTCCTTTCTTAAAAAACCTAGCCAGACTACGACCGATAACGTAGCAGTTAATGGTAACATATCATTTGAGAGACCAAAAAAGCTTGAATTGTACATCATGTAAGCTGGTATTATGAATATCATAACCGCAGAACCTATAATAACTAATGTCGGATAAATAGCGCTTCTAGTTTCATCAGCTCCCCCTTTTTTAAAACTTGGCAAGGTGAAAAGTATGATGGCGCTACAAAAGACAATTATGAATAATAACCAGCATTTTGTAGTAGCGGTTGTATCACGAGGATATGCCTCCTGGATGTAGAACTGTAAAAATATCGAAAATAATATGACACCGAAAAGTATCGGATATGAGTATTTAAGTGATTTTTTCATGAACCATTGGTGCTGCAAAATAAGGGCCAACAGCTTGTTCCTTGTTGGCATAGCAGGGGAGACGCTAAAGTGGCGATTACATCCCTTAATCTAAACTTTGGCTAGGCTTGATCATGGCACAAAATGTTGAAGAGAAAAAAGCGGAGTCAAGAACTCCGCATTTTCTCAGTTTAAGCCAAGATATTGTAGGTTGGTCTCAAAAGCGAAAGTCTAGATTAAAGTAGTGAGATCCAAATTCCCAGGAAAAATGATAGGAGAGTTTACATAAAAATTTCATTAGCATGTGTAGACCTGCAGAACCACAAACTACACTCTTTAACTGCCTGCTCTGGGGTGATTCTCACCTTTCCTATAATCATGACTTTTAAAAACTAATTCCTTTTTCCGATTGCCGGATTTTGAGAGAGGTCTTGCGGTTTAAAATTTTTTCCCGGCTACAGATAACGTGGCTCACTTGCCTTCCTCTTCTGACCATTTATTCATATCGTATATGTACAACTCATGTATCTCTTTTTCATAACCAGGGTAAAAACCTATAGGTATTCCCTCGACAACATTAGTCCCCCTATTGAACAGTACAAGAAATTGTCCCGTCTTCGGATCGACGCACAGACCTTCGATTTCTCCGGCACGGGTGAATTCATTAAAAGTCTTTTCCAGCTCCACTAATCCACTAGTAGCAGCAGGATCCGCATTCACCCTGTACAGGTGGTCGGGTTCCCAGTAATTAGCATCCCCATCGTCTGCCGTGATAAACAAATACCCATTGTGGTAATAAACGCCTTGTTGGTACTGTGGTACCGGCTGCAAGTGTAATTTACCAATATACTTACCAGTTGTAAGGTCATACTGATAAAGGTATCTGCCATTACACCAATCAGCCATCCAGGCTACCTTATGTATGGGATCTACCGTAATTCCACAGACTTCAATTTGTCCGGATTTCTCATCAAAGGGTATGGAACGCTTGTGCTTTAACGTCTTCGCGTCGTATATTGCAATCTGTATATTAAATCCTCTTCCTTCCTTAAATTCTTCTGCACCTATATAAAGTTCACCGTTGTAGTAATCTATGTCTCCTATGTGGTTACAAACAGCTTCTTTAGGAAACGTCTTGAATGGTTCTTTGTTTGCTACAATAACCTTGCCACTCTTGTCGCATTTATAAAGAGCCTTACTGCCACTAACGTAGTAGTAAGTTCCATCTGTAGCTACTCCCTGTCTTCCTGGCACTTGGATTACCGCAGCCAAGTGGTAAGAATACATCCCACCCGCACCACTGGAGGCATTGGCAGAGAAAGCCAGTGGAACAGACATGAAAACAGTTGCGATGACTATTAAAAAGCTTAGCACATTGATTCTACCTAACATATGACACCTCCCTTTGTTGTTTGAGGCAAGACCTCTTTCACACAATTGGAGGATGATCGATACAGAGATTGTGGGGCCGAAAGGAGACCGGGTGTGGTCCGAAAAACCGGAAGAGAAAGAAAGATGTAAGATTTGGGAGAAGAAACGGAACAGAGAATTCTCTCTTGTGAGCCAAAAGGCGATTTTTCTTGAGCTTGATTCACATCCTCCATTTGTTTGATCGATAAAATTTAGGTGCTTCTGGAAGTTCAGTGGGCAGAATCGGCACGTGAAGCCTTCTATAACCCTTGGCAGTGCCAAAAGCATTGCGAGAGGGCCAATGCTGACAAGACCATCTTTTGTGGGAGGAAGGTGCGCAACGATTTCTGCTGAACAGCTTTTTGGTGATACACCGAAACAGGGAAGCAACCAAACATGCCTCTGTTGGCGGTTCGTTGCGAAGGGCTTGTCGGGCCAGGGAGCTCACTTTCCCCTCAAATCACCCACTGGATTGTAGGAAGGACCTAAAATTGGCGAAAAAGCCTATATATTTAATCTAGCGTGATGCCTGAAATTCTGTCAACAAAAAAGGAACCTTGGTGTTGGGTGAGTATAGGATCGAGTTATATGGATTTTCCCATCACTATGGCAGGGCTTTATAATTACATCCCTTAATTCACAGTTTTGGCTCTGGGACCATAGTACAACATTTTGGGAGGGGTCAATAGGAGTCAAAATCAGACTTAACCCCTCTTAACACCCTCCCAAATTTTTGAAGCTGGAATCAATCCAGGTCGTTTTCAAGAACCAGTCGATAACGCGGCTTACCACTGCGAAGTTTTTCCATGGCATCGTTCACCTTGGACATTGGAAATGTTTCGGTCACAGGCTCGATGCCATGTCGCGCCGCGAATTCGAGCATGGTTGCGATGGTTGCTGGGCTGCCCAGAGGAGAACCGCCAATAGACTTCTGGCCGATGATCAGTGGAAAGACCGTGGCAGAGACGGTGGGTGCCGCCCCGACAATGTGAAGTTTGCCATTTGGACGTAACGCGTTAATGTAAGCGTCCCAATCGAGCTCTACATTCACCGCCACCAAAATCATGTTCAAAGAGTTGGTAAGCTTTGCAAGGGCATCAGAGTCGCGTGAGTTAACAAAATGGTGGGCGCCTAAGTCGCGGGCTTCAGCCTCTTTGTCAGGACTGGTTGAAAATGCGGTCACCTCACAACCCCAGGCTTTTAAAAAGCGGAGGGCCAAATGCCCAAGACCGCCAATACCAACAACACCGACTCTATCAAAGGGCTGGACGTTGTTCTGGATGATGGGATTGAAAACCGTAATCCCACCGCAGAAAAGCGGTCCTGCGGTGGCGACGTTGATGCCATCTGGCAGCACCGTTATCCAGCCCTCATGGGCTCGCACCTTGTTGGCAAAGCCGCCGTGGCGACCAACAATTATGCCCTCAGCGGATGAACATAGATTGTGATTGCCGGCCATGCACTCGCTGCAAGTCATGCATGATTTGGAAAACCACCCCACGCCAACAGTCTGCCCCGGTTTGAGATGGGTGACTCGCTCACCCACTGCGCTGATCTTACCGACGATCTCGTGACCAGGCACGAGAGGGTATTCAGTCATTTCCCAGTCATTATTGAGCATACTCAAGTCGCTGTGGCAAATACCGCAACTGCTGATATGAATATCCACCTCGTCAGCGGCAAGCTCTCCCAGGTCGTATTCATAGGGCTCAAGCACCCCTCCTGCTTTGTGCGCTGCATATGCTTTTACGGTCATGGTCTTCATCCTTTCTGCTTTGGTCGCTTAAGATGTGAATCTTAATTGCAGGTTAAGAAAAGGTCTTCTTTTATAGGAATGAAAATAAGGAGGCCAAAACAGATGTCAATAGAGCAAAGGGGGCAAGCAGAGGCTTGACCCCTTGTTTGACTTGACAGACGTGGTGTTCCCGCTGCAAATGTCGAGTATTTCAGCAGGGTGCTGGTCTAATTCTGATCCTGACTAGTGGCCGGTAAGAATTTCTTGCAGAACTGCAGGCACACCCTGGTGTATGGTCGGGAACAAAAGATTCAATCCCAAATCCCTCCAGGCCAGGCCGGGCTTTACTGCAATGTTGCAATTATAACTGCGCACGGCACCGGGGGTTTCCAACCCCGGGTGGGGACGGTATCGGCGAAAGGGCGTGATCGCGGCAGTAGTGGTCAGGGCGAGCCATTGAGGCAAAGCGAGGACACGGGCGCGGGGGTGGTGAAGTCTGACCACGCGAAGAAACTCAGCCCAGGTTGCAGGCAAATCATCGCCCACAGGAGAAATCCCCTCGTATCCCTGCTCTGCGCAAGCAATGAGTATTCTGGCCGTGTCAGCGACGTGCAGATGGGTGAAGGTGTTTCTGCCCAGGCCAGGCAGGATAAGTAGTCCATTTCTGAGCTGCTGGAAATAGAGATCCATGGCCCCATAGACATGAGGTAGCCGAAGGGCCCCAAAGGTAACGCCGGCTGATGCTGCTTCTCTTGTCAGTCTTTGTTCCGTCTCCAGTTTGATCCGACCATAGTCCAGCACAGGTACAGCTGGAGTGGCGGCGTCAACCTCACCCGGAAGGTCACCGTAAACCAGGAGACTTGAACTGTAGGTGAAGGTTTTTACGCCCGCCTCCGCAGCGGCTTCCATCAGCGCAAGAGAGCCATTCAATATGACTGGTCTGAGGGTGTCATAGGATTCAAAGGTTGCTCTTGCGCCCAGATGAAGTACACAGTCTACCCCTTTAACTGCCTGGGCCAGGCTCTTGGGATCTGTTAGATCCGCCTGAACAAATTCAGCATCGAGATCACGGATTCCAAGATCCTGCAAAGGCCTTCTTATCATCAGTCTGGGATGATAGCCCGACTCGGAAAGATGACGAGACACCTCTTCTCCAATAAAGCCTGAGGCACCTGTAACTAAAATTTTTGGTTTCTTCTTAACCAATCTTCGTCTCTCTTTAAAGTAAATTTGGCCGCGTTATGGCTTCATCGCTGCTTGCCAGAGTGATGCATCGTGCCTATATTGAATGCGCCTGCACAAATTTATGCCATACATATGCTTATTTATAGTGCCGGTAAAGCCGGTGTGCAAGGCCGGAGATAAAGTTATGCTTATCAGAGAAGAAATTGAGATAGCAGCCCCCATGCCAGTTGTCTGGGCTGTATTTTCCGCGCTGGAAGAATGGGACGACTGGAATACCGCCTGTCAAAGCTGTCATCTAATTGAAGGTGAGAAAATGGCAACCGGTGCCTGTTTCTCTTTTGTGGTTAGACCATTTACTTTACCGATCAAAGTAAAACCGCGCATCACCGAGTGCGAACCGGGACAAAAGGTCATCTGGGAGGGAGAACGTCTAGGGATTCACGCGGTCCACACCTGGACCTTTCGAGAGACAAATGGCAGGGTGACGCTCATCAGCCACGAAGAGTTTAGCGGCCCCCTAATCTGGCTGGCAAGATTAATCCTGGTGCCCCGACGTCTTCACAGTCTCACCAAACAACTCCTTGCCTCGGTCAAGCAAGAGGCCGAAGCCCGTTACCAGGCCCAAAAGGTATCATGACCAAGATTTTTAGATGGTAAAGCCACCGAGGTCGAATTTTCTTAACTGCAGCTTTGAAAGCGAGGTTTAAAATGGAAACGGAATCTGATCTGTCAGATCATATTGAGGCAATAACGAGCGATCCTGAAGTTGACGACTTCTTCATTGTCATTTCCAGTAAGGCCGGGACTCACTTTGAGGGGAAAACCGTAGGCCCGGACATCATCTCAGCACTGGCCAAAATCATCGTGGAACAAGAGGGAGGTCTCTCGATCATTAATCGGATGCAACTCGCCATTTTCAAGGCGAAGGATCTTGCCAAACAGATGCTGGAAGAAAGATATGGAGCAATGCACTAAAGAGGGGTGAAAATGGGTGTGCCCCCTACTATTGCTCCTTCTGAGGGGTGATGCCAATGCTAGATAAGATGAAGGATGTCATACGATCGCAGGACATGTGCGTTTTGGCTACGGTCAAGGGGAATAAGCCTCATTGCTCTCTGATGGCTTACGTGACAGACGAGGAATGTCGGATCATCTACATGATCACTCACAAAAATACGGCCAAGTATCGAAACCTGACCGCCAATCCATCTTTGAGTTTGTTAATTGATACGAGATTGATGGACAGAGGTGAAGACCGTCAGAGAGCAAAAGCGCTCACGGTAAACGGGGTTTTCGAAAGGATCGAGGATTCTGACAAGCGTTCTAACATACTGGCCAAGTTCGTGGAGAGCCACGTGCATCTCAAAGAGTTTGCCGG
Organism: Syntrophobacterales bacterium; assembly: GCA_050124835.1. Classification (GTDB taxonomy): domain Bacteria; phylum Desulfobacterota; class Syntrophobacteria; order BM002; family BM002; genus BM002. The sequence continues at coordinate 10,118 of JASFEM010000033.1, read as the reverse complement.
CCATCCCGATGCTGAGATCCTTGCAGTAAGAATTCAATCCCTGCAACTACTGGATGGCGTCACCGATGCTTACTATGAGACGCTGGAATAAAGGAAAATGTACAGGGCCCGTGTCAGCAAGCAGCAGACAGCGGGCAGTAATCTGGTCATTAGGCTTCGCCGTCATTAACTCTACGCTGTCATTTGTTGTGATATGAAATCCCAAATCTACAATCTACAATCTTCAATCTTAAATCCGCAATCCGAAATCCGAAATCCGCAATTATCTCCCTATGCCCCATGCTATCTATCCTGCCCAAAAATTAGGTTTCTGAGCTATATACTTTCCAACTCCTGCCATATTTTCTCAGCTGCCTCTTGCCCCCATGTAGCTTCGACTCTTAAAGCAAAACGCTGGAGAGCTTTCTGATAGGTTGGCCCGTGCATGTTCTCTTCGAGCATCACAGCACTGTTGATTGTTTGAATATGACCACTTTTGAATGGTCTGTACTTTCGGGCCAGCAATCGACTAACAGCAACGTGCGCCAACTCGTGCACCAAGGCAGCGAAAAGATCTTGGTTTTCTTTCTGGAGCACAAGAGGGAACATCCAGATCTCAGTGTCAGCGAACACCCCATCTCTGTTCGACCTGCATTCATCTTTCATATCAGGCTTGCGACCGATGGCTTCAGATATGTTTTTATATATGTGTGCTCGGGTCATGGCGGCCGGCACTATCAGGCCAGTCTCTCTTTGCCGCTTTTCCCAGTCCGAAGGTGTCGTGTCAATCAACAAAAGATGAATGTTGAGTGCTCTGGGCGAACATTTGTGCTCAGATGGATCGGTATATATATTCCAGTTAGGCGGTGTAACCTTGTTGGCGTAATCGCATAAATCTATTCCCAAGCCTTCTAGATTCATGAATATCTCGCCCGCGTCCATCAACCATAATCTTTGCCACCAGGTCAACACCGGGTATTCCTAGACTTGCTGCGGAGTCGTGATCGAGCGGTCCCTTTGGGCGGTTTAATCAACAACCTTGATATCCCCGGCATATCGGCCAACAGTTGCATCATCTACACAGCTGTTCAGCTCCTCGTCGCTGGCATCCTTGGGGTCCATCAAGGCATCTAAAGGACATAGCCAATCATTTCCAGCTGCATCCTTAACTCTAACAAAAGGTTTCCCACGTTCAGTTTCATCTGACATTTTTCTCTCCTTCTCTAGATCGAAAGTAATCCTTTAATCTGCCAAAGGATTTTCTTTCTCTGCCGCAGAGCTTGGCAAAAGGGATTTAGAATATAACGCCACTTATTACGCAACTACAAACCACAAAACTCTCTAAGTAGGTTAAGGTTAAGCTAAGTCATGCATTCTTTGCTGTCAATAAGAGCCATGCGGCCCAGTCAAATTTACTTTCCATTTCATAATATAATCCGGAAGTGTGAATCGGCTGATTTGGTTAAGCATTCTCTTCAAAATCAACAGGTTTATTGCAAGATCCTCCGTGAGTTCTTAATTTAGAACAAATGCACAAAGAAAGGTTGTGAATATGTTAAGAATAACTCTTCATTATTTCTTTGCTGTGGTCGCCTTGACTGTCTACGGTGGGCAGGTCTGACCTTTCATGGAAACACTGCCCCCCGTGCTATTGGGGGTAAGTCTTCTCATTCCTTTTGTGGCCGCTTTGGCACTGCGCGGACCCTTGACCCGGCTGTTTGTAACCTCAGCAACTCCCATTGCCCAGCCCAAAAGGCAGTTCCAACTTGATCTCGTCTTGTGTTTGACGGTCGGATTCGCCGTGGTAGTATACAACACTCTGGCTTACGGTTTCCCCGCCCCGAGTGGAATCAGCCTAATGCTGGGTTGCCTAGTTATCGGCTTTTTCATCGCTCTGGATATGGCTTTAGCCAGAGAACGCTCAGTTATATATGACGCCCTCGCCGAAGACAGTGTTCTGCCACCTCCAAGGCGACTGTATTCCATGACGCGTAAATTTTCCCTGGTTGCCCTGACCGCCATTTTGTTTGTTTCTCTCATCCTCGGATTGGTAATTGCCAAAGATGTGGTCTGGCTTGCCAAGATCGAACAGAGCGGTATGTCCATCGTCCAGGCCCAATTGTCCGTTGTGGGCGAAGTCCTTTTTGTGATGGCCGTGCTCCTGGTGGCAGTTGTAAACTTGATAATTTCATATTCCAAAAATCTGAAGTTACTATTCGACAATGAGACCAGCGTCCTAGAGAGGGTTAGCCAGGGCGACCTCTCCAAACTGGTCCCGGTAGCCACCAATGACGAGTTCGGGCTTATCGCTGGACACACCAACACAATGATCGATGGACTCAGACATCGGTTGCAGCTCATAACCGCCTTAAAGTTGGCAGAAGAGGTCCAACAAAACCTCTTGCCCGCCGAGATTCCCTCATTTCCTGGACTCGATATCGCCGGTATAAGCAACTACTGTGACGAGACCGGCGGAGACTATTACGATTACTTCAGGCTGTCAAACGGCAACCTTGGGGTGGTAGTGGCCGACGCTTCCGAGCATGGTGTGAGCGCAGCCTTGCTCATGACCACGGTGCGGGCACTGTTAAGGCAGAGGGTGGCTATGGAGGGCGATATTGGTAAGATTGTGGCTGATGTCAACCTGGAGCTTGCGAAAGATGTGAAGGAGACCGGGCGGTTCATGACCATGTTTTTCCTGGAAATCGAACCTGCAAGTAAGATGTTAGATTGGGTTCGCGCCGGTCACGAACCAGCAATCTTCTACAACGCTCAAGAAGATAGTTTTGTTGAACTTGCTGGAGACGGTATGGCCCTCGGGGTGGTAAAGGACTTTGAATTTCAAAAATACACTCACGAGGGCTGGACTCCTGGAAGCATTGTGGTCGTGGGCACGGACGGCATCCGTGAAGCCAGAAATGAAAACGGAGATATGTTCGGCCAAGATCGACTTCGAGAATCCATACGCAAGTATGCAACCGAGTCCGCCCAAGATATCCAGAACAGCATCATCCGGGATCTCAAGGCCTTCCAGGGAGAGTCTCCTCAAGAAGACGATATCACCCTGGTTGTGGTTAAGCTGTTATAAAACTAGGCACTAGGAACTAAGCACTAGGCACAGCGGGACGACCCGGGAGAAAGGGCTGGACGGGGATTAGAGGTCAGACCTGACAAATTCCAAATTCGCAATTCGAAATTCGCAATCATCTCTCTATGCCCTATGCTCTATGCCCTATGCCATATGAGCTGGCCCAGAAGACCAGGCTCTACATGATTTTATAAACTTGGAGTTCACTGATGAAAAGGCCACAAGTGGGAGTTGGCGTGTTCGTCAAACGGGACGGCAAAATCCTTGTGGGTAAAAGGAAAGGATCGCACGGTGCAGGCACCTGGGCTTTGCCCGGCGGACATCTGGAACCCGGGGAGTCATTTGAAACATGCTGCAAGAGAGAAGTCCTGGAAGAGACCGGACTCATTATCAATAGCATAAGCCCGGTGGTTTTCACCAACGACGTTTTTCATGACGAGGGCCTTCACTACATCACTCTCTTCTTCAGGGGAGAATATGAATCTGGAGAGGCAACTGTTGCAGAGCCCCGGGAGTGTGAGGAGTGGCGTTGGGTCAGCCTGGACCGTGTCCCCCAGCCCATTTTTCTACCCCTCAGCAACGCCCTGGAGGAAATCAAGAAAAGAGAGATGAGATTATGAAAATCTGGGCCCAAAGGACAGAAGACAGATGACAGCTAGCAGCGGGCAGCGGGCAGAAAGCAGATATCATCTATACATAGTCATTGCTGCATGCTGCATACTGCGAGCTGCTTGCTGGCTTCCTGCTCTATGCTCTATGCTCTATGCCTTATATAATCCGCAATCAGATACTCCCTACCCTGTTGGAATAGTCACCACCGGAGCGTAACCTTTCTCCGTTTCAGTGAAGCTAAAAAGAAGCCAGAGAAATGCAAACGTGCGTTTAGATCTCAGGTCTCGATCATCGATCCAGAACCAGTAATCTTTATAACGGACCGCGATAAAGTCATCTGCCGGCCTGCTCTCATCGCTATTGACTGCAATGAGCGGTCCAAATTCCTCGCTAACGTCCATTTGGTCGAGAAGCGCTTCGTAGGTGCGGCCTTCAGTGAGATGCATCTCGGGCACATCAACGTATGAGGACAACTCTATGATGACTTCGAGCATGGAGCGGCTCAGAATAGCAATTTCCTTGTCGTCTCTGGCGACTGAACCATAAACCACTCTAAAGTCTCGAACGTCGGGGGAAAGACCAAGCAGCAGCTTAACCGAATTGATAGCCGATACGATTTCAGGCGAAATGTTCTTCTGCTTGAAAGTGAAGACTGTTGCTTCTCTTTCGTCCTCGGTTTTCTCAATGCGCATACCCACTGCGCCGGATTGCTGGATCTTGCGCAGTAAAGAGATCAACCGGTAGAATTCAGGATCTGCCGGACGGACCATCGAATGTCTACCCGTACGATTATGAATGCCATTGACGGTCTGAACGCAGGTACGAAAAACACCATCCACCCGGATGCCGGTCTGAATCAGAAAGAAAATCGCTGGTGGCGGGATGGGTTTTACCAGGCTTTCGGCGAATCTTTTCCCCATGAGCGGGGCGTAGGTAATTGTGGGTTGGTCTCGGTATTTGCCGGTGCCGCCCACATTTTGACCGTCTCCGTTAATGCCATCGCTCCAAGAGGCTCCAAGCGTAATCTCTCCCTCCAAAGCATACTGGTTGATAACCGAGGCCACGTCCACAAAAACCGGTATATCCGCATAGCGAATCTTTACCATATTGAGGAGCATCTGCTTCTTCCAGGAGGTGGAAATGGCTGATGCATAATCAAACCGGTCGCGGGGGATGGTCCTTGGCCCAATACTGGCGCAACCCGCTAACAAAAGAATTGCCACTGCTCCGATAGTGATCTTGTACCTGGTAATTTTTTTCATGGTAACTCCTCCCGCGTTTGCGAAAAGTGAAGTCAGCCCTTGACATGGAACACAAATAGCTCTTGAACTTCTCAAGGTTAGACCTCGAGAAGTAGATCTTCCTGCGCTCTTTATCCCGAGAAGTCATTGCATTTCAAAGCATCGGTTCGGAAACTACCTCTGATCAAAATCCGACGAGACTACCAGCCAATCACTTAGATTGCTCTACGTTCTATTTCTTCGGGTTGGGTTTGTTCTATTGGATTTAATCCAGAAGTCCTGCATCCAATAATTTTTTGGCAATCTTATAGATATCTCTTTTGTCGCCTTCTTTTCTGATTCCTGTCGCAAGAACATAAACGATCACGGTCCGTTTATCGATTTTGTATATGATCCTGTATCTTCCCGCGGCATGTACTGAGAGGAATCCAGATAAGTCTTTAACGAGCTTTCTACCTTGCTTGTCCGGCTCATCAGACAACTTTTTAATTCGATCTAAGATCGTCCGTTGGATTGCCCTGTCGGGGATTTTTTCTATCAGTCTAAGACAGGTGTCGGTGATGAGAATTCGATATTTCAAAAGTCCAGCCTTTCATATGATTCCGATAGTGAATGGACCCTGCCGGCTTTGACGTCTTCTATACCTTTTTTTAAATGATTCATAAGTTTGGGATCAGACAGGACCTCTAAGGTCTCTAGTAAGCCCTCGTATAATTCCCAGCTCATGACCGCCATAACTTCCTTGTTTCTTCTCGTGACGGCAAGGATCTTATGTTTGGCGGCCTCTTCAGGAAGTTTCATAAACTTGTTCCTTGCTTCGGTTATCGGTATTTTTTCCATTTGTATTCCCTCCGCTTTTATATGTACATTTTAATGTACATATAAATGAACATTATGTCAACTAGCTTTGCTATCGTTACCCGAAGAAAAGTATAAACATAAAGGGGGTCAGCCCTTGACATGGGACAAAAATAGTTTTTCAACTTCACAAGGTCAGCTTTGTAAAAGTAGATCTTCTGCGCTTATTAGCCCGCGAAGTCACATAAAATGTCTACTCATTTTCAATGCACAGTGATCCCGCTTTAAGCACCCCCTTCTTGTGAAGAGCGGACTCATAGATACTCGGCGGTCAAATATTATTTGTGACAGAATTAGATTCAGGTGGTTAATAGTGCTCTGTAATTTTGTCCCATGTCAAGGGCTGACCCCATTCTTCCTAAGCCTGAACTGTTTCCACGCTGCCACAGTTTGCCGGGTGAGATCGGAGATGGTCTGTTCAATGTCTTCTTGCAACTCTGCCAGAGTGCTCAGCATTCTGCTGCGGAGCTCATTGCTGTCAGGATCCGAGATGCTCCTGGGATGACCAAGACCGAGTTGAACTCCCACGTCAATGGCAATGTCGTGAAGATCTTTCGGTGTCTGGAAAGAGGTGCGTATGGAGAGTTCATGGTAACGGGCAGGCCACTCATGAACCCAGAACATCTTGTCTACCTTATATCCAGCATTGCGGCCGATTACGATGAAACCCGTGTAGCGGTAGGGTTTGTCGGCGAGGCGAGCCTGCATGACAATGGGGCGCATGGGGTTTTCCTTGCTCAACAGGATGCAGGAGATCCCATGAAGAGCACGTACCTCCTTTATTTCCAGGAATAGGTTGTCCTCGCGGGCCTTGGTGGCTCCTTCCACCTCAAACAAATATTTTTCATTCAGAGCGCTGCCAACGCCCATTTCCAACCTGCCGGCCTTTTTGATCTCAAAGAAATAGGGTGGCAGTTCCGGACGCTTCACCGCCATCTGGTCGATGTATTGCTTGAATGGTTCTTCGAAGTTTTCCAGTGGTTCCCCCAGCGGCTTCATGAGTTCTTCCTTCGTAGCCAGTGAAAGCTCTCTGTCCGTGGTGAAGCTGGCACGAACCCGAGCGACCAGCTCGGGAGGAGGAATGGTGAGCCCAGGATCCCTGAGGGCGGCACCATAGCTGGAGAGGAAGTTTTTCACTAGCGGCTCAGCTTTTTCCTGCCAGCCATTGGCTCGGCAGGCCAAATTTATGGACACGCCGAAGCGTACCAGATCAAGCACCATGGGCCCTACGGTCGCATCATCGAAGTCCGTGAGACCGCGTCCCCGCTCAGTGATGGCGTAGTTTTCCAAGTGGGCGTCGCCGTGGAGGTTGACCTTGGGAATCCCACCAAGGTGTTCCTGGAAGCGAACGCAGACTGTTTCCGCAAATATTATGTTGATGTAACGAAAATAGCCATGAGGCCCCCGCCGGATGCGTTGCAAGAGCTTTGGATTCTGCGATAATTCATAGTAATCAGGCGAAATTATGAGACTCTGTTGCAGGTTCTTTTTTGGTGCCGGGGTGCTTGCCCTTAAGAAAGGCTCCGTTTTCCTGGAACGGTTCGCTGAATTATCTGCTGAGCAACCATTAGGGAGAACCAAAAGGGTTAAAAGAACAGCACCTGAGAGCGCATGTAACGCAACCCAAAGGGATCTGCTGAATGGCTTTATCGGTTGCCTCATATATCTTCGTAGCACAGTGAGACTTCAGTCGAGTAATGCTTTCCGGAGCCTCTGAAGTGTCGGTTCATCTATACCGAGCCCCTCGTCAAGGTAATTTTCAAAGGAGCCATAGTGCTCGTCTATTGCTGCGAAGGCAGCTTCAAGGTATTCCGGCCTAACTTCCAACAGGGCCCGCACCTCACTGCGCGGAGTTCGAAAAAAAGAGGCGAAGCTGGCAAAACATGACAGTCGGCGAGCTTCGCTCTGCCAGAACTTGTTACTCAGCAGGTAGTCCTCCATAACCGTTTCTCGGGGCACGCCCAGGGCGCGCAGGGTAATGGCTACTGCTACCCCTGTGCGGTCCTTACCGTGGGTGCAGTGGATAAGGGCGGGGAGACCGCTGGGGTCCGACAGGTCGATCATGAAAGTAGATAACTGAACACGATAGTCTAAAACATACGCCCGATAGGATTCGATCATTGCCTGGTGGAACTCGCCCTTTTCCACCTCACCTCGCAGGATCTTACGACGCGTCAGCGCCGGGTCCATGGGTGCATAATAGATGGGAAGACTCACCACTTCCAGTGAACCGATTTTCGACAGCGTCGGCGGATCTTTCTCTCGTTCCTTTTCGCTTCTGAAATCGTAGACTGTCTTCACACCGAGGGCGACTATCACTTCCACGTCCCCGGTGCTCACCTTCTTCAGATGATCGGACCGATACAGCAAGCCCTTTTTGATGTGATGTCCGTCGGCAGTAGCGTAGCCGCCCAGATCTCGAAAGTTGCGTGCAGCTGACACCTTTACGCTGCGATGGTGATCAGGGGGAGGTGTGGCGCAGCCTGTCAAGGTGAAAAGAACGATTAGGGCCACCAAAATATGTCTGTTCATAGGTTTGGGGCCTTCCTTCTGAGAAATAAGAGATAACGTCTATGCAATTAACATCGAAAACCTGGTCCTTAGCGCCAGGTCAGAGTTCAATGGTTTTGCCGGTAAAAGTTGCGGGCTTTTATGGAGGTTTCAGGTGTCGGGTGTCAGGTGTCAGAAAAAAAACACAGAAGCTGAAATCTGAACACTGAACACTGAAAAATTATGTTGCATCAATGGGCCAGCCCAGTAGTCGAATCGCGGCTGCCTGGTAGCCATCGTCTGCCTGCGGTGGACTCAGGCGAGGCGGTCGGGGAAAGCCGCTCCCACAAGAGAATCCCTGACTTCTGATCTCTGACTTCCGACCTCTAGGTATTGTGTCTATTTGTTTTTACCCTGTGCCCTGTGCCTTGCGCCCTGAGCCGTTCCCTTATTACGGCTCTTTTGATATTCCAGACAAGCCGATTCCCCGTTTTTACTTGTCACCTTACCGCCCAGGTAGTCGGCTGCGGTGAGAGGTATGAAAACAAAGGGAGCAAGAACGATCCCACCGACCTGGCCGAGTGAGATGGCCGCCGATTTCCAGGAAAGCGCCTTCACTTCGGGATTGTTCAGCGGACCTTGGATCTTCACCGGGCTGGCTCTTTTAATAATGCGAGATTTCTTTTTTGGCAGCAGGACGTATTCGATTTGCTCTTCACCCAGATCGATGGTCCCCCCGCCGGAAATGGTGATTTGCTCGGCATCGAGTATAAAACCCTTTGTCGAAATGACACCCTGCTCGATACTGTAATCGGCCACCCCGCAAGCGATATCGTAATATCTCTTATTAGTCGCTGTCTTCCAAGTCCAGCCCGCAAAATCCATAAAAACTAGATCAGTCAGTGGGGCAGGGATCTTGCCGTTTTGCATGGTTATGTAGATACTGCCCTGGCTGTTTGCCGCCAGTTCATGGGGGCTTAGCCCGGATGTGCTAAAGGAGACGTCAATATTCATCTCCCCCTCAAGCTCTCCCTTGTATTCCTGGACATCCAGTGCCCGCCGGGGATCGATATTTTCGCCGAATGCTTTGAACGTCAGCCGGGGCTGATCCCGCGCATCGAGTTGCAGGTCGATGTCGAGCTCTCCTTTTGGATAGTCAAAACGACCCGGGCTGATGAACAGTAGGCCCGATTTGAGTACCACGCGGAACTGGGCGGAGTCCGCCAGAAAGGACTCTTGAGAAAAGGATTCAACCTTAACAGCAATATCCACATCGGCTTTTTTCATCCAGTCAAAGTCTATGGGGTCACGGCTAAAAACGGGCTCCTGGCTTTGAGTTTCCTTTTTCTCTTCCTCCCCCGCTTTCTCTAGAAGATCCCACATGAACAGTTTGCGTGCTGTAATCGTCCCGTTTATCCGCATGGGAGTCTCTTTAAAAAGGGCCTTGATTTTTGTCTCAACCTCGGTTTCGCCGGCAGTCAAGGTGCTGTTCAATTCATTGCCTTTGCCCGTGCGTTTTATCTCAGCATTAAGTTGCACCGGTCCGATGGCAGCCCATTTGCGATCCAAAATTGATCCAATCAGCTGTAGATCCCGGGCATTGAGGCTGCTGCTGAGAAGCAAGGTGGAGGGGTCTTTGAAATTATCAAAGCTGGCGTCCACCCTCAGGCTCAGCAGCTCCGGCTGCCCGGTCTCCACATGAAGCGAATCAATCCCAAGGGCTCCATCACTGTCCGAGATTGACAGCTGGCCGGTTACAGCACCCAGGTCCGGCAGTTTGTCCAAGTCGGCAAAGGCGGCAAAGCGATGGCCATCCAGTTGCAACCGAGCATCTAATTTGACGCCCTTCA
>JASFEM010000032.1:0-26432 GCA_050124835.1 Syntrophobacterales bacterium | reverse complement strand
CCTCAGCGATGCGATCCAGATGAATATGACCGGGAACAATCTCATTGGCCGAATTTGCTATTCCCACCATGGGGCGAGCAATCTCTTCATCGGTGAATCCCATGGCCTTGAACAACGAGCGGTGAGGCGCCTTTTCTACTCCTTTTTTCATGACATCGCTGCGCATTTTATTCCTCCAGAGGTATACTGAGATTAATATCTTGGAGAGCCAGATCGACCGGAAGGATAACAACTCAGAACTCGCTTCAATATTCGGGTACTCTAGAATAAAACCCCTTGATTATCAAGGAGAAAAATAACACTTGACAGTGTTCAGTGATAACTATAGTTTATTTTTGAAACGCAGCTGACTTCTTCATTTTTTAGAGCTGGAAGGGCGAAATGGACGATTACAAGGCTGTCTATCCCATCGGTATTGTGGCCGAGTTACTGAAAATCCACCCTCGTACCCTGAGAATCTATGAACGCGAGGGATTGATCAAACCTGCCCGCCGCAGCGGCAAACGCTTTTTCTCAAATAACGACCTAAAATGGCTCAAATGTTTACGTAAGCTCATACACGAAGACGGTCTCAATATTGCCGGCATCAAGAAACTTTTGACCCTGGCCACCTGCTGGGAGATTCGTCAATGCCCTGAAGAAGAGCGTAAGAACTGCCCGGCAGTGCTGGACTTTCCTGTTCCTTGTTGGGAGCTGAAGCCTAAATCCTGCCTCGACAAAGAGCTCGAGTGTCAAAACTGTGATGTTTTCTTGACCAAAAAGCATCAACTGATGCTAGACAACTGCAGAGCTGATTAGACGTAAGCCTTTAAAAGAAAGACACATTTTTCAATCTCTGGGTATCTAACTTAGGGCTGAAGGCATAGGGCACAAGGTAAAAACAACCAAAGAAAAATTACCCTCTCTTCATGCCTTGCACCTTGTGCCTTATACCTTTAGGTTAGCAAAGGCTAGATAGCTCCAAACGATCATCCTACTACTGCGCGTGCCGTTTCGCATAGCACAAGGTCAGAGCTAAGCTTTGCTGAATAGGGTTTTTCACCTCACTTGACGCGGGGTCCGCAACTTTTTATAATTCTCCCAGCCAGTGTAACCAACCAGGCAAAAATCCAAGACTTTGAAACATGTTCCACCGGCTCCAGTTTAAAGTTGCCGTGGCGTTATTTACTTTAATAAAATAACTGAAACAGCTTACTGAAACATTGATATGCAGCTCACAAGGGTTGCGCGAATAGGGCTGAGGTTACCATGTACACTGTAGGCATCGATATCGGTTCGGTAAGCATCAATTGTGTTGTCATAGACGGAGACGGGGATCTTGCTTACGAAGCTCCCTATCAACGGCATTTCGGCCGCTTTCTGCCTGAAACCCTCCAGAGCCTCAGGTCCATATATAAACGCTTTGGCGAAGAACAGGTACAGACTGTTGCGTTCACCGGCAACCACGCCAATATTATCGCTTCACGGCTTGGAGCTCTTTACGAATACGAGTCCATTACCCAGGTGCTCGGTGTACTGCACCTCGTCCCGGATACTTCTGCCATCGTCAGTATGGGAGGCCAGGATGCCGGTCTGTATCTGCTCGCCCACGAGGACGGTCAATGGTATATGCAGTCTTTCGCCATGAATGGGCCTTGCGCTGCCGGAACTGGTTCCTTTATTGACCAACAGGCAGAGAGACTTTCATCGTTTCTTTATGACGAAAATGTCTCCTTTTCCCAAGAGCACATTTCCCAGATTCTCGCCGACTTCATCGCTCGAGGCCAAAATAGTACCAGCGCCGCTCCGGTGGCTTGTCGATGTACGGTCTTTACCAAGTCGGATATGATCCACCTGCAAAACAAAGGGGAGCCTTTAGCGAACATCATAGCCGGTCTACATCAGGGCAATGCTGCCAACTACATCAGTACCATTGTTGCAAGCCAAGAGGTTGAGGACCCCGTGGTCTTCATCGGCGGAGTCGCCAGCAACAAACTGCAGGTGGAGGCCTTCCGCCGCTATTTCCCTAAGCTTCTAGTTCCACCGCACCACACCTCCATGGGAGCGCTGGGCGCGGCCCTATTCGCTCAAAGCCGGAGCGAGCAATTTAAGGTTAAATTGGCTGAATTGGAAACCATGGCGGATGAGGTCGCCAGTGACTTTGCCGAAGCTCCGCCCCTCCGTCTCCGAAAAACTTCATTCACCGATAATGTCGTCATTCCCAGACTTAAGCAGCCGCCTCATGGCAAGCTTCAGGTTTATCTGGGAATTGATATCGGCTCCACCACTACCAAGACCGTATTGATGGATGTAAACCAGAACATTCTCCATAAGCAGTACGTTCAGACACAGGGCAAACCCATTGAAGTAACCCAAAGACTTCTTGCTGGTATCAGAGAGGAATTTGCCGAAAGTCTTGATTTCTTGGCCACTGCCACCACGGGATCTGGACGGCACGTGGTGGGGAATTTCATTGAGGCTGATCTTATCATCGACGAGATTACCGCCCATGCTCGAGCCGCTGTACACTGGGACCCCGAAGTGGACACAGTTTTTGAAATTGGCGGCCAGGACTCCAAATACATTTGGCTGGAAAATGGCAATCCCATGGACTTTGATATGAACAAGGTTTGTGCCGCGGGAACCGGCAGTTTTCTCCATGAACTCGCCAACAAGCTGAGAATCAACATCGTCAAAGAGTTCCAAGAAATTGCCCTCTCTTCCAAGAGACCTATAAATCTAGCCGAGCGCTGCACTGTATTTATGGAGTCTGACCTGGTCTCTTACGCCCAGAAAGGTGCTCGCCTCGAAGATCTCATAGCCGGTCTCTGCTACGCCATTGTGTACAATTACCTCAACCGCGTGGTGGAAAAGCGGCGAATTGGCAAACGCATTATGTTTCTTGGCGGACCATCGCTAAACAAAGGGATCGTTGCGGCCTTTGAAAATGTTCTCAACAAAGAAATAATCATGCCGGCACACCGTGAGGTTCTCGGAGCACACGGCGCTGCTCTGAGCGTCATGGAAAAACAATTGAGTTCTGAAGTGACCGAGTCAAACTTTCCCGGCCTTGACAATCTAATCCAAGCCAAAATCTCACATAAAGAAAAGATCTGCCACGCCGATAGAAACTGCCACAACGAGTGCAAGTTGAAGATATATGACTTTGGCGGACGCAAGAGTATCTGGGGGGGTGACTGCGGTCGTTATGAAGTGAAGCGGAATAGGAAGCAGAGCGAAGAAAACTGGTTCGAGAAACGCGAGCAGCTCTTACATTATTATCTCAGGGACCAGTTTGTAGATTTGGCGGAGCTCCGCTCCCGTCCCGACTCAAACAGGCAGGGCAACGAAATCCTCGACGGCAAGCCCACCATAGGTATCCCTCGGGCCTTGCACCTGTTGCAATACTCCATCCTCTGGACCCATTTTTGGACAAAGCTGGGCTACAGTGTCGTTCTCTCTCCCAAAACTGACCAGCAAATTGCCGTAGCAGGGATTGAGTCCATGACCTCGGAAACCTGTTTTCCAATCAAGGTGTTCCAGGGTCACGTAAAAGCCCTGGTGGGTCAGACCCGGTATCTCTTTCTCCCTACAATCATCAATATGTCCACCCCCCAGCCCGAAGAAGCCGGCTTTTTCTGTCCGCTTGTCCAGGGCAGTCAATACATGGCCAGCATGGCCTTGAACGTCCCTCGCGCCACCCTGTTGTCTCCAATCGTTTACCTGAAGGAATCGGTGGAGCGAATTGTCCTTGACCTGCATCGCGCCCTTGGTAAGCCCTTGGGATTGAGTAAGCGTCAAATTGATCGCGCTTATCGCGAAAGCCTTGAAGTTCAATTGTCTTTTCATCGCGATCTTCTCCAGCAGGGTCGTAAATTTTTCGATTCACTGCAACCGGACGACCTCTGGGTTGCCGTGAGCGGCCGCTCTTATAACCTTTACGACGAACGTTTAAATTTACGACTTGGACAAAATCTAGCTAAGCTGGGGATCAAGGCCATTCCTCAAGATTTACTAAACACTGCGAACGTTGACCTCAGCGATTTTCCCGATATGTATTGGGGGTCGGGAGCCCAGATTCTCCGGACAGCCAAGTCGGCCAAGGCAAATCTCGGTGGTTATGGTATACACCTCACCAACTTCAGTTGTGGCGCCGATTCGTTTATCGAGCACTTCTACCGTCACATCATGGGACAAAAACCTTATCTCATCCTGGAGCTGGATGAGCACAGTGCGGTGGCGGGAATGATCACCCGGCTGGAGGCATTTAAAAACGTGATTCAAAATGAGCACAGACAAACCCTTGAGAGCTGGCAGAAAGTGCAGTGTGCTTCATAAAAGATCAGATAGTTATCTAGAGCAGAATTGTTATGTCGTAGAGAGAAACATAAAAGGGTGACGATTTTCATCATTTAACGCGTTGACCAGTGAAAATGACGCTATGCGCTATGCGCTATGCGGCGAACGAAGAAAGCCATGAGCGAATTCGAATCACTGAAAACAAAGCTCGGCAAATTCAGCTTGACCAATAAAACGCTGTTAATGCCGGACATGAGCCACGCCGGTAATGTGTTGCTCACCGGCACCCTTAGAAGCTTTGGTATCGATGTCCAACTAATGCAAACCTACAAGGGGCTGCAGTTAGGCAAGAAGTACACCTCAGGCAAGGAATGCTTTCCCTGCCAGATCACCCTAGGGGACCTTCTCTACCATCTGGAACAAGAAAAGGAGCGTCTAGGAGACGCATTCCAACCTGAGAATTACCTTTATTTCATGGCTGAGTCTGGTGGGCCCTGCCGATTTGGCATGTACAACAAGTTGCACCGAATCGTTCTGGATTCACTGGACGGCTTCGGTAAGATTCGCATCGCCACGATTACCAGCAATGATTCCTATGCCCTTGGCGGGTTGCTAGAACCGCAAATGCTAACTCATTTCCGCAGAAGCGCTTATGTGTCTGTGGTTATTGGCGATGTGCTGGATCGTATGCTTTGGCGTACGCGCCCATACGAGAAGGAGCCAGGGCAGGCCGAGGATTATTTCCAAGAAGCGCTGGACATCATGTGTCGGGAGATGGAAATCCACGGCCGCAGAAAAAGATTCCGCAAAATCCTAGAAACCCTGGAAGCGGTTGTCAGGAAAGCCCGAGATCTTATTGATCCCACTATTCCTTCAAAACCACTCATCGGCATGGTTGGCGAAATTTACTTGCGCAGTCATCGGCAATCCAACCAGGATCTCATCAAACTTTTGGAGAGACACGGTGGGGAGACGGTGAATGCCTCCATCGCTGAGTGGATTAACTATGTGGCGTATGACAACATGCAGCGGGCGAGGCGAGAACTCATTCATGCCCTCAGGCGGCGCGACCTCAAGTCTCTTCGTCAACACTTTAAAGATTGGCTGAGCAACCGCACGGAATTGACTTACCAATACTTCCGTCTTGACCAAATTTACCGAAGAGTTAAAAAGCACTTGCCCATCCATGGGGATCACCGGATAAACCAAATCGAAAAACAGCTTGATAATGACCGCCTCTTCTCTTTTCATGTGGGCACGGAAGCAGGCTTGAGCATCGGCGGCGCTCTCGAGTACTGCCTGCATGGATTTGATGGAATCGTTAACGTTTTCCCATTCACTTGCATGCCCAGTACCATGTGCTCTGCAATTATTAAACCTGTCCTGGATCGAATGCAGATTCCTTACATCGATGCTGCCTATGACGGCACCTTCCAACCCAACCTCGAGGCCATCGTACGCACCTTCATGTATCAGGCAGTGCAGCATCAGGAAAAGCGTCTAGCTTCAAATTCAGCTGGCAGCAACTCTTGATTAGCGGCAAGGTATTTATCTGCTTGCTGTGTGCTGTCAGCTGTATTTCTCTATGCTCTATGCCCTATGCTCCATGCTTCTAATTCCCTTGCATTCCCTCAATCCCTGGTTTATTCTATCTAGTTAACCTAAAAGATTACACAAAGAAAAAACTTACCGGCAGAAAGATCAGGAGGTGAACTGCCGAGAGCAGGGTGGATTTAAGGTATGAACCGTCAGATGTTGATCAATGCGGAAGAGCCAGAGGAATATCGGTTGGCCATCGTCTCAGGAAAGAAACTGGAAGAGTTCTACATTGAGACTACCACGCGTGAAAATACTAGGGGAAATATTTACAAAGGGGTGGTTGCCAACATTCAACCCAGCCTCCAAGCCGCTTTTCTCGACTTTGGTGTTGAAAAAAACGGCTTTCTCCAACTCCACGAGATTCATCCTGATTACTACCAAAAAGAGCCACCTGGAGAAGGAGAGCGAG
Source organism: Syntrophobacterales bacterium (assembly GCA_050124835.1). Taxonomy (GTDB): domain Bacteria; phylum Desulfobacterota; class Syntrophobacteria; order BM002; family BM002; genus BM002. The sequence continues at coordinate 20,146 of JASFEM010000032.1, read as the reverse complement.
GTCGCATCCAGGATGCCCTTCGCCCTGGCCAGGAACTTATCGTGCAAGTGGTAAAAGAGGCAACAGCTGCCAAGGGTGCCTTCTTGACCACCTATATCTCTCTTCCCGGGCGCTATCTTGTGCTGATGCCCGGCAGCAAACACGGCGGAATCTCCCGAAAAATTGAGGACGAACAGCAACGCCAGCGGTTGCGGAAGATCATCAGCCAACTTCGCGTGCCCGAGGGCATCCATCTCATTGTCCGCACAGCGGGTGAAAACAGAACCAAACGGGAATTATCCAAGGACTATAATTACCTGCTTCGGCTCTGGGAGAATATCAAGGCCACTGCCCAAAAGGTACAAGCACCGGCCATGCTCTATCGGGAAAGAGATCTGACCATTCGCGCCATCAGAGATTATTTAACCACGGACATCAAGAAAATTCGGATCGACAACAAGGAGGTTTACAAGCGGGTTAAGGACTTCATGGCTATTGTCTCACCTCGGCACCGCTGGCTGGTCAAACTGTACAAAGAAAAAAGGCCCATCTTTGCCGAATACCAGCTCGAAAATCAGATTGAGACCATTTACAAAAACAGAGTTCCCTTGAAATCAGGAGGATTCTTGGTCATCGACACCACCGAAGCTTTGGTGGCCATTGACGTGAATTCGGGAAAATCAAGCCGCGAGAAGCAACTGGAAGAAACCGCCTTTAAGACCAATTTAGAGGCAGCGTCTGAGGTGCCTCGACAGCTGCGTCTCCGTGACCTTGGCGGCTTAGTTGTGATCGACTTTATCGACATGAGGGACCGGAAGCATATCCGTCAGGTGGAAAGGACTCTGCGAGAGGAATTCAAGAAAGACAGAGCAAGAACAGATATGGGCCGGATCAGTAAATTTGGTTTGCTGCAAGCTTCCCGACAGCGGTTGCGCCCCTCGGTGCAATCCAGTTCCTACGTTCTTTGCGACCGCTGCGGTGGCACCGGCGTAATACGGGCCACTGAAGCTACTGCTTTGGCCTATCTCCGCAGAATCTGGCTGGAACTCAGCCGAGGTGGAGTTAGTCAGGTGCGTGCTTCCTTTTCCGAGCCAGTGGCCGATTACCTGCTCAACAGGAAACGAGCTGAACTCCTCAAGCTGGAAAACCGCTATGGTGTGAATATACATGTCGAAACACGCCATGACATCGCCCCTGGTGAAGGTCAGTTGGAGTTTTTGAGACCGGAGGCCGACTAAAAGCGCAGCCACCAGCTCCGGTGTCCCCTATACGATAACCAACCGTTTCACCGCAGCCACCACTTCACCGGGTTCATCAATTAATTGGATCAAATCTAGATCCTCGGGCGATATCTTACCCGTCTCCACCAACTGTTCCCGCACCCAATCCAACAGTCCTTTCCAATAATGATTACCCACCAGAATCACCGGAAATGGTTTGATGCGATCTGTTTGAATAAGGGTGAGCGCCTCGAACAGTTCATCCAAGGTACCGAAGCCACCGGGAAATACCACATAGGCCTGAGCATATTTGACGAATACAACTTTGCGTATGAAGAAGTATCTAAAATCCAATCTGACATTGGCATAGGGGTTTGGCTCTTGTTCCATGGGCAGCTGAATGTTGAGACCCACAGACCGAGCACCTCCTTCGGCTGCTCCCCTGTTGGCCGCCTCCATCAGGCCGGGGCCGCCACCGGTAATAACGTGGAAGCCATTTTCGGCAAATTGCCTGGCAACGTTTCTTGCCTTTTCGTAGTGGGGATCATCCGGCCCAATCCGGGAAGAACCAAAAATTGACACAGCCGGATAGATCTCTGCCATCGTTTCGAAAGCATCAACAAATTCGGCCATAATTCGAAAAAGCCGCCAGCTTTCCCTCACCGTGAGATCATCGATGGGATACCGACCTTCAATCATCCTGCACTCCTATTTGAGGGTCGCCAGGGGAGAACATCTCCTCTGTCGGTAAAAGCAGAAAAAGATTCAATCGTTGTAAATCCTTTTTCAATCTTCGTGCCACATTAATTTCGCAGAGCGCAGAGCGCCAAAAATCAGCAGGCAGCAACTCTTGATTGGCGGTAATATACTTTACTGCCAGCTGCACGCTGCCACCTGCCTGCTGGCTCCTTTGCTCCATGCCCCAACAAAAAAAACGGGTATAAACCCGCCACCAAGCCTGAAAACAATCGGTTGTCCCCGGGGATTCCATCCCCAAGTCTTCGATTATGCCATTTGAGAAACCTTCTGAAGGTACTCCTCTACCAGCCGTTTCTGGTCGCTGCTAGTAATTATTTGTCTCACACGCTCTTCGGCGAGTTGGAGTGCGGTATCGACCACTTCGGCCCTCAGTTGTCTCCTGGCTTCTCTGACCACCATCTGAGCTTCGATCCTTGCCTTATCCAATATGTGCTTCGCAGTCTCCTGGGCATTTTCAGTGATGCGCGCCCTCTCCCTCTCGCCTTGCTCGCCGATTGCTTGCCTTATTTTCTCGATTTCTTTGTCCAGGAATTCAAAACGTTTCTCAGCCTCTTGCAGTTGCCGTTCTGCCTCAAGGTAAGCCTGTTCGGCCCCTTCGATCTGCTCGCGAATCAAGCGACTGCGTTCGCGGAAAAAACGCATCAGGGGCTCGCGGAGCAGCTTGACCAAGAAAAAGGCAAGTATCAAGAAATTGAGCACTCTCCAGATATTAAGCCAGATCTCCTTGAAGTTACTCTTTCCCTGCTCTGCTTCCGCCGCCCAAGCACTCAGAGCCGGTCCACTCACAAGTGCTAGCACGAGAATCCCCACCAAAAAGAGGCACAGCACATATCTTCGCTGAGGATGTTTCATCATGCCTTTCTTCCCAAAACTTTTTCAGTCACCAGCTGAGACATTTCCTTCGCCTGTTCTCGGAGTTGCCCCCGCAGCGCTTTAGTCTCTTGCTGCAGTTTCTCTCGGGTGGAGGCCACAATGCGCAAGGCTTCCTCGGAGACTGCCTCCAGCTTTTTGTCCTCCTCTTTTTTCAACTCTTCAGTAACCAGCTCCTGCTGCTCTTGAACCTTTGCCTTGGCCTCGAGGATCTGGTTTTCGTAACTCTGAAGCCTCGCTTGCATCGACTCATGACAATTCTTGGTCTCTTCCTTCCACCTGGTAATCTTCTTTTCCCGCTCCTCAATCAGATTAATAGTCGGCCTGAAAAGAAACCGATTTAGGATGAAAAGCAGGAGCAAAAATTGTACGACCTGAATCACAATGGTAAGGTTAATCTCAATCATGGAACAATCCCAAAAAAGTTAGGAACTCCAATCCATTAGCCAAGACTTTACCGACTCAAATAACAAAGATTAGTAACAAGGAAACCACCAAGGCATAAATGCCCGTACTCTCAGCCACGGCTTGGCCAACTAACATGGTACGAACAATCACCGATGAGGTCTCCGGATTGCGGGCTATGGCCTCGCAGGCCTTACCACCTACAATCCCCTCACCGACCCCAGGGCCAATGGCACCAAGACCCATACATAGTCCCGCTGCCAGAAAAGCTGGAATCTCGATCACCCGGACCACGGAGAAATCTCGAAACAAGAGCAGCAAGGCTACCACCAACGAGTAGATCCCTGTACTTTCAGCTACCGCTTGGCCCACCAGCATAGTGCGCAACAATTCATCGGCCACTGCTGGCTGGCGACCCATACCCTCACAGGCCTTACTGCCGACAATCCCCTCCCCAGCTCCGGAGCCTATAGCACCTAAGCCCATGGAAAGTCCGGCGCCTATAAAAGCGGCCAGCTTGACCCAATCGGTGACATCCATGGAGAACGCCTCTTTTTCACACCACAAAGATCAGTAGCAGAGCTACCACCAGGGAATAGATTCCTGTGGACTCTGAAACCGCCTGGCCTACAAGCATGGTGCGAGTCAGAAGTCCGGCTTCTCTCGGATTCCGACCAATGGCCTCACAGGCACTCCCACCTACAATTCCCTCACCGACACCAGGGCCGATGGCGCCAAAACCCATAGACAAACCTGCTCCCAGAAGCGCCGCAGCTCTGACTAGATCAGCTCCAGTTATTTCCATTCCTCCATCCTCCTTTCCTTGCACATCAGTTACTTCACCTGATCTGCACCGCTATGTAAACCAGGGTGAGAACCGTGAAGACAAACGCCTGAATTGTCCCAACAAACAAACCAAAAAAAGCGTAAAGAAAGGGCGGCAAAATCAAACCGTATGCCAGGTATGAGACCACGATAATAATGATGCTGCCGCCCATTATATTGCCAAAGAGACGAAAAGATATGGAGACCACCTTGGCAAATTCTCCCACCACGTTCAGAGGCATCAGGAAAAAGATAGGCTTGAAGTATTCGGTTACGTACGTTTTGGGCCCTTTTACCCAGATTGCGGTCCCGTGCGCTATTAAAAATCCCATAATGCCAAGGCCGAGTGTCGTATTCAGATCCTTGGTAGGCTCATCCATATAGGGGATAATGCCGATCCAGTTGCACAAAAGGAGGAATATAAATAGCGCGCAAATCAGTGGGTAATAACGCTTGCCCCATTTTTCTCCCAGGGCGTCAACGCACAGATCCTTTATCCAGCCCACCAGCAGTTCACTGAGATGCTGCCATGGGCCGGGAACCATCTCCCTGCGTCGAGTTGCCAACACGGTAAATACCAGGATGAGAGCCATTATCAACCAGGTCATCAACAGTGTGGCGCTGTTGAGCTCAATCCGCATCCCACCGAGGTGGAACACCCATTGACTTACTTTGCCTATCCCTTCCATACCTGTGCCAGCCTTTATCTCTTAGCGTTCAGCTTCTTTCTTGCTCCACAATAGCAGAGGAGGTCCCACATCCAAGGTTGTCGAAGTTGTTCTTACTGGAGCTATTCCTCCGGCTGGGGCCTGTCGATGGTGTCGAACTTTTGCTGAGGAAGAAATGGTAAAAGACGGCCGCCTTCACCAACAAAAGACCGACCACTGTTGCAGCGAAGTTAATTGAAGGCAACTTAATTGCAAGAATTAAAGGTATACTGAGCAGAACAAATCGGCAAATGAGGCCAAAATAAACGCTGCTCCTGCGCTGACCGACCAGCCGCCGCGGCAAGAGGAAGGCCATCAATTTGAAGTCAGCCACGCTGAAGATGCTTCCCAAGGCGATGCCTTTGGCAGCCGCCTTCTGGTCGAAAGCCAGGCAAATACAGGCTGCGGCCAAGGCGAAAAACAGTGTTTTCTTAATCAGAGTCCTTTGCAGCGTGAGATAGTCGCTCATGTTTACCTGAGTATCCGGTCGAGCCTCGAAATCTTATGGACCGTCGTCTTGAGCAGATCCGTCAGTGTCCTGCGTCTCCAGTTCTTTAATCTGTCGATAGACAGTGAAGCCGCCGCCGGCAATACCGAGAAGTATGAAGATGGTCAGGAAAATACCCCTTGTTCCAAGCCACTTATCGAGATAGTAGCCTGAAGCAAAACCAAGACCGATGCAGCCCACCATGGTCAGTCCCAATTGCGAGACCAACACGAGCTGCTCAAAGATCTTCCGGGTCTCTTTACCCAGCATGGAATGCGAAGGATGAGTGCTCATCCTTGAAGGTTGTAAAAAGTTTCACTTTCTTTGAAAGGATTAAGATAGGGTAAATCCCAGGAAAAGTCCAGAATTTTTTTGCTCTCATTCGAATGTCTTACTGGCGCCTTTTTGGGGCTCAAGTTTGGGGGTGAGCAACATTGCTAGATGCAGTGCAGTGCTTCTTAAGTTATCTCTTACGGCTCCCGGTGCCTCTGGATAGGGGCTAGTTTCCTCGCCCACCTGCTATACTTAGGCAATAAGGGAGAACGGGACTTAGATGGACGTATGACCGCGTCTCCACCGCATCTGGAAAGATCTTTTCCTTGACAGGCTATTTTACCGTTTCTATAATAAATAGCTTTACGATCTTACAAAAATGCTATTTTGAGATCTGTTATGTTCGAAAACTTAACCGAAAAATTCAACCGAACCTTCAAACGCCTCAGGGGTCAGGGAAAGCTTTCCGAAAAAAACATCAAGGAGGCACTCCGTGAGGTACGCTTTGCCCTTCTTGAAGCGGACGTCAACTACAAAGTTGCAAAACAATTTGTCGCGGATCTGGGCGAGCGTGCCGTGGGCAGCGAGGTTATGGAAAGTCTTACTCCAGGTCAGCAGGTGGTCAAGATAGTCCGTGATGCCCTCACTGAACTCATGGGAAGCGACGCGACCCCTCTGGAGCTCACCGGTCGTACCCCTCTGCCATTAATGTTGGTGGGTCTCCAGGGCTCAGGGAAAACCACTACTGCCGGCAAACTTGCCCTTCATCTCAAAGAGTTGAACCGCAAACCCTGTTTGGTGCCGGCCGACGTCTATCGACCGGCGGCCATCGATCAACTACACGTGCTGGGGAACCAGCTTGAAGTTCCGGTTTTTCCTTCTACCACGCAGATGGATCCGGTGGAAATTGGCACCTCGGCCCTTGGTTTTGCGAGCCAGCAGGGCTGCGATGTCCTCATCCTAGACACTGCTGGTCGTCTCCACATTGATAGTGAATTGATGAATGAATTGGAACGGCTCAAAGCCAGACTTGATCCTCGTGAGATACTTTTGGTGGCTGATGCCATGACCGGTCAGGACGCGGTGCAGGTGGCGGAAGCGTTCAATCAGACGCTTGATCTTACTGGGATTATTCTCAGCAAGATGGATGGTGATGCCCGCGGAGGTGCAGCCCTTTCCATGCGCACCGTAACCGGCAAACCCATCAAGTTCTGTGGCATCGGCGAAAAACTCGATGCGCTGGAAGCCTTTCATCCAGAGCGTATGGCTTCTAGAATTCTGGGAATGGGCGACGTTCTTTCCCTTATCGAGAAAGCCGAGAAAACTTTTGATGCCGCGCAAGCACAGGAACTCCAGGAAAAACTTCTAAAGGACACTTTCACCCTTGAAGATTTTCGCGATCAGCTCCAGCAAATTAAAAGGATGGGCTCTCTTGAACAGATTGTCGGCATGTTACCAGGCATGGGCAAATTGAAGCAGCTCGGTCACCTCCAACCTGATGAGCGAGAACTGGTCCGAACCGAGGCCATTATCAATTCAATGACCCCGGAGGAACGGCGAAAACACTCGATAATAAATGCCAGTCGCCGTAAACGTATCGCCAAGGGCAGCGGTACTTCAGTACAAGAAGTCAACAAACTTCTTAAAAACTATACTCAAATGAGGAAAATGTTGCAAAAGTTGAGCAAGGGTGGTAAAGGCGGTATGCGTTTGCCGCGAGGCGGTATGCCTTTACCCTTCTAATGATGACAGGTTAATCCGTGGGAGTGGGCAGATCGCAAACTGACACTTTCTAGAGTTCAAGATCTATGTGAAGGAGTGAAAATAGGATATGGCTGTACGAATTCGACTCACCCGCAAAGGAACGAAGAAAAGACCATTCTACCGGATAGTGGTGGCTCACTCTGAGGCGCCGAGAGATGGCAAGTTCCTTGAAATTATTGGTACTTATAATCCTCTGACCGACCCCGCAGAGGTGCAAATTGATCCAGAGCGGCTTCGGGTTTGGCTCGATCGAGGTGCCCAGCCAACAGATACAGTGAGAAGTTTAATCAAGCAAAAAGGCTTGCTCACAGGGACGGTCTAAGTAAGTGACTACCGCTTGCAGGAGGACATTTTTTAAGTTTAAGAATAGCGATTAACTGTATTACTGGGCGGTTGACAGAGATTCTCCGCAGGCCAGAGTTGTTCAGTTGTCGGCAACCCTAAAGCGTAACACCCTGCTTGGAGCCAAACCCATTTTACCTCGTTGGCTTAGTGGAGGTCGCCATGTTGAAGGAACTTATAGAGCTTATAGCTAAAGCGCTAGTGGATCACCCTGAACAGGTCGAGGTTTCAGAGTTGGAAGGAGAGCAGACTTCTGTCATCGAACTTCGGGTGGCCAAAGAGGATCTCGGTAAGGTAATTGGCAAACAAGGGCGTACTGCCCGAGCCATGCGAACAATACTGAGTGCTGCATCCACCAAGATCCGCAAGCGGGCGGTGCTCGAAATTATCGAATAATAACGATGGTTTCCGAAACATCGCTCCCCATCGGCAAAGTGGTCAAGGCCCACGGATTGAAGGGGCATCTTAAGGTTATTCCATACGGGGAAACCCTTTATAGCCTCAGTGCCGGGGAAAAGATCACTGCTTATCTATCTGATGGCACCTCACTAAGTTTAACCGTCGTGGAGGTCCGCCCCCACCAAAAAGCCTTTCTCTTCCTCAGTGGCGAGATAAGCACGGTGGAGGAAGCACGCCGCCTAGTGGGCGCAGAGCTCTGTGTACCCCCATCGAGGCTGCCACCCACGGTCGAGGATGAGTTTTACTGGTTTCAGCTCATAGGCCTCGAGGTGGTTAGCACCGACGGCCGTGTACTGGGAACCATAGAGGATATAATTGAGACTGGAAGTAACGACGTCTATGTCGTGCGTTTAGCAAACGAAGAAATTCTTGTTCCGGCGATACAACAGGTAGTGCGAGAAGTCGATCTCGAAAAGAGGCAGATGACAGTCGACCTTCCGGAAACATGTTAAAGCTTGTAAAGAATAGCAGGGTCTAACCGCCCCCAGAGGGGTGCTGCTAAATGAAATTGGAATAGTGGCATAATGGAACGCTAGCGATTTTAGATCTTAGATTTCAGATTTTGGATTGAAAAGATCAGCGATTCGCACTGAGGATGAGTAGAATCTGCAATCTGCAATCCTTTGAACTCTTAGCTGGCTCTCTGAGTTGTAGGCCCGAAGGACCAGGTTTTCTAGAGTCAAATGATCATTGACATTTTGACCATATTTCCAGATATGGTGGCGGTGCCGCTCCAGGAGTCCATTATCGGCAAGGCCATTGAGCGAAAGCTCATCGAGGTCTGCATCGTTAATATCCGTGATTTCACCTCCGACTCACACCGCACAACCGATGACAGGCCGTTTGGTGGTGGCAGCGGCATGGTAATGAAACCAGAACCCCTGGTGGCCGCCATTGATAGTGTCCGGGCTACAGATCCACCTGCCAGGGTAATACTTCTGAGCCCTCAAGGGAGAATTTTTACACAAGAAATAGCTCTAGAACTCAGTCAGCTAAACCATATCTGTCTGGTATGCGGTCGTTACGAAGGTATAGATGAGAGGATACGTCGATACTACGTGGACGACGAAATCTCCGTTGGTGATTATGTCCTCACCGGAGGTGAATTGCCCGCCTTGGTGGTTTTGGACACCGTAGCCAGGCTGATCCCTGGTGTGCTCGGCAGCAGCCAGTCCGTAGAGGAAGAGAGTTTTGTTGGTGGGTTGTTGGAGTATCCCCACTATACCAGGCCGGAGGTATTCAAAGGCCATCGGGTTCCAGAAATACTTCTCTCTGGTAATCATGGTGCCATACGCCGCTGGCGCCGCCAACAATCCCTCTTGAGGACCTGGCAAAGACGGCCGGACCTTTTGAAAGAAGAAAAACTCAGTAGTGAGGACAAGCAACTGCTCGCCGAGGCCATCCAGGAAAGGGAAGATTAAGAAATTAGGGAATTGAGGAATTGGAGAATCCCTGAATTCCTGAATTCGGAATTGCTGAGATGAATGTCCATCTGGCGTTGCTTCATTATCCCGTGTACAATCGCCAACGCCAGGTCATCGTATCATCGGTGACCAATCTGGATATTCACGACATTGCCCGTGCTGCCCTCACTTACGGGGTGCGCCGTTTTTATTTGGTCACGCCTTTGGAAGATCAGCAGCAGCTGGTTGAAAGGCTCTTGAGCCACTGGCGGGAGGGACACGGAGCACACAGTCACCCCGAGAGAAAAATGGCTCTGGAACTGGTGAGCACTGCCGCCTCACTGGCCGAAGTGGTCGCCAATATTTCAAGCCATTTTGGCAAGCAACCGGAATTGATCGTTACCAGTGCCTCTGCGGCTGAATCCACCTTGAGTTATGCGGAGGCAAGAAAGAGAATCCAGCAGCAGACACCTCTGCTGATGATGTTCGGTACGGGATGGGGGTTGAGCAACGAGGTATTGAGCATGGCTGACCACCGGCTGGCGCCCATTGAAGGTGCTGCGGACTACAATCATCTGTCTGTGCGCTCTGCGGTCGCCATTATCTTAGACAGATTGTTACGGACGAACGGTGAAGATGAATAAATATAAATGCGAAGACAATTGATGTGGGGTAAAGTAGTCCGGCTTTACTAAAATAGCACATCCCAGATCTCATATCGCTTAGATCATAAGGAGACATGATGGATAGCTTGCAAGCACTTGACAGAGAACAAATGCGAACCGACATTCCCCAGTTTAAACCCGGGGATACTGTGAAGGTTCATGTGAGGATTAAGGAAGGAGACAAGGAACGCATTCAGGTCTTCCAAGGCGTGGTCATTCGCAAACGTAAAGGAACGGTCAACGCCACCTTTACCGTCCGCAAGATCTCTTACGGAGTGGGAGTTGAGCGAATTTTCCCACTACATTCTCCGATGATCGATAGGGTCGAGTTGGTCAGCCGCGGCCGCGTTCGCCGCTCACGCCTTTACTATTTGCGCAAGCTTAGAGGCAAGGCTGCCCGCATCCGCGAACTACGCCCACGATCGTGATGGGAAGCCGTTGGCGGTAAACAGTTGAAATAGTGTGCTTTATCCGTTTACCGTTCACTGTTCACCTTTCACCAGCCTGCAAGCTGCGACCAAATAACCAGAGACGCAGGAACATGCCCTCTGTCCCGTCACAGTCATCGCTGTTTCCCAGAGATTCCTCGGATCCCTGGTATTTTGAGCGCAGGGCGCAACGCAGGAGATTTCATAGAATCGCAGGCGTAGATGAGGTGGGTCGTGGCCCTCTCGCCGGTCCCGTCGTAGCAGCGGCCGTGGTATTACCTTATGGCATAGACCTCCCAGAAGTTCGTGATTCCAAACAGCTCAACCCCGCCCAGCGCCAGGCCTGTTGTGACCAGATCAGCACCGTGGCCAGGGCTATTGGCATTGGCGTGGTGAGTGCGGCGGATATCGACCGCACCGACATCCTCACTGCCACTCTGGAGGCCATGCGTCAGGCAATAGCTAATATCGATCCGCTTCCCGACTTTATTCTTGTTGACGGTCCCTGGCCGGTGCCCGTCCAACTACCGCAAAAACCTCTGAAGAGTGGAGACCAGCGCAGCATCTCGGTGGCAGCCGCATCCATTGTCGCTAAGGTGCACAGAGATGCGATGATGATTTCTTACCACGACAATTACCCGAACTATAACTTCGCGCAAAATAAGGGCTACGGCACCAGGGAGCACCGCGCTGCCCTAGCCCGCTTTGGCTCTTGTCCACTTCACCGTCAAACGTTTCGAGGGGTGCGGGCTAACACGGTTGATCAAACCACCCTGCGGAATAGCGACCAGCAATACAAAATCATCAAATGACCTGCTATGGTTAAAATTGGTAAGCCAAGTGATGCTGGTACCAAAAGTCACCTAACCCGGGGCCACGAGGGCGAACAACTAGCTGCCCGCCACCTGAAAACACTAGGCTACCAAATCGTCTGTCGCAATTATCGCTGCCCCCTCGGTGAGATTGACATCATTGCCCGCCACCATGGTGTTCTGGTCTTTGTGGAGGTAAAATCCCGCAGCAGAGATACTTTTGGACCGCCCAAGCTGGCCGTTACCCCTGCCAAACAACACAAACTCAGCCAAGTTGCCTGGTATTACCTCCAAAAATACGACCTCACAGAGACAAGCGCCAGGTTCGATGTGGTGACAGTCAGCGGTACAAAAAAGTCAGCAGATATTGAGGTAATTCAAAACGCCTTTGAGTCAACGTATTGAAGCCACTAGGCACCAGGCAGTAGGCACTAAGCACTGAAATCAATCTAGTAGATGATGTCTCTTCCTGCCTAGTGCATAGTCCCTAGTGCCTAGTCTTCACTGGCCTCGGACCAAATGACGAAAGCTGGATTATCCTATGTCCACCAAACCTGGAACCCTTTACATCGTGGCGACTCCAATCGGCAACCTGGAAGATATTACTCTCCGGGCTCTTAGGTTCTTGCGTGAGGTTGATCTAATCGCCGCCGAGGACACGCGCCACACCAGAAAACTACTGACCGCCCACAACATCCGCCAGCGTCTACTCAGTTACCATGAACACAATATGCGCACTCAGGGGCCCCGGTTGATACGTGAGCTACTTGCCGGAAAGTCAGTGGCCTTGGTCACAGACGCCGGCACCCCCACCATCTCCGACCCGGGGTTGGATCTGGTTCGGTTGGCCGTTTCAAAAAATATTCAAGTCAGTCCAATTCCAGGACCGTCTGCAGTCACCACCGCCCTGACCGTTTCAGGGCTACCCGTTCAGCCATTTATTTTTCTTGGCTACCCACCCAGCCGTCCCGCTGCCCGCCGCAAGTTTTTCGCCATTTATGCAAATGCTCAGGAGACACTTGTTCTCTTCGAGTCACCCAGGCGACTCGGAGCCAGTCTGAAAGACATGAGAAAAATATGGGGTAATCGCAATGTGGCCGTAAGCCGAGAGTTGACCAAAATCCATGAGGAGGTTTTTAGGGGAAGTCTGGAAGAGGCCATAGCTCATTGGCCAGGGGAGGCCCGAGGCGAGATCACCCTGCTGGTAGCAGGAGCAGAAAGTGGGGAAATGGGTAATGACGACTCTCTCGTTGAACGGTTGAGGCTTTGCCTAACTTCTAATCGTCGTCCCCTTAAAGAAATCGCAGCAGAGTTGGCTCAAGAACTCGGTATAAGTAAACGTTTAGTTTACCAAGAAGCGCTGAAGATTAAGAAGAAGCTGGCCGAGGGATAGTTCTTTCGCATATCACACAGTGTAAGCAAAATTAGGCACTAAGCACTAGCAACTAGGCACCTTGGCAATTGCGGATTGCGAATTTGAGATGGCATAGGGCATGGAGCATGGGGTAAGGAGCAGATTATAGATTTGAGATTGCGGAATTTTTGCCTGCCCGCTGTCAGCTGCAATCTGCCTGCTGCCTTCTGTCGTCTGACTTCCGACCTCTGACCTCAAATCTCCGTCTCGCCGTTTCTCCGCGTCCCCGCGTCGTAGTACTGTGCCTAGTGCTTACTCCCTAGTGCCTAGTATAGATCGCGCGCAGCGCGATCTATTGACTTGGATATGTCCTTGTGCTAAGAAGGCATTGCCGCGACGCGGATGGGATTTCACCCATCAATTTCACAGGCACAGGTTTTGCTAGCGTCAATCTGGCTGGAAGCTCATATTGGTTGTTAAAACGTTCTCCGGCTGGATCTTTTAACTGCGTACCTGGGTGGCTACAGTGTTTTGTAGCAATGCAAATTATGCAACGAGGGGCAGAGATTCAGGTGTTACGAAAGGAATTTACAATTCGCAACAAGCTCGGCTTACATGCGCGGGCTGCCGCCAAGATCGTTCAGACCTCGAATCAGTTCCAGTCAAGCATCTGCATCATCAAAAACGGCCAGGAAGCGGATGCCAAGAGCATGTTGGGTATTTTAACCCTGTCCTGCCCCCAAGGCACTCGGATCGAGGTGACCGCCGAAGGTGAGGATGCCGCTGAGGCCTTGGCCGCCCTGGCTGTTCTTATCGATAATAAGTTTGGTGAGGAATAAAGAGATGCCCCCCGGCACAGCCCGTATGGTCCTGAAAGGCATCGGGGTCTCTCCAGGTATTGCTATTGGCAAGGCCTACAGAGTGGACCGCAACAGAGTCTCGCTCGTCTACTATTACCTGCCCTCCCCCGTTCAAACGACCAGAGAGAAGCAGCGCTTCATTGCAGCAGTGGATAAGGTTAAAGCTGATTTGGAAGAAATCAGATCAAAGATGGCCGGCGAGTATCCTGAGCATGCCTATATTCTAGATACCCATCTTCATATTCTCAAAGACCGCATGCTCTACGATGAAACCATCCGCATTATAGAAGAGCAGACAATAAATGCTGAATGGGCTCTAAGGCAAACCCTGGAAAATGTTCAGCACACATTTGCCCAGATTAAAGATGAGTATATCCGCAGCCGCATTTCTGACGTGGACTACGTTGCGGAAAGGGTGCTCCAAAACCTGACGGGCCGCAAGGGGCAAAGCGTAGCGGCTATCAAGGAGCGCGTCATTATCGTGGCCCAGGACCTTTCTCCCGCCGATACCCTCCAGCTACAAGTGGAAAAAACCCTGGCCTTTGTCACCGACATGGGCGGTAAAACATCGCACACCGCCATCATCACCCGATCCTTGGATATTCCTGCGGTTGTGGGTCTTGAAAAGGTTTATCAGACTGTCCGTTCGGGTGAGCTAATGATTGTAGACGGCACCTCCGGCAAAGTATTCATCGACCCTGATGACGCGTTACTCAATTACTATTATGAGCGTCAGTTTCAGCTTGAACGATACCGCAAAGAGGTGGCCCGCTGTGCTGAGCTTCCAGCCGAAACTGAAGATGGCTACACCATTAAGATACAAGCCAATATCGAGGTGCTGGAGGAAGTCGTGGCGGTCATTGACAATGGTGCCGAGGGAATCGGCCTTTACCGCACAGAATACTCATACCTCAATTGGAACGATCCCCCTGACGAGGAGACTCTTTACTGGGACTATCGGGAAGTCGCCGAGATCATCTATCCCGAAATGGTCACCTTCCGCACCCTTGATCTTGGTGCTGATAAATTTTCCACCAAAATGCGGGCGGGCAGTGAGATCAATCCAGCCCTGGGTCTTAGAGCCATTCGTCTCTGCCTTCAAGAAGATGAACTGTTTCGCACTCAACTCCGCGCTATCTTGCGGGTGAGCGGAATTACGAAAAACATCCGGATAATGTTCCCCATGATTTCCGGCTTGGGTGAACTTCGTTTAGCCAAGACCGTGCTCAATGAAGTCAAACAATCGCTTATTCAGGACGGCATCGAGCTTGACCCGGATTTGCAGATCGGAATTATGATAGAGGTGCCCTCCGCAGTGGCAGTGGCCGATCTACTCGCCCGAGAGGTTGATTTCTTTAGCATCGGCACCAATGACCTGGTCCAGTATGCCCTGGCCATCGACCGAGTCAACGAAAATGTTGCCCACTTGTACGAACCACTCCATCCAGCCATCTTGCGCATGATCAAGCAGGCTGCCGATGCCGGCCGCCGAGCTGGTATCCCCGTGTCCCTTTGTGGGGAGATGGCAGGCGAACCCCTTTACATCCCCATACTTCTAGGCTTTGAACTGGACTCCCTTAGCATGACTCCCATGGCAGTGCCCCGCGTCAAGAAAATCATCCGGAACGCCAATTTGGAAGAGTCGAAATCTCATCTGGAGGAAGTTCTCCAAATTGCCACGGCCGGCCAGATCAATCAATATCTCTGCGACCTCGCCTGGAGCCGCTTCCGGGAAGATTTCGAACTGTTCAAAAACGACGTGGATAAATTGTACTCTTCCGGTGACAATCTTCCATGAAAAAACCGAACATCAAGG
Source organism: Syntrophobacterales bacterium (assembly GCA_050124835.1). Lineage (GTDB taxonomy): Bacteria > Desulfobacterota > Syntrophobacteria > BM002 > BM002 > BM002. The sequence continues at coordinate 4,718 of JASFEM010000032.1, read as the reverse complement.
TCGTCTGCCAGAATAAAAAGGCCCGTTACGACTATCATATCCTCGAAGTCATTGAGGCGGGTATGGTCTTGCTGGGCACCGAGGTCAAATCACTGCGTCAAGGCCGGGCCAATCTCAAGGACAGCTACGCTCGGATAAAAGACGGCGAACTCTATCTCATGCAGTCCCACATCAGTCCTTATACACATGCCTACTATGACAACCATGAACCTGATCGTGTCCGCAAGCTCCTGGTTCACAAGCGGGAGATAAAACGATTACAGGGAAAAACCCAGGAGAAGGGGTTGACTCTGGTTCCGCTGAAAATCTATTTTAAAGATGGCAAAGCCAAGGTAGAACTGGCCCTGGTCCGGGGCAAGAGAATCTACGATAAACGTGAAACCCTCAAAAGAAAAACCGAGCAACGGGAACTTGAGAGGGCCATCAAGGACAGACGCTAGGGGCAGAACCCAGTGGGTAGCCAGCAGCGGGCAGCAGAAATCACTAGGCACTAAGCACTAGGCACCTAACAGCTCAACTACCATCCTTTAGTAAATTGGTGGAGGCGGCGGGAGTCGAACCCGCGTCCGGAAACCTTCCACTTAAGCTTCTACATGCTTATCCCGGGTTTTGCAGTCTCGCCTTCAGGGAATCCCCTCGGGCAGGACTCCCGTCAAGCCAGCCTACTTAGTTTGACCCGCTGCCCATAGGCACCTGCAGCGGGCGGTTCCGCTAGTCGACGCCCTTTGCCAGCTCCGCGGACTCAAGCTGGCAGGACGGTAGCCGTCTTAAGCGGCTACGGCATACGCATAGTCGTCTGCGTTTGCTTTATCCCCACCTGTTTTACGAGCAGGCAGGAACCTCGGCATGCCACTTAAGCTTCATGATCCCCGTCGAACCCGTTTCGCCCCCATTCGGAAGATAGGTTATGCGGAGAAATTAATGACACCAATATTTTACGTATCTCAACCCTAGATGTCAAGAAATTGGGCCGACCACGGTACGGCTAAAGTTGCACTCGGTCTTACTCAATGGCTGCCTTTCCCAGTGTTCTGAGTACCGCCCTGAGCTCCTCAACCTCCTCTTTTGACATCTGCTTCCCAGGCAAAAGTCTCCTCGCCCGACTCATTACTCTGTAAAACAGATCTTTGGCGTAATCATCACCCAGAAAGCGAATTGCTCTTATTAGAGCTTGTTCTGGGGGGGTGAGTTCCACGGACGAATCCTCTTCCCTCCACTCCGGTCCTAGCTCGGCGACCACCTGCAACCTCGCCGATTCGGCCTCAAGTTTTTCACTGTAAACTGCTACCAAATCCTCCAAACACTCCTGAATGATTCCTTCAAAAATCTTCCTGCCGGGTTGGCGTTTATCTGATTCAATTGCACTGAGGTAACCCTTGGTAATACCTATCTTATCTGCGAATTCTTTCTGGCTAAGCCCCAACCGGAGTCTGATCTGTTTGATTTTGTTTTGCGTGCCACTGCTCATAAATAGTTTGCACCTGTACTATATTTTGCTTGACATGGTTTGCTATTGTTTATATAGTGCATCAATAGCAAACCAACGTACCTAAACCCAAAGATGAATGGATATTTCTTTTTAGTCAATAGAAAAGGTTCAAACCATGACACCGGAGCGAACAGATGACCAAGCGAAATTTTTCCTACGATCGCTTGTTAAATGTGTGCCTGAAACTGCAAACCCTGAGGGACTCTTGTTCGGGTATGTTCAGAACCCAAACCTATCCACCACATATTAACTGGTTTAACGCTGCGGCAGCCATCTGCCAAGAGGCTATTGACTGGATAGAAGAAATATTACTTGTCCTGACAAAATATGGAGAAAAAGCAGTGACTGATCAAGATAATGGCGGACCAGAGCCATGAGCTGGACCATAAGGGATTTTACAGCTCGGACGGTTGAAGTCGCGTTTGATGGGTCAGGTCTTCAATCACCACATCTCGGATAGTCAGCCTAAGTCAATTGTCCTATCTGACTCCCACCAAAATCCTGGCAAGGGGCATCCGAAGACCTGACTCCATCAAATCTCTCGAAGGGACAATTCTTATTTGACTTATCCTATACTTGAGCTGTTGGTCATTCTCCGCTCCACTTTACTGTTGCATCTCATTATGACATTATTAGGTGGTAGATTTTTACCGGGCGAGGAACAGCTTTCCTCGAGGAGTGAATGGATGAGCAGCATGCGCTTCTATAATCTGCCTCTTTTGCTGATTTACGCACTGGTTTTTGCCTGCGTTGGTAGCTTTAAGCTGACGGTTTTTTACGACCATACTCAGGACCTGAAGACAAATGACCGAGTGATGTGGCAAGAACAGACCATTGGCAAGGTTCAATCCGTAACACGGAATCCGCAAGACCGATTCGCCGTGGAACTTCGGATAAAGAGGGATTTTAGCCAGATGGCCACCGATCAAAGCCGCTTTCTCATTCGAGCAGACCCCCAGCGACAAGGGCAACAATCTGTGCAGATGATTCAATTGACTGAAGGAGGAAAACCTCTTCCCGATGGCGCTGAAGTGGAGGGTAGTACTCAACTTTCTTTGCAGTTCGAAAGGGGGGCACGGGGATTAAAGACCTGGTCGGAGCTGCTGCAGCAAGAGCTTGAGCGTTGGCAAAAAGAGCTGAACGAGTTGCCAGAAACGGACTGGTACAAGGATCTGGAACGCCAGATGGACTATTGGGTTCAAGAACTCGAACAGACCGGTCAGGAGACACGTCGCTATTTTCGCGAAGAGGTTCTGCCCCGTTTAGAAGAGGCAGTGCGTGAACTGCAAAGACGTTTGCGCGAATTGGGCAAAAGGAAGGATGCGGAGATCCTGGAGATCAAGCTGGAACAACTACGGCAGATATCATCCAGCCGGCTTTGAGCGGTGTGATTTTTCTCATAATGCGATCAACTGATAGTGCGAAGCGAGGTGTCAATCGGTGAGTATAGAAGAGATAATGAAAGAAAATGGTTTCAAGATCTCGGCAAGTTGTGCCGGTCAAGCCTGGTATACTAAGTTCGTCAAATACAAAGGAAGGCGAGCCTACATCACGGTTACTGACAAAGGCGGAGAAGGCTTGCCCACATCACTGGACGAGCCCGTTTTGGTTGGAATTCATGACGTGAGGTCTGGGGACGACCTCGAAGCCAGCCGAAATATCAGCTCACTGGAATCCTACCTAAAGTCACTTAAGAAATAATTTTGTCGCTTTGCGGTCTTAGATAATAGATTCTTATTTTGTTGCTCGACGCTGAATACACAAAATATATGAATCCCCACTCTTAAACCTCAACATCCCGACACTACATTGGCAAACCGTTTACTGGGATGATTCATATCTGTGTACCGAAATAAAAAAGCCTACCATTGGGCAGGCTTGAGTTCTAAATTTGAAATTTGCAGATACTATCCGTAGAAAAAGCCTAAGATTTTTTCTTTCGCCGGACCACTCTTTTCTTGGGGGCAGCTTTTTTTGCGGCAGCTTTCTTGCGGGCAGCTTTCTTGCGAGCAGCTTTCTTGGGAGCAGCTTTCTTGGGAGCAGCTTTCTTAGCAGCTGCAGCCTTGGCCTTCCTTGCCTGCTGCAGTTTCTCTCCCAGCCCAAGGGCTTTTGCAGTTTTCCTTCGCTTGGCGCTAAGCGACTTGGCAGCTAAGGGTTGACGCGCAGTAAAGCCATATTTCTTACGATATTCTGCCGGTGTAAGCCCGAACTTCGCAAGAGTCCGCGCAGTAAGCTGTTTGTACTTTTTACCATCTTCAAGGTTAATGATATAGTTCCTCTGAATAGATTTCTTCGGATCTATTGCATGAGGCTCTGCTTCCGCACCGCCCTCCTCAATTGTTTTAATGTTTTTGAGAGCGTCAAACGTCTTTTTTAGCGCCGCAACCATTTCATCAGACGCCATTACAGCATGTGAAGCCTGTGCAGCTACAATTTCAGCGGCCATTTCAGTTAAACTTTTAATCATATCATTTTCCTCCTTTCATTCCTGCTTATATATTACAGAATAATTGCATTTATACAAAAAAATAATGTAAATTAAATTAGTTGTCAACAACTATTTAATATACTTGTATTAATTAGCTCAGGCAAGTATTTATATCACAACTGTTTGAAATACTGTGATTATTACTCAACAGCGTCAGCTGCTTCCAGTTTGTTATCCCGGCTAATATTCGGAATGGTTCTCATTTTCTGCCCTGGCTTCAATTCAAAACATCCAAACCAAGACAAGACTGTAATCCTTAAAGTCCCTCTTCATCTGTAGCTAATTGAGGCCCAGCAGCACTGGGGGGGAGCAGAACGGCCGGATTAGGTAACTTGTCTTCTGGTACGCAAAGTGCATGTAATTCTCTGCTATCATTGCCACTTGGCTCTCTTCTGACGACAGTTCAAGGCGGCAATCGTCAACCATCGCATTATAAGTGTAGGAAACAATTAAAGTGCATGACCGAGGTGAAAAGCTTCAATTGCTAAAGGGAAAAGACGTGAAGAAATTAGTTTTTGTGCTAGTTATCCATCTCGTCTTTATTCTGAACTTGAGTTGCAATCAAAAAAAGGAAGAGTTTCTTGATCTAGCAAAATTACAGGAGGTGCAACGGTTAATTGATGAAAATAAATTTGAAGCTGCAAGGATTACAGCTATTGAAACCCTCGATCCGGAGCTTAAAGAGCTCTATTACCAGGCCGATGACGCACTCGGCCACGCGTCGCACCTTGATGTAAGATG
>JASFEM010000031.1:0-27119 GCA_050124835.1 Syntrophobacterales bacterium | reverse complement strand
AATGGCAACGAACACTTCCGAGATGGTGGGAAAATAGCCGACGAACTGTGGCAGTCCCTCCGCCATCTGGCCCATGGGCTGGATTTCAGCAGTGAGGATGAATTCCAGCCGCCCGGCAAACATACCAACCAGCAGTAATAACGACGCTACAACTTTGCCCCACGTTGTCACTCGCACTGATGGTATAAGCATCAAGACTAATGGAGCAACCAAACCTACCCACAGTTCGGTCTGGAAAGACAGTGACTGCATCATGCGCTTAAATGCTCCGAGTTCAACCGCAGAAGAAGATACCCCGCCGATAATCGCCCTCCACAAGAACAGGACAAGCGTAACACCAATGACAATCCCAAACACTTTTGCGACTTCGTCGTAAAGATCCGCTTGAGCCGTACTGGTCGGGTTGCCAGAAGGACGAGCGTAAGCCAGGCTGAACAGCAGTACTGCCGCTAGACCGCAGGCAAATGCAGTTATTGGAAAGTAAATTGTGAGAAACGAGCCGTTCATAGCGGGTCGGGCATCCGGCATGCCAATAAGCCAGCCGAGGGTTGTAGATGTGGCGATGGCTATCAGAAACACCATGGTGCTCAGCAGTTTGCTGACTTGAGCAGTCTGTATGCGCCAGAAGGAGGCCAAGAGAACGACCAGATAGACTCCGTAGAGCATCGCCAGCCACCAAAGGGGTGATGCCAGATTAGGCGATAGCAACAAGTATATGACGTTCAACGGCGACCCCAAGTGCATAATGAGGCAGACAAAACCAGCCATAAGTACAGCTATCTCCAGAAAAACCGTACGCTTCTCCAGTGACTCGTATCGTTTGATCCCGAATACAATGGGTATAGACGACACAAAAGCGAGACCGGAGCTGGTGAGAGAGAAAAAGATATATGCAGCCAGGGGCATGGTCCAGACCAGGATGTCGGTCTTAGCGTAGAGCACAAACCCAGTGGAAAACACCCTGAAAGCAGTGACCAATCCTAAAAGTATACCGAGGCTTAGAAGCCCTATCCATAATCGACCTTTCATTTATACCCCTCCCTTCGTTCTCTCGTAGGTAGCCGGGTTAAAACTTCTCACGTAATAAACCTTGGGCTTGGTTCCCAGATGCTCTTTCAACGTGAAAGGACGGTATTTTCCCAGGAGGAAGTTAACCTCGCTGCCCCGTTTTTCGAGATCACCGAAAATTCTGGCATTGGCGGGACACGCTTCAACACAGTAGGGAAGTTCTCCTTGCTTTATCCTGTGGTCGCAAAAGGTGCACTTCTCCACGACCCCTTTGGACCTCATGCCTGATAGAGTCGCTTCTCTACCTGGATTGTAGTAGGGTGTAGCCGTCCCATTGTTGACCTTTTTTACGAGCTCTAGGGGAGATGAGGTGCAGTCTTTAATGACAGGGTTATTCTCCCTCCAAAACCTGAAAGGTTTCTCCCAGTTGAAAGAGATTACCCCATAGGGGCAGTTATACATGCAGTACCGACAGCCGATGCATTTTTTAGGATCGTGCATGGTAATCCCGCTGTCGAGCTTGTGCATGGCTTGTGTAGGACAGCCCCTGACGCATGGGGCGTCTTCACAGTGGTTACATAACGTCGGAATGTAGTGATACCTCACGTTGGGGAATGTGCCCGAAGTTTCGGTAATTTTGCTCGACCAGAAAATCCCCTCGGATAGGTTATTTTCGTTCTTGCAGGCTATGCTGCAAGCGCCGCATCCGACGCAACTCTGAAGGTCGATGACCATGGCATATTTTGGCATTTGCTTCCCTCCTTAGACTTTCTCGACTTTAAGTCTGGTAACGGCATAATATGCTGAACTACCGCTCAGACGCTCATATTGCGCCGGAATGAGATCATTGCTGCTACCGCCTCTGGGCACCTTGCCGAACTTCTTGGAAGCCAGCCTGCCATAGACCCAGTGTCCCTGGCCGTAGCATTTGGCTATGGTGCCTGGTCTAACACCTTCCCAGAGCTTGGCGGTACACTCCAGTTGTCCGGTGGGAGATATGAGCCTTATTCTGTCTCCACTTTTTACGCCGATCTTATTAGCATCCACAGGGTTGATCTTGGCAACATCGTCCCACCTCTCATCTCCGGGATCAACGTCCTTGAATTCGTAGTACCAGGTGCAATTGGCAGATCTGCCTTCGCGGTTTAGTCTCGACTTGTGATCGACGTGTACGAAGGGATATTCGGCTTCATCTCCCAGTACGTAGGGTTCTTCATAGTGCGGAATGAAGGCCATTTCACCCCTGGCTAGGTAGAGGCAGGCTTCCAAAACGCCATCAACCGTGGCTTCATGCTTTTCGGCATGTTTTGTCAAGGCCTCTTTCAGGGTTTCACTATAAAACTCAAACTTCTTGGTTTTGGTCTTCTTCATCTTTCCCCACCGTTTCTTAAAAGGGTAGGGTTTGGAATTCCAGACGCCGGTTTTTCTGAAGTCTTCCCAGCCGTTGAACTTGTCTCCACCCTCGTACTTGGCCGGATCCCACAGTTTTTGGGTGGCGTGCTTCAAGGCATAGAGAGCAAATTCCTTCTCATTGGCGGGGGCTTTCCCGGTTTCAGGGTCCTTGTACGTCTTGTAATGGTCAAGCAGATTGGGGAAGCCCCTTTCCGCCAACTTCTCTGCTATCAGCCAGGGAATCTCGGTCTCGTCTGTCTTATAATCCCACACTGGCTCGATTACCGGCTGGAGCAGGGTAACGTGACGGTAGCCATTTCCGATGGCCTTAACATAGCCCCACTTCTCGAACATGTGGTGCGTGTTGGGAAGAACAATGTCGGCAAACCAGGAGAATTCTGAAGCGTTGGTTGTTATGTGCACGAGGAAAGGTATCTTAGACAGTGCTCTTTCCCACCTTTCGGGCTGGGGGGCGGAGAACGCGAAGTTGTTCATGTAACCAATGGCCACTTTTATCTCGTATGGATCCTCGTTGATGATACCGTCTGCCGCATTGTTGGTGATTACACCTTTGCCGGATTTGCCAGCGTTGATACAAGGAAATTGGAGCCGACCCCGCTGGTCTATCTTTTCGTGTTTCTTTCCCTTCTTAGCGATATCGTCCATGAAATCGTTCGGCTTGGGAAACTTCGAGGTGTATTCCTTGTTGGATTTCATGGTGCCGCCTACATTGTCTATGGCGCCCACAATTCCGTTCAGCGCGTGGACCGCCATAGCGGTGTACCCTCCTCTGACCTGCATACAGGGACCGCCGCCGAGCCAAGAGATGGCATGGGGCGCTGCTTTGCCATAATTGATGGCTACTCGCTTAATTTGCTCGACCGGTAAATCAGTCTTCTGTGATGCCCATTCCGGCGTTTTATCTTTCAATTCCAGATTCCACCACTTGACAATACCGTTGGTGTGCTTCTCTTCGAAATCCTCTTCATTTACTTCTTGGCCGGCAACAAATTTGTTTTCCCCATCCTTAAAGTCTCCGACGAAACTCTTGTACCAGAGACCTTCGGTCAAAAGAACGTGAGCTATAGCAACGGCCAAAGCTCCGTCTTCCCCTGGCTTAAGCGGCAGCCATTCGTCCGCTTTGGCAGCCGTGGCTGAGAGCCTGGGCTCCACCACTGCGATCTCGGCTCTGTCGATCGCTTTGCCCCATACGCTCGAATAGTAGGAGACTTGGCGATTGGCAGCCAGGGGGTCGGCACCCCAAATGAGGATATATCGTGCATTTTCAACGTCGTACTGCCGGTAACCCCAATATCCTTCCGTGTAGAAAGGACCAAACTTCTCTGCTTCGGCACAGAGTGAACTGTGGGAGATATTGTTTGGTGATCCTATGACCTTGGTCATGCGATCATAGAGAATGTCCCTCATGTAGGAGTATCTCCCCCGCATAAGCATGTACTTGTGCGTTTCGTTGTTGGTCCTCAGCTCCATGATTTTGTCGGCTACGGTGTTCAGTGCCTCGTCCCAGGAAATGGGCACAAAACCTGGATCTTCATTCCTGCCCTTTTTCGGATTCGTTCTCTTCATGGGCGTTTTAATCCGGTCAGGATCGTAGACCTGCTGCAGGCCCAAATGCGCTCTCGGGCAACTGGCGTCGCCGTTGACCTTAGAATTGGGGTTTCCTCTCACCTTTACAGCCCGACCGTCGATTACCAGTACTTGTTTAGAGCACCATGAGGTGCAACCCTGACAGGTGGCCGCCCTCCATTCTCCCTGAGCACCAACTGGGGCGGTGCTCGCCTCAGCAAGAGCTCTGAAAGTCGGTTTCAATGCAGCTCCTGTCGCTACAGCTGTACCTGCGGCTGCCGAGGCTTTCATGAAAGTTCTTCTCGAGAGCTTCAGGTCGTCCAAGAAATCTTTCATCGTTGGTTTCATTTTGTTCTTCTCCTTTACCTCCATTTATCCTCCATAAATTTTCACCCAAGCTATCCGTCTACCAGGGCAATCCTTTGCTTCTCATGTTCCCGGTGAATCTCTTGAATCCGCGTCATTTTCACATATACTTTTTAGCCAGTAGATCAATTCGTCGCCGTCTATGGGCTTGCTGAGATTTACATAGATATGTTTACTCATGGCTTCCTGCAATTCAGGATGGAACGGACGGCTTGAGAGTCCAAAAATGTGCAACGCTGGATTGGTTTTTTTGAGCTCTCTGAATACGCGGTTTTCAACGGGCAAATTGTCTAAATCCACAAGCACAACCTGACAACCGTTCCTGCTCACCGCTTTTCCTAGATTGACAAGAGAGTGCAGGGGGATGACGCTATACTGCTCACCCTCGAGCAGCCCGCATAGTTCCGAACATTGCCTTTCATCTGCGTCTACCACTACAACCGGCTCATTCATTCAGATTCCTGATGATTCTATGATGTTGGTAGTGAGAGGGAACTACACTGGCCATGATCATTTCCATAGGGCAAACTCTATGCCAACCCTAGGAATTTAAGAAGACAATGGTCCAAATGGTCAGATATGCTGCTGGTAGGAGTCATAATAAATACCTGAAATATAATGATAAATATTTGAATTCTGCGGAGAAATTAAAATGAAAAAATTGGGGCTACCACAATGAGGTAGGGGATAGGGAAAGGAAGCTTGGAGGGACATTTATTGTCTTAATAGACGACACCTTTTTTTATTTTCCATTTTTATTTAATAAAAAAGAATTGTTAGCTATGTATGAAATTCGGACACTGAATCTGCCCACCGGCATCCGTACACACTTTACCATGCAACGGCAACTACTCTTTCCCTGACAGTTGAAAAATTTCCTATGGCTTCCAGGATACAAAGTGGAGGGCTGGGGTGGCGGTATCCTATGGAAGTGGACTGAAGCCATCAATTAGCTCTCGGAAACCAGTTTTGGGTTCCCAGACAGATCTTAACCAGCATGAGCATCACCGGCACCTCAATAAGAACACCCACCACTGTGGCAAGCGCTGCTCCGGAAGAAAGCCCAAAAAGCATGGTCGCAGTGGCTATGGCCACCTCAAAATGGTTGGACGCTCCGATCATAGCTGAAGGAGCGGCGTCTTCATAAGTGAGGTTCAGTGGTTTGGATAAACCATACCCTAGCCAAAAGATGAGGTTGGTCTGGATGAATAATGGAATGGCAATCCAGAGGATGGTGAGGGGATTGGAGATAATCACGTTTCCCTTGAAGGAAAAAAGCAGTACCAAGGTAATGAGGAGCGCCGTAATGGTTATGGGGGTCAAGACGTGCAGAAACTTTTCTTTGAACCATTGCTCACCTCGAGCGCGGATAATAAGTTTACGTGAGATGTACCCTGCCACCAGGGGGAGGGCAACATATATCCCAATGGATAGAACTAATGCTTGCCAGGGAATTGGCAGCCGGCCTACGCCCAGCAAGAATCCTCCCAATGGTCCGTAGAGAAAAAGCATGGTCAGGGAGTTTATGGCGACCATGACCAGGGTATGGCCGTCATTTCCCCGTGCCAGAAAGCCCCACACCAGGACCATGGCGGTACACGGGGCAATGCCCAGCAAAATGCAGCCGGCAAGATAGCTGCGCCACAGAGGCACTTCAAGCATTTTTACGCCTTCCACCACTACCACTTTGCCGGCCCCGTGGGTTGCCCCCAAGGGAAGGTTCAGGCCCAGAGGCATCTTCACATAGTCCATGGCTTCAGCCCCAATGAAACCATAGAAGATCGTGCCGAGGAAAAAGATAGAGATGGCATACATGGTAAAGGGCTTTATAGCCCAGTTCACAAACAGGGTAAGAGCCACCGGCTTTACATTTTTTCCGGCTCTGACAACCTCACCAAAGTCAATTTTCACCATGATGGGATACATCATGAAAAAGAGGCAAATCGCAATGGGAATGGAGACCACCGGGGCTTCGCCGACGTAAATAGCGAGTCCATCAAGATATTTGGCAAATCCAGGGGCCACTTTACCAAGGACAATTCCGGCGACAATGCAGAGAATGACCCATACTGAAAGGTATTTCTCAAAAAGACTCAGACCTTTGCGCGGCTCTTCAAGGGAAAGTTGATCAACTGTGGCTTCACTCATTTATCTTCCTCCCGGTCGTCGCTTTCATGCAGAAGTTCTTCGGGCATCTGGTTCAGGAATGATTTAATCCCACTTTCAAATAACGGTTGCTGGTTGGCAGCAGTTCCCAATTCTTCGCCCAATAAACGTTCAGGTAGCCCTTCGACAAAGGCTTTGATTTCGTCACGGATCCTCCGGTAGTGTCCCATGGCTTCTTCTTCATCCTTTGCCTTTGCCGCCAGCCTTGGGGGATCCTCAAAGCCCACATGTATGACCCTGGTTTTGGCAGGGAAGGTGGGGCAGGTTTTCTGGGCGTTGTCACAGAGCGTGATCACGTAATCGAACTCGATGTGTCTTACTTCATCGAGAGATTTGGAACCTTGTTTGGAGATATCAATGCCAGTTTCTGCCATGGCCTTCACTGCCCTGGGATCAACTCCTTTGGGGTTTACCCCGGCAGAGTGCGCTTCGACAAAATTACCTTTCAGATGTCTAGTCCATCCTTCGGCCATCTGACTTCGACATGAGTTTCCGGTACAGAGAAACAACACGGAAATTCTATCTTGGGCTGGCATACCTTGTTCCTTTCCTTTTTCTGCGGCTAGGTGACCCTTTGAGTTTGAGTTCCCATTTCTTCTGAATGAGATGTCAATGTGTGGTGGGCTTGTTGATCTGGTATTTTTTGAGTTTGTCGTAGAGGGTGCTGCGGCTGATCCCCAACCGTTTGGCTGCTTGTTTCTTGTTCCAGCCGCACTCGTTGAGGACATCTTCTAGTAGTTTGATTTCGTTCTCCACAAGGGTGGGTGGTTGAGGTGCTTTCCTGGTGCCGGCAGCAGAGTGAAACATGGCGGGCAAGTCCGAAGCCTCGATACGAGCTCCCTTGGCCAGGACGGTGGCATGTTCAATGGTGTTTTCCAGTTCACGCACATTCCCCGGCCAAGTATAGTCCAGTAGCAACCGCATGGATTCAGGACTGAAATCCTCGATCTCTTTTCCTTGCTCTGTTGCAAAACCGCTCAAGAAATGGCGCGCTAGCAGAGGAATGTCATTTCGTCTTTCGTTGAGAGAGGACAGGAGGACGGGAATGACATTGAGACGATAATAGAGATCTTCACGGAAATTACCTTTCTTAACCTCCTGGAGAAGATCTTTGTTGGTTGCAGCAATGATGCGAACGTCCACATTCAAGGTCTTTTCTCCACCTAGACGCTCGAATTTCTGGGTCTGAAGCACCCGGAGCAACTTTATCTGGGCCGAAGGCGCGATTTCGCCAATCTCATCCAGGAACACCGTACCGCCATGAGCCTGCTCGAAACGTCCCGGTCTCTGCCGGATGGCTCCAGTGAAAGCACCCTTCTCATGGCCAAAAAGCTCGCTTTCAAGGAGAGTAGCAGGATAGGCTGAACAGTTGATAACCACGAAAGGCTTGTTTTTGCGGGGGCTCCGCCGGTGGATGGCACGGGCTACTAACTCCTTTCCCGTGCCGCTCTCTCCCTGAATCAAGACGGTGGCGTCGGTGGGGGCGATATCCTCTATGAGTTTGTAAATCAATCTCATCTTCGGGTCTTTACCTACAATACCGCTAAATTCCGCTGTTTTTTTAAACCGACCCTGGAGTTCTCGTATTTCCTCTTCCTGCAATACCGCACGGTTGATGACTCCGGCTGCTTGGCTAAGCATCAGCCGAACCACGTCTATATCCTTTACGTTACAGGCACAATCTCCAGGACAACCAATGACCAATGCACCAAACAGTTGTTTTTCGTAAAGGATAGGAATGATTACCTGGCGCCCTGTGGTTTCAAAAATGTCCGGCACGAGCGGAGGACTGAAAGCGCGTTTTTCCATAAAGGTGGTTTTGGTTATATCCGCTAGAAAAGAAGCAGCAGATTCGATGGATTCTCTTTCTCTTAGAACCTTTATTTCACTCTCCGAGGAGACAAAAAGGAGATCGCGGTTGCTACTGAAGATGAGAAATACCATTTGACTACATTTCAGTATATTCTTGAAGGTGTTAATGAGCGAAGAGCTGATTTCACTGAGGGAACGAAGAGCGCCGACCTCCTGGACGATTCCACAAACAGTCCGGGTCTGGTGATGGGCCCGCTCCAGTTCCATGGTCTGTTCTTCAAGCTTGCCGGTATATTCCCGCAGCCGACCAACCATGTGGTTGAACGAGGCTGCCAATCTGCCCACTTCGTCATGGCCCTGGACTTTTACGCTGACATCCAATTCCCCCTGGTCAATTTTTTGGGTGGCTTCTGCTAGCGCCGCCAAAGGTCCAGTTACTTTTCTGACAAGAAGGAGGGTAACCCCTAAAGCGAGAAAAAGAATTGCCAGGGTGACAACGCTCATCTGTAGCCACAACCTTGTCACTTGCTGTCGGTAAGGCTTTTCAGACAAACCAGCACGTAGGACACCTGCCTTACCGTCGAAAATTGGCCAGGCAACGTCCAAATATTTCTCACCTTCAGTTGAGGAAATCTCTTGCAGGTTAGATTGCTGATGATCATGCGGTTGATTAACGTTGATCAGTCCGACAGGTACACCGACGGTGAAAGTGTGGGCCAGGATTTCCTCATCTTTGGTTATGAAAAGATAGGAAAGGGAGGGGTTACTGCGCATGTGGTGATCCAGCATTTTTTGAAGGGCAACCAAGTCATTGATGAGAATCTTGTCCGTCGCCTCGAGGGCCACTGCATGCGCAATATTTTCAGCTTGGGCCGAGGCCGCATTGAAAAGACTGCTGCTGTAGCGCTGGGTGACTAGAAATGAAATAAGCAGTCCGCTGCCGATCACCAGTGCAGAGACCACAAACAGCAATTTACTCTTAAGGCTTTGAAACCGCATGGGAATCCTGAATCAATGATGCGACGTTTTGTTCCATATTCCGAATGGTGTGATACCATTCTTCACGAGGTTCTATAAATCGGTCAATCATCAGTTCACCGAGTATTTTCTGCCCCTCAGGGTCCTGGTGCATGGTTAAGAGGAAGTGGCGGATGCGGTCCTTGAGTTTCGGATCAGCGTCTCTGTGGGCGACTATTGGTGGAATGCCATAAGGCTCTGATTTCCGTATAATCCTGGTTTGGGATGTGAGACTGGGATTCTTGTAATCGTAGTATTCCCAGATGAGCCCATCCACGGCGGCCCCGTCCACCAAGCCTTTGGCCACGGCGAGGATGGAATTATCGTGGCTGTAGGTATAGATTGTTTTGCCAAAGAAGGTTTCAGGCCTTTCCCCCACCTGAACCAACCAGTAAGTGGGCACAAGTTTTCCGGTATTTGATTCAGGATCGGTGAACGCAAAAATCCGACCTCTAAGATCCTCGAGCCGCTGAAAAGGGCTGTCCCTGTTGACAATCAGGTAGGAATGGTAGAAATGGCTTCCTTTGACTTGAGGGGTGGCAAGCAGTTCGAAACCGAACTTGTCTTTGCTAGTGGCGTACGGTCCAGAACAGATAAAAGCAAGATCGATCTCTCCTTTACCAAAAAGCTCATTGATCTCGCCGTAGGTCTTACGCTGGATGAGCTCGGACTCCTTACCGATGTGTCTACTGATGTAATCGAGAATCTGACGATAATAAACGGTGGTCTCTTTGGGAGATATCATAGCTCCCACGGCAACTCTGAGATAACGGTCATCGCTTGGCCGTTCACCGGGCCTGGCAACCTCAACGGTTTTCGAGAAGTCTACGACTTTAGTGTCGCCACCGCCACTGCAGCCAAAGAGAAGGATAAGCGCCACAAGAATGATAAAGCTGACGGTGAAGCGCTTATTTCCTATGGGTAGCATGAAAAACCTCATAAGCTGTCGCAGAATGATGGGTGTTTGGATTTCGAACAGTATTCATACCAGATTAATATGAATCTTACCATAAATTTTCTGAAGAACAAGGTATTTTGTTTATGGTCAGATTTGGATAGTTTAGGGTGTAATAGAACAGAGAAAGGTGAAACACCCGGAGTGGTCCTCGCCACTCCGGGTGTTCGAAAGTCAGACATTCAAGCTAAAACGTAATCTGCACAGCATCGTAGGGGCAGGCTGGTATGCACAGCTCGCAAGCGATGCACTTGTCGTGGTCAAAGGAGACATGCATCTCTTTTCTTTCGACAGAAAGTGCTCCAGTGGGACAGACCGAGGAGCAAGCGGTGCACTCGATGCACTTATCTTCGTGCCATAGGACATCTTGGGCAAGGGGTTTGATATCCAACCCTAAACCAGCAGCAAATTGCAGGCCTGCATCGAGATTCTTCTTCTTGCCGCTGACCTCTACCACGAGTCTACCCCATTCTCTGGGAGTAATTCGGGCCCTTAGAATGTTAATCTTTAAGTTGTGTTCCGTGATGAGTTGATAGGTGACCGGTTGCTCGATCAAATGTGGTGGAAAATTGAACACCAATCGTTTTGTTGCCATTTTATGCCTCCGTACTCTTCAAATCCCAAAATCCAAATACCAAATTGCAAACAAATCTCAAATTCCAATACTGAATGAGCAAAACATGTTTGGAATTTGGAATTTTGGTCATTGTTATTTGTTTGATTTTTGCGATTTGTGATTTGGAATTTATATTTCTCCTCAATCCACTGCCACCCGGGCGTTGTTGAAGATGGGTCTCTCCTGAAGCGGTTTGAATTTGATGCCCGAATCCACCGACGGCACGGGTGCCACAGGTTCGCTGAGGAAGAAAGAGCCTTCCGAAAGCCAATTCTTCAGGGTGTTGGCAACTTCCCTGGCCCTGGAATAAGAAGACAGCCCGGCAGTAGGTACTTTCTTGCCCTTTACCGTTATGGAGCCAGACTTGAGCTGAGCATAGGTGACTTCGCCTAAGCTGCCTGGAATGCAGTTGGGATATGCTTCGCTGTAATCAACAACCTGGGCGACTATATCTTTGTCGGTTACTGCAGTATAATTCAGCATCTCCTCATCCAGAATGGGAATGGGGATGCCGATACCCACGGCCAGAGTGACACCATAGCCGGTAAAGGAAGCACCGCGCAGCCAGCGAGAACTCATCTGCTTCAAATCACCCATAACTGCCAGGGTCCCGGCTCCCATGCAAGGCACTCCCTTGTCGGTGCGAGGTACGTCCGGGTTGTGCTGGGTGCCCCGATCCACCACGTAGCCAATACCGCCACCAAGGAATATGCGTGTTCCTATCCCAGTGGTGCGGTAAAGCGGATCGTTGAGCAGAGGGCTCAGTTGCCCTGCGCTGCAGTAGGTGGCGTTACGTAGTTTGGGGTGGAGTACGCCCATGTAGGTATAGATCATACGGTCAGATAGGTTTACCGCCACGTTGTAGTTTTGGTAACCGTTTCGCATATTGAACAGCACTGCCTCGTTCATATCCTCGAGTCTCACCCAGGTTTCGAGCTTGCGGCGAGGGTAGCAGTCGGTACCGTAGGCACGGGCAATGAGTTTGGCATCCTTGCCTGCAACCAAGTCTTCAATCAGGTGGCCGCCGCCGTAAGCAAATTTACCCGGCTGGATCTTGTTTCGTGGGTCGTCGTCGGGTATGGCGGTGGCGCCCACGAAGAAATCCACCGCGGCAAAGCCGGTGTAGACTGGAATGTCATTGAGGGTGACACTGCCTCCGCCTAATTTAATTCGCGGGTTGGAGTGTCCAACATTGAAATAAGCCCCTGAGGAGCACATGGGCGCGAAGGTGCCGGTTGTAACCACATCAACTTCTGCTGCCGCTTTCTTGGCGCCTTTACTCTTGACTATGGAGATGATCTCCTCGGCGGTGTAGACGACCGCCTTACCTTTTTTTATCTTTTCATTGATTTCCTGGATGGTCTTTGCCATGGAATACCTCCTGTGTTGTCATATCCTTCACTTGTTGCCGTTCTTTTATCGCCCGATTGCCCTTACTAGGGCCGACCATTATCCATAACATCAGACCACCCCCTTCAATTTCAGCAAGCAGCGTGCAGCGAGCAGTTAGCAGTGAAGAATTCAAGGCTGCCAGCTGCCTCCTGTCAGCTGTCTGTTGGCCTACGGCCAGGTACTTATATACCGTTCACCGGTACTGGGCAGCACCGTTACAATAGTCTTGCCTTTGTTCTCTTCTCGCTTGGCCACTTGCAGGGCCGCCCAGGTAGCGGCGCCGCTGGAGATCCCGGCCAGTATGCCTTCTTCCCTTGCCAACCGTGCAGCCATTTCTTCAGAAAGGTCGGCATTGACCTGGATTATCTCGTCGATAAGATCTACTCGGAGTACCGCCGGAACAAAGCCGGCACCTATGCCTTGAATCCTGTGCGGACCGGGTTGCCCTCCAGATAGAACCGGTGATTCAGACGGTTCAACGGCAATAACTCTGAAAGAAGGCTTTTTGGCTTTGATCACCTCTGCGACACCGGTGATAGTCCCCCCTGTACCAACCCCTGAAACGAATATGTCAACCCCGCCGTCCGTATCGTTCCAGATCTCCAGTGCAGTGGTCTCACGATGGATGGCAGGGTTGGCCGGATTAGCGAACTGGTCCGGCATAAAGGCATCAGGAGTTGTGGCCATCAACTCTTCCGCCTTCTGAATCGCGCCTTTCATTCCATCAGTTCCAGGAGTGAGTACCAATTCCGCGCCCAAACGTGCGAGAAGCTTGCGCCTTTCAATAGTCATGGTCTCCGGCATGGTAAGAATCAACCGATAGCCTCTGCTGGCTGCAATCATGGCCAGAGCTATCCCGGTATTACCACTGGTGGGCTCGATTATTGTACCGCCCGGTTTCAGCTTACCTTCAACTTCGGCCGCCTCGATCATGCTTCGGCCGATACGGTCCTTGACGCTGCCAAGGGGGTTGAAAAACTCCAGCTTGACCAAGACCTTTGCTTCCAACCCGTCTGTCATACTCTTTAGCAAGACTAGGGGCGTGCGGCCGATGGAGCGACCGATGTCTGACTTTATATCCATTGGAGATTACCTCGCATCCGTTTTTTCGGAGTTACCGTTCTTATAAATCAGCTTAGGCGGAGCTAGGAAAACCTTGGTACCCGGTGGCACCGAGCGGGTTATCCAGACGCTGCCGCCGATAACAGAGCCGGCGCCGATAACGGTCTCACCACCCAATACGGTAGCACCGGCATAGATGGTGACATCATCTTCGATGGTCGGGTGCCGCTTTTCATACCGTAGTTGTTCCACCTGTTCTTTAGGCAAAGAGAGGGCCCCCAGGGTCACTCCCTGATAGATACGAACCCGTTCGCCGATAACGGTGGTCTCGCCGATGACGACCCCGGTGCCGTGGTCGATGAAAAAACTGGGGCCAATCTTCGCCCCGGGATGGATGTCAATGCCGGTCACGCTATGGGCATATTCGGACATCAGTCGGGGTATTAGAGGAGTTTCCCGTAGCCACAGCTGATGTGCGATCCGGTGAATGGTTATAGCCAGTACTCCAGGGTAACTGATGATCACCTCATCAATATTTTTGGCGGCCGGATCGCCGTCATAGGCAGCCTGAACATCTGTTGTCAGGACCTTTCTTATTGCAAGTAGATGTTTGAGAAAGTGGACAGCTTCCTGTTGACCGCGCTCCTGACAATGAGTGCAAACCAGATCGTAGCGTTGGCAGTCGTGTCTGATGCTCAGTGCTATCTCTCCGGAAAGAATTTCAAAAAGGCGGGTTATCTCCATGCCGATAGCGTATTCTAATTGATTATCGTCCAGTGCCTGTCTGTTGAAGTATCCGGGGAAGAGCAAGCGTCTGGTCCGTTGAACGATTTCCACCACCTTCTCTTCAGATGGGATGAGCTCTGCATCGACGTGGGCGAACAACTGAGGATCTCGACTTGAGGCGACGAGGCCGTCGATAATAGCAGGCAACTGATGCCGATTTTCGGTGGTGAACTCGATAGCTAGTCGGCAGGCCTCAGAATCTTTGTCGTAGTGTTCTTGCTCGGGACTCATAATTTCCTTCCTTTGCTGAAAGGCTCAAAATTGGGCCAGTCATAACGCTGATGTTGTTTTTTCAATGGAAAGGTCCAAGCGGCAAACGCTTGGTTGCTGGGTATCAGAGGCAGGAGAACTTTCGGGATGGTGACCTGCAGATCGTGGATGCCGAGAATAACCCTTGGCTGCAACCGCTGACCTCGCCGTTCAGATTGATCATAGTACAGCAACAGCACATGTCGTCTTCGCACATGACCATATCCACGTCACCACCCCCTTTCAATTCAATTATCATACCTGTCTGGTAGGGTAAAGAAGTATAGCACGAAAGACTGTATTGTCAAGGAGAAAGATGCAGTAGCAGGTTTACTTTTCGGATTGGAATCTCAAGAATCTGATCCTTGAGCCAGATCAAAGTTCAAGGGATTGCAAATTACAGAAAACAGGTTTTAGATCTGGCGCTGAAGTTTCTATATTTAAGTCTTCAGAAAAATCTGCAATCTGCATTCTAAAATCTTCAATGATCCTTACCCCATCATTCCATTGTTCCATTATTCCACTCTTCCAATTTCAGCCAGCGGCACCACTCTGGGGCTAACTTAAGGGGAGATCGTTTGGACTCGGATTCTTTGCATAATAGCCTTGACAGTATATAGCTATATAGTTATATTTAGCGATGACTATAATATGAGGCTGTTATGAGAGACTATTTGAGAGTCATGAAGGCCGCAGCGGACGGCACCCGGGTGAAGATCCTTAAAATGCTTCAGCAGCGGAACCTCTGCGTTTGTGAAATGCAGTCAGTCCTGGGAATCAGCCAGCCTAGTGTTTCACGCCACCTCCGTCTGCTGGAGGATGCTGACCTGGTGCGCAGTGAAAAAGACGGCATGTGGACTAACTTCCGACTTGCCGGGCCGAAAGAGGTCAACCACTACTCCCGGGCTATCCTGGAACACCTCAAGGAGTGGCTGAAAGAGGATCAGTCCATAGTGGAGTTGCTGAAAAAGACCAATGTGGTGGACCGGGCAACATGCAGCGGGCAGTAGGCAGCGGGCATCCGCCTTTGCTAGAGCTTCGGCGGACAGGGCAGGCAGCAGGCAGCCGCCTTCGCCTATAGGCTACGGCGGCCAAGGCGGGTCGTTCGAGGCGACGCGGAGACATGGAGACGCTGAGGGACGGAGACGCGGCGAACGCTCTCCTTTCCATAATAGTTAGCTCAATTTAGACACTCTAACCATTTCAGTAATCGTCGGGTGGGCAGTGCCCACCATCATATAGAATCTCCCGAAAGGAATATAAATGGACGAGGTGAGTGTAATTAAAAGCGAAGCAGCTGAAGAGATGGAAGAGGATGAGCCGGAAGAAAGCCTGATCGACTGGAAGAGCATCTGGAAGCCAATGGCCTTGATCGTTGGCGTCTTTCTGGGTTTTTTCTGGCTACCAATTGAAAATAGCCGCTTTGCCGGGGCGGTTGTTGAATCTCTTGCTTTGGTAAAGTGGTACGCTCAGGAGCACGTAATCCTTTGTCTGGTGCCAGCATTCTTCATCGCCGGTGGAATTGCCTGTTTTATTTCACAGGCTGCGGTAATGAGATATCTGGGGCCAGCTGCTAAGAAGGTTATGGCATACGGAGTGGCGTCGGTCTCCGGTACCATTTTGGCGGTTTGTTCTTGCACAATACTTCCTCTATTTGCAGGTATATATCAACGGGGTGCTGGACTGGGACCCGCGACCGCCTTTCTCTATGCGGGGCCGGCCATCAATGTTCTGGCGATCGTGCTCACCGCACGAGTGTTGGGAGTTGGCCTAGGTGCGGCCAGGGCCGGGGGGGCAATCGTTTTCAGCATCGTCATTGGGTTGCTCATGCATTCTATTTTCAGCAAGGAGGAAAAGGCTAAAGCCGCAGCCGCAATTCACATGCCGGCCCCAGTGGTAGAGCGACCCCTATGGCAGAATATCCTCTATTTCGCCACCATGGTTGGTATTTTGGTTTTTGCCACCTGGGGTAAACCCGCTGTCGAGGTGGGGTTGTGGAATGCAATCTATAATGTAAAGTGGCTTATCACGGGGCTTTTTGCGGCACTTCTCGGTGTGATCCTCGTTGTCTGGTTTAAGGTAAAGGGGATAAAGGTGGTGCTTGCTGGTGTGAGCGTGCTGATACTGTCCCTGCTTTTTCCCCAAGAACCTCTAGTCGCCTTTTCCGCCGGAATCATAGGCTTAACAGTGTTAACCACAACTACGAGGGGCGAGACCGAGGAGTGGTTTCTCTCGAGTTGGGATCTTGCTAAGCAGATATTACCGCTGCTTTTTGCCGGGGTATTGGTTGCGGGACTATTGCTCGGACGTCCGGGTGGGGAGGGCTTAATACCAGAGGGGTGGGTGAGCGGTTTGGTTGGAGGCAATTCTTTGGGGGCGAACCTGTTTGCCTCAGTGGTAGGAGCGTTCATGTACTTCGCTACCCTCACCGAGGTGCCAATTCTTCAGGGACTCTTGGGCGCCGGTATGGGGAAAGGCCCGGCTTTGGCGCTGCTACTTGCGGGTCCGGCGCTGAGTTTGCCTAACATGTTGGTTATCAGGAGCGTAATAGGTACTAAGAAGACTCTGATCTTCATCTGCTTGGTGGTGGCCATGTCAACGGTGAGCGGACTTTTGTTTGGAAGGTTCTTTGCCTAACAGCGGTCAGAGGCAGCTAGCAGGGGGCAGCAGGCAGCGGGCAGAAGTTAGAGGTCAGAGGTCGGAAGTCAGAGGACAGAAGACAGAAGACAGGAGACAGATTGCGGATTGGAGGTTTTAGATTGTAGATTTCAGATTTGAAATTTTTTTTGCTGATCGCTGATCGCTGACAGCTGATCGCTGACAGCTGATCGCTTATTATGTTGGAGGTTAATGATGGACATAAAAGTTTTAGGTCCTGGCTGTCCAAAATGTCACACTCTGGAGAAGAACGCCAGGGAGGCGGTGCAGGAACTTGGCCTCGATGCTGAGGTGAGTAAGGTGACTGATTTAAATGAGATTGCCGGCTACGGCGTCTTTATTACTCCAGGGCTCGTAGTGGATGGTGAGGTCAAGCTTGCTGGTAAGGTGGCCAGCAAGAGTGAGATAAAGAAAATCTTAAGCGCGTAGTATTTCTGCCAGTTGTCCGTGGAAAATAAAGCATGGAGCGTGGAGCATATAAGACAAACTATATTACTCTATGACCTATGCCCCATGCCACCCTTTGACTGAAGCAAAGGACCAACCGTGAGACAGGAAAACGAAGTCCTCCAGATAAAGGTTGGAAAGTTCAATATTGGAATCGTGGGGCTGAAAGCTGCGGTGGAGGCGGCGGCACAGGCAAGCCTACAAGATGATGAAGCGGTGGCTCAATATTTGCTGGAGCACCTCAAGTCCAAGAACTACATACCGCCGAGTGCTGAGCACGAATATGGTTTGGCCTTTCTGCGGGAGTACAAGCGATATATAGGTGAGCCTGTTGAAATTGAGCAGCCGTACGAACTTCAGGTTAAGGTACTCGGCCCGGGCTGCCCTAACTGCGACACGTTGGAGCAAATGGTCTACAAGGTGATGGCAGCCGATAGTATTGTCGGGAGCGTTGAACACGTTAGGGATCTAAATGAAATTGCTGCCTATGGAATGGTTGCCACTCCAGCGTTGGTGATCAACGGCGAAGTCAAGTGTGTCGGGCGGTTACCAAAGGAGAGTCAGTTGCGGGCTTGGCTTGAAGAGGCCGCTGAGAAAAACCAGTAGGGAGTGAGCAGTGCCTGCTAATATCATGGCCCTGGGGTGGGTTAGTCTAGATCAAGTGTGGGGTGTCCATTGCAAACTTTGAAATCTCCACATGACAAAACAATTTGCCAAGAGCCTTCAATCTTCGGTACACTGGGGTGCCTTCATAATATTTGACAGCGGCGGAGAGGCTGACATCAAAATGATCGAGAAAAAATCTGGTAAAAAGGGGAAGGGAAGTGGTGGCGCTCAACCAGAGCGAGATTTTCATGAAGAGGTGACTCTGCTGAGCGCGGATGATCTTTTCCTCTTCAACGAGGGCAGTCACTTTAGCTTACACGAAAAGCTGGGGTCTCATCCGGTTACCGTAGGAGATGTTCAGGGGACCTACTTTGCTGTCTGGGCTCCGGATGCAGAGAACGTTTTTGTCATGGGCGACTTCAACGGTTGGAGCAAGGATAGTCATCCGCTTCGACCCAAAGATCGCTCAGGCATCTGGGAAGGATTTATCCAGGATGTTGGTAAGGGTGCCCGTTACAAGTATCATGTTGCTTCCCGTTATCATGGCTACAAGGCGGATAAGGCCGATCCTTTTGCATTCTACAACGACCCGCCGCCAGAGACGGTTTCCGTCGTCTGGGATCTAGAATACACCTGGGGTGACCAGGAGTGGATGGCAACGCGTGGCAGCCGCATCGCAACGGATGCTCCCATCTCCATCTACGAGGTTCATCTCGGCTCCTGGATGCGGGTGCCAGAGCAGGGACACCGTTGGCTCACGTACAAGGAGCTTGCCGTCGAGTTGGCAGAATATGTGCAGGAGATGGGGTTCACCCACGTACAGTTTCTGCCGGTGATGGAACACCCCTTTTACGGCTCCTGGGGTTACCAGGTTAGAGGATATTTCGCGCCCACCAGCCGTTTTGGAACACCGCAGGATTTCATGTATTTAATCGATTACCTGCACCAAAAAGACATCGGCGTGATTTTGGACTGGGTGCCGTCGCATTTTCCCACCGATGAACACGGAATCGGTTTTTTTGACGGAACGCATCTATTTGAGCATTCCGACCCCCAAAAGGGATTTCACCCAGATTGGAAAAGCTTTATTTTCAACTATGGTCGGTCAGAGGTCCGCAGTTTTCTGATAAGTAGTGCGCTCTACTGGCTGGATGTTTATCATGTAGACGGTCTACGCGTGGACGCTGTCGCCTCCATGCTTTATCTGGACTATTCCCGCGAGGAAGGTGAGTGGATTCCCAACGAGTACGGTGGTCGTGAGAACATCGAAGCCATTACCTTTATGCGTCGTCTAAACGAGGAAGTCTACCGAGTCCACCCAGATGTGCAAACGATTGCCGAGGAGTCCACGGCTTGGCCTATGGTCTCGCGGCCTACGTACGTGGGCGGTCTCGGTTTTGGGATGAAGTGGGACATGGGTTGGATGTACGACACGTTGACCTACATGTCCAAGGATCCTATCTTTCGCAAGTATCACCACAACCAATTGACCTTCAGACTACTATACGCCTTCAACGAGAATTTTGTTCTGCCGCTATCACATGATGAGGTAGTACACGGCAAAGGCTCACTGCTTGGGAAGATGCCTGGGGATGATTGGCAGAAATTCGCTAACCTTAGACTTTTGTTCGGGCACATGTACGCCCAGCCGGCCAAGAAACTGATCTTTATGGGTGGAGAATTTGGGCAGTGGCGAGAATGGTACCACGAAGAGAGCCTGGAGTGGCACTTACTTGAGTTCGAGCCGCACGCTGGCCTGCGCCGATGGGTTAAAGACCTGAATCTAACCTATCGTAATGAGAAGGCTCTCCACGAACTTGACTTTCATCCAGCCGGTTTCGAGTGGATCGACTGTAATGATACACAGCAGAGCACTTTGAGTCTTATTCGTAAGGCGGGTTCAACGGATGAAATCGTACTGGTCGTTTTCAACTTTACGCCAACGCCCCGACTGAACTACAAGGTGGGAGCACCAAGGGGGGGATTCTGGCGCGAAATTCTCAACAGTGACGCCGAGGAATTTGGTGGCAGCGGCCACGGCAATTTTGGCGGGATTGAGGCCTCAGCCGGTGAGGTACACGGTCGCCCCTACCACCTGAACCTTACCCTGCCGCCTCTCGGGGCAGTTTTTTTTAAGAGTGAAGGCGAAACGTGAGATGTGGGATGCGAGATGTGGGGAATTCCGGGATCAAGGAATTGGGGCATTTAGAAAGTGGTATCATTTTCTTAAGTTTATCGTAATTAATGCCTAAATTCCTCAATCAATGGAAACCCGACCAAGCATCACTTGCCTGCGAATCTGCAAATAAATTCCACGACAGAACTAAGGGTGATTTGTATCTATGGAACGCTACATCTGCATCCACGGTCATTTCTACCAGCCACCGCGGGAAAATCCCTGGCTTGAAGTCATCGAGCAACAGGACGAGGCTTATCCGTACCACGATTGGAACGAAAAAATCACGGCGGAGTGCTACGCCACCAATTCTGCCTCCCGGATCCTGGATGAACAGGGTCTAATTGAGCGGATTGTCAATAACTACGCCAGGATGAGTTTTGACTTTGGTCCAACCCTACTCACTTGGTTGGAGACGAAAGCACCGCAAGTCTATACCGCCATACTGGAGGCTGATCGCCGGAGTCGAGAGACTTTTTCAGGACATGGATCGGCCCTGGCCCAGGCCTATAACCATATCATCCTACCCCTGGCCAATAGATCAGACAAATACACCCAGGTGCTCTGGGGCATAAGAGATTTTGAGCATCGCTTTGGACGCAGGCCTGAGGGTATGTGGCTGCCTGAGACCGCCGTTGATCTTGAAAGTCTGGAGATTATGGCTGAACTGGGCGTGCAATTCACCATTCTCGCACCGCGGCAAGCCCAGAAAATTAGAGATATTAAGGATGGGGACTGGGAGGATGTGACGGGCGAGAAGATTGATTCCTCCATGGCCTATCTGCTTCGACTGCCTTCGGGCCGCTCCATTTCCCTTTTATTTTATAATGGCGCTACGTCGCGCGCAGTGGCGTTCGAGGAAATATTGCGCAACGGCGAATCTTTCGCAAAAAAGCTCCTTGAGGGTTTTTCTGAAGACCGTGACTGGCCCCAATTGGTCCACATTGTCACCGACGGTGAAACCTACGGTCACCATCACCGCTTCGGTGACATGGCCCTTTCCTACGCGCTCAATCACATCGAGACCAACAATCTGGCACATCTAACCAATTATGGAGAATATCTGGAGCGACACCCTCCGAGATATGAGGTGGAAATCTTTGAAAACTCCTCGTGGAGTTGTTCCCATGGGATTGAACGATGGCGCGGAGATTGCGGCTGCAATTTAGGTGACCGGCCGGGTTGGAATCAGACTTGGCGGATTTTCTTGCGGGAGGCACTGGATTGGCTTAGAGACACAATCACGCCGCAGTTCGAAGATAAGGCGGGCCCACTCTTAAAGGATCCTTGGCTGGCCAGGAACGACTACATAGAGGTGGTATTGCAACGTTCAACCGAAGTCGCCGAGCAATTTCTCGCGAGACATGCACTGTCGCCTTTGACTGAGACCGACAGGGTTACGGTTTTGAAGCTCATGGAACTGCAGCGCCACAGCATGCTGATGTACACCAGCTGCGGCTGGTTTTTTGACGATCTGGCTGGTATCGAGACGGTTCAGATAATTAGCTATGCTGCCCGCGTCCTGCAGCTCGCTCAGGAGCTCTTTGGCAACAATCTTGAATCCAGTTTTCTCGAAAAACTAAAGGGAGCACAAAGCAACCGGCCCGAGGTTGGCGACGGTAGTCAGATCTATGAAAGTTCGGTAAGAGGCTCCATGTTCGACCTGGCAAGAGTAGGGGCTCATTATGCCATGTGTTCACTTTTTCAGGACTATCCCGAAACGGCCAAAATCTACTGCTATATCGTTGAAAGACAGGATTATCAGAGTTATGAAACGGGTAGGGCCAGGTTGGTCCTGGGAAAGATTAAGGTTATGTCTCAGGTTACCCTTGCATCTGGTGAACTCGGCTTTGCCGTCATCCACCTGGGAGACCACAATCTGAGCGGGGGCGTGCGAGAATTTTCGGATGACAATTCATATCTGACCATGGCTAGGGAGATGTCGGCTGCCTTCGGCAGAGCTGACTTTGCCGACACCATACGGGTTTTGGACAAGAATTTCGCTGCTTCTACTTATACCCTCAAGTCCCTTTTCCCTGATGATCAAAGAAAGATATTGGACGTGATCCTCGAGACGACTCTGGAGGAGGCGGACTCGGTCTACCGCCAACTTTACGAGCGTCATGCCCCCCTATTGCGGTTTCTTAAAGATACCGATAGCCCTCCACCCAGGGCATTTACCACGGCTGCCGAGTTCGTCATGAATGCGAGTATGAACAGGGCATTCGAAAATGATGGACTTAACCTGGATCGCATTGAATATCTCATGCATGAGGCTGAATCCGAGGGCATTTCCTTGGACTTGCCCACCCTGGAATATGGCTTCAGGCAGGCTCTAGAGCGCTTGGCCGCGCAACTTGCTGCAGATCCGAGCGATCTTTCTCTGCTCAAGAAATTGGAAGCTGCCGCTTCACTGGTTGGCCGTCTGCCCTTTGAAGTAAATTTGTGGAAGGCGCAGAATGTGTGTTACGACATATTGCAGACTACCTATGGAGAGTTTCAGGCCAGGGCGGAACAAGGAGACGAGAGCGCCAGCAGATGGCTGCAACACTTCAATGGCGTCGCGGCGAGCTTACTGGTGCGTGTTTAGCTAAGATACCACAGCCACTCTCTAAACCCCAATTATTTAAAATACTTCATAACATCTACATACCAAGGGAGTAGCTTTGGCTCTTTTTCTTTGGTGGATTTCACTCAATCAAGAAAGCGAGCAATCAACCGTGAGAAATTTCCAGCCCTGAACCAACCCCTACATGGTTTCAGAGCGACTTGTTTCCGTTCCTGCTGTTTTTATTTATGTTTGTACTTCTGACCCCAGGTGGCGAGTAGAAGAAGGTGGCGGAACAGCTTGCGTTTAAACGCAACATAGGCCTGTTTATGGCTGTAATGATTGGTATTGGTGCTATGATGGGCCCCGGTATCTTTGCACTTCCGGGTGAACTGGCCCACATGGTTGGCCCGCTCGGCGTCTTTGCTTATCTCGCCATGGGGCTTCTGACGCTTTTTACCGCACTTACTTATAGCGAACTCGGGGCAGCCATCCCACTGGCCGGCGGCGGGTACTCGTTCGCAAGCCGCATCCTCCCCAAGCCAGTGTCATTTCTTACCGGTTGGTTCTTCTGGATCGGTAACACTCTCGCCTGTGCCATGTATGCCCTTATTTTTGCGCTTACCATCCGAGCCTATTTTTGGCCCGGTGTCAATATCAGCCTGCTGGTTCTGGTTACCACGATCGTTTTTGCCAGTGTTAATTTCTGGGGAATGTCAGAGGCGTTGAAACTCATAACCATTATGAACTTGGTAGAACTGGCGATTCTCGTGATAATTGCCTCTCTGGGTCTCTTTCACCTGGAACCACAAAACCTCAGCCCTGTCGCCCCAATGGGATACTCTCCTTTCGTACCTGGAATGGCGCTTATCTACATTTCATACGTCGGCTTCGACCTGATTACGGTGGCTGCCGAGGAAATCGAAGCACCTGGCAAGACCATACCGCGAGCAATTATTATTACCCTTGGGGTTGGGATCGCCATATACATTTTCGTCATTTTTACCATGATGGGTACTGTTCATTACACTGAGCTGGCTGAGAGCCCTGTTCCCTTTATCTTTACCGCCGATCGGTTGTTTGGTCCTTGGGGTCGTTGGGCTGGAATCGTTGCCACCATAATGGCGAGCCTCTCAGCTTTTAGCGTGACATTGGGAGCTAGCGCCCGAATTCTTTATGCGCTTGGCCGGGACGGCCATTTTCCCCGGTTTCTTGCAACACTGCACAGACGATTCCGCACCCCCCACATAGCACTGTTGATTTGTGCCTCCGCCGTGATCGTTTTCGGTTCTTCTGGAATTGTGAAGTTTGTTGCCTCAGTCAGTGACTTCGGATACCTCATGGGCCAGGGGGTGGTAAATTTATGCGCCATAGCTCTCCACAAGAAAATGCCAAATTTGCGCCGCCCGTTCAAAGTCGTTCTTTTTCCCTTGGTTCCCATTTGCGGCATGCTCGCTTGCTGGCTTTTCGTTCCCGCCTTGGAACTGAGGAGCTTCGTTTTGGGTGGTATACTAACGTTTGTTGGGGCAGGGGTGTATCTCATCCGGCCAACAAACCGTGCCGATTTAGGGGCATTACATGGGGCTGTTGCTCAAAGGATGAGGGAATGGATCCTTTTAAGGAGGAGAAAGAGAATGCGTGTTCTTATCATCGATGGCGGACGTCAGGGCCAAAATATCGCAAAAAGGCTTATGGCGAGGGATGAATATTGGCTGCTGTTTCGCTCTTCGGAGCATCAGATCACCTTTGTTGAGGAGGACGAGGCCCGCTGCAAAGAACTGGAGCAGCTATTCAATGCGCCCATTTACCAGGGAGACGGCACCAAGAAAGAAATCATCGAACAGGTAGGGTTGGAAAACATAGATGTTGCTATCGCCGCCTCAGAAGACGATGGCCGTAATGTGATTGTGGCGCTTCAGGCAAAGCGGCTTGGCATTTCACAGGTTATCGCTATTGTCCAGGATCCCGACTACTTGCCCCTACTGGAGGAGAACGACGTGGTAGCTATCAGCGCACCCTGGGCAACGGCGGCAATGGTGGAAAACTACCTCGATAGACCAGGTGTGGCCGAACTCTTCGAGATATCGAGCGGTGTTGCCAGTCTCGTGGGCGTTGTGGTGCCACAGAAGGCCAGAATTGCTGGCCAACTCATACGAGATATAGATATTCCCAGGGACTGCGTTGTGGCAGCAGTTATACGGGGAAAGGATTTCGTTGTGCCACGGGGGGATACCAAGATCGAGGTAGGTGATCACGTGGTATTTGTGGGGCCAACTTCAGCAATCAAGAAAGCACAAGAAATGGTTAGGTTGAGAGAGTGAATGGACATGAAAGAAGACTTCTAAAGCTGGTCTAATTTCAGCTCACCCAGCTAAAATCGGTATTTGTATGGCATCACGTAATGATCAGGAGGGCAGTTAAGAAGTACAGCGTTACCCCGAGAACGTCTATACTCGTGGTAACGAAGGGGCCGGATGCCACCGCAGGGTCAATGCGTAGCTTCACCGCCAACAGGGGCAGGAAGGTGCCCACCACTGCAGCAAGGGTCATGTTGCCACACATTGCGATACCGACCGCTGCGCCCAAAGCTACGTTCTTATTCAACACCCACCCGACAAGGGCAAGCAGGAGACCATAGGTCAGGCCGAGTAACAACCCGACCCGGATTTCCTTGAACACCACCCGCCATAATAACTTTGGGTCGATCCTGCCGGTGGCGAGGCCGCGAACCGTAATGGACAGGCTCTGGGTACCGATATTACCTCCCATGCCCATAATGACGGGAATAAAGGCGGCCAGTGAGGCAAACAAGGCAATTTTTTCCTGGAAGTGAACTTCGAAGCCACCGATGATTTTGATTGCAATAACGCCGCCCAGCCAGGCAGCAAAAAGCCAGGGTAGGCGCACCCTCACGCTTCGCCACACCGAGAAAGAACTGACCTCCTCTTCTGAGGTGCCTGCCATTTTGAGGATGTCTTCGGTTGCCTCTTCCCGCAAAACATCTATGATGTCATCCACGGTGATGATCCCCACCAGAATCTCCTGATCATCCACAACCGGCATCGCCAAGAGGTTGTAACGCGACACCCGCCGGGCTGCGTCCTCTTGATCCGTCGTTACGGTTACCCTCACCACTTCGCGAGTCATAAACCGCGATAGGGGAGTTTGGTCCGTGGCGACTACGAGTTCGCGCAATGACACCACACCTGAAAGCCGTCCTTCCTGGTCGAGTGCATAAACATAAAAAACCATCTCGGTTTCCGATGCCGTGCGGACTTCTTGTATAGCCTCCTGTGCCGTCATCGTTTCCGGAAGAGCCAGATAATCGGTGGTCATAATGCGCCCGGCTGAATCTTCCGGATAGCTCAAGAGTCCGGCGACAACCTCCTCGGTATCCTTGTGCGACATGAGGACGAGGATTTGCTCGCGAAAATCCTCAGGCAAATCGGACAGTAGGTCCACGGCGTCATCGTCTGCCATTGCAGACAAGATCTCTACCAGACGATTGAGGTCAAGTTGTTGAAGGAATTGCGTGCGCAAAGCGGGTTGCATCTCTGACAATACGTCAGCGGCAATTTCGACATTCGGAAGGAGTTCAAAGATGGTGCGGGCTGAATCTTGATTCAGGAGTTTGAAAAGATAGGCTATGTCAGCTGGGTGGGTTTTTCTGAGGATATTCCTGAGATGGGCGGTGGCATGCCTGCGCAAAAGCCTTTCCACCGTATCTTGAAGCAATTGATATCCTCGTTCGGTCATTTCCTCTACCTTGCCCAACTGGAAGGAGAAAACCCGGATTTCCGTCTAGCTGCCGACGGTTGCACGTGTTTGGGTCCAAAGACAAACTTGATTCCATACGCTCGAATCATCCACTTTTTGTGAGATGCGCGTAAATGACGTAGCAGAATGCACCGTCGATGTCAAATAAAATCGGGGGAAAAGAGGGGGAAGAGTAGGAGGGGACGTTGTTTCTCAG
Source organism: Syntrophobacterales bacterium (assembly GCA_050124835.1). Lineage (GTDB taxonomy): Bacteria > Desulfobacterota > Syntrophobacteria > BM002 > BM002 > BM002. Next base: position 303 of record JASFEM010000031.1, on the reverse strand, counting down.
GGAACTTTCAAGATAGTTCTTTACTTCAGGAAAGTCCTCTGAATTCGCCGAGCGTACAACCACATAGGGGGGCAGGCTATTTATGGAGCAAGGGTTGTTGTTTCGGTGACGGACGGGTTGGGGAGGATCTTGTTGTTGCGTTGAAATGATCTGCTAGAGTTAGATATCAATACAGATGAATCCCCCCTTGTCGTCCTGGATACATATATTTTCCTTACTGTAGCTGGTCATTTCACCGCATCTGGGGCATGGTGGCCGACTCTTAACTAGTTCGTTCATATCGAAGCTCTTTCGATCTTTGAA
>JASFEM010000030.1:0-27165 GCA_050124835.1 Syntrophobacterales bacterium | reverse complement strand
TCGATTCAGGGCAAAGCCTGCCCGTCCAACATATCACTGAGACCACCGCATTCCGCCGGATCAAATCCCAGAGATTCATGCCAAATATCGCTGCTTTCCATACAGAGATAGACACAGAGATCCTTATGCCAGTTACGCAACATCCGACTGAGGTAACCATACATTTCCACCCGGAGATCGCGAAAATAACGCATCTTTCCATCCAGACCCGGAATGAACTCCTCTTCAAGAATGGTACTTTTCGGATGGTTACGCCGAATAATCGGCTTCAGTGAAGGCATGAACCGTAGGGTCCCCAGGCTAATCCAAGCAATACCACCAGGGTCTACCATGGAAGAGAGATGATCAACCACATCCCTGTAGCCTTTCTGCCAGTTGGGATAAACCAGCAGCGGATCAAAGTGAAAGGCGAGGCGATAGCCCCACTCCTGACAGCGTCTGGCTGCCTCCAGTCTCTCCTCAAGTGTGGCAGTATCAGCTTCCTCTCTGGCGATCAAACTTGGCGGATTCAGTGACCAAGCAACAATGGTATGACCGCGGTGATGTAGGCTCTTGAGAAGGTCTACCTGCGCCGTTTTTGTTTTCAGTTCCAGGACCGCATTGGGTTTTGCGGCAAAAAAAGGTACCAGTTCCTCGGACATGCGGGTCAAGGGATCCAGGAGCAAACTGTCGGTAAACTCGCCTGTACCGATACGGTGCACCCGCCTGGGGGAGCTTTGAAGATGCTCTTCTAGCTGCTGCCACATATCCTCGAGGTTGCCAAAGAGTCTCAAATTAGGATTTGGAAAATAGCTTTGAAGAATGCAGTAGGTGCAACCTAGGGAGCACTGGAAACCTAGGTTGAGTATTTGATAACCGCAGCAGGTATAAAAACGGGTTCCGGGGCAGGGTTTGATAAAACGTCCCTGAAACTTCACAATTTCCAGGACCTTACCATTCTTCGAGGTGGTATTATCTTTGAGCCGGTCAACCCAATCCACCGGTATATCTTTCATGGCTGCCAGGATTCGCTGGACCAAACGGCTCTCTGACACCGGTTTTTCAATAAGCAGTCTTTCCGGACGATAGTTCATAGGACATTAAGTCTCAACATACGCTTTTCATAACTCGCTGGAATTCACCTCGGTCGGCCAACTCAGCCAGATGTCGAAGCCTAGCTGCTAACTCGTCACCACGCTCGAAAGCGCACTCCAGTCTCCATCTGGGTCCCTCGAAATGAGGCGGAGGCACCAAGCGCACCCCTGCCGGAAGCCCAAGATCATGAACTTCTTTGGCAAATCTCTCCTTTCGGGCGGTAAGCCGGGGTGACCGAAGCGTTTGTAGATATCTGCGAATATCTTGAGCTCTTTGCCGAGCCGGTCTAGTATTTGCCTGTCTTATCTCTCTAATCTCCCTCAAATTGATCACCTCTGCCAGCCCGATCCCTTGCCGGCGCCCGATTTCCACCACCATCTCCACCAGCTCCTCCTCTACACTCACACTGAAAGGGAGCTCTTGAAATAGTTGAAACAGGGCGAGGCGGTCTGTTTGTTCCAGTGGCGTGAGGGCAAAGGCAACCCGTTCGTTGAGTCTACCGCTGGCAAGAGAATCGAGAATGAACGGTTCCAACTGCACCAGTTTCTCATACCGCTCAAGCAGGATAACACTGGGCTCCAAATCGAGAGGTGACATGAATTCTTCGATCAGCTTGGACTTGTCCATATGATCGGCCATCTTGGTGAGGACCAACGACTTTTCAACCGGGTTCAAACGCCTATGGGCCAGGTTGTCATAGATGGCCATACGCAGGCAGGTGTGGAGCGGTAAAGAGTCGGGCAGAATTTGACAGGGTAAAGGTTGCAGTCCCAGTTCCCTGCTAACTGCCAGCCGACGACTTCCACAAATTATTCTGAAAAGACCGTTTTCTTTGCGCTGTAGCAGGGGTTTTTGCAGTAAACCAACGGCTTTAATGGAAAGGAACAGCTTATCGGGAAGTGGGCCGTAAGTGATCAGACAAACGGCGTCATTCCAGTCCACCTCAGCGAACTGAATAAACCTAAACTTTGTTGTGGGCATGGTCCCGCTCCTACCCTCCGGTGAGACGTTCCAGAGCCTCCAGGTAGCGGGTCTTGGTATTGCGCACCACCTCGTCGGGCAGCTCAGGCGCCGGCGGGCTGTGATCCCAGCCGCACCGATCCAAGTAGTCACGCAGATACTGTTTGTCGAAACTCTCCTGGCTGCCACCGGGTCGATATTTGTCCGCCGGCCAGAATCTTGACGAATCTGGAGTGAGTACCTCATCAATAAGAGTCAACTTACCAGCGACGAGGCCGAACTCAAACTTGGTATCGGCAATGAGAATGCCACTTTGCCTGGCCATGGCGGCCCCTTTCTCATAGAGGGCCATGCTGAGATCACGGAGCTCTTCTGCCAAATTCGTCCCCACCTTGTCGCAGAGGGCAGCAAAGTCGATGTTTTCGTCATGGGTGCCCTTTTCAGCCTTTGTCGATGGGGTGAATATTGCAGTGTCTAGGCGAGCCGACTCCACGAGGCCGTCTTTAAGCAATATGCCGCAAACCGAGCCGTGCTTCTGATAATCCCTCCACCCGGATCCACTGAGATAGCCCCGGACAATACATTCCACCGGCAGGGGTTCAGCCCTCTTCACCAACATGCTCCGCTGGGCTAATTCTCCCGCATATTGCTGGCATTGCTCCGGTAACTCCTCTACTTCTGTTGTAACTAGATGATTGTCAACCAAGTCGGCCAGAGCTCTGAACCAGAAGGTGGAGATTTTGGTGAGAATCCTCCCTTTGTCCGGGATTGGCGTTGGCATTACCACATCGTAGGCAGAGATCCGGTCGGTGGCTACAATAAGCAAGTGCTCTCCCAAATCATATATGTCCCTCACCTTTCCACGGCCTTGCAAGGTAAGGTTACTGAAGTTGGTTTCAAATACCGGGGCTGCTGTCATACTATTTTCCCCCTCGAATCCCCAGAGCGGTTGTGGTTTAACCCTAGGCCTCCTTAAGTCAGAAAGGGGCGAACCCGCTGAATGGTTGAGGTCCGCCCCTTCTGTTGACTTTAGCGAATTTCAGCCGATAACTGCCAGCGTATTCCCCTTTTGAACCGAGTCGCCATTCTTGAAAGGGATAGAAAGCACGGTCCCAGCAGTAGGCGCAGTGATGGAATTTTCCATCTTCATGGCCTCAAGGATGAGTACCACATCTCCCTCATTTACCGAATCACCCTCTTTAACTTCATAGCGAATAATCATTCCCGGCATGGGCGCTTCGATGGCGGTGCCACCTTCCACCGCTGGCTTAACTTTGGGCTCAGCCGGTGCAGCCGCAGGAGTCGGTGCAGGAGCAGCAGGCGCAACTGCAGCAGGAGCAGGCGTTGGCGCAACTGGGGGCGCCATCGGCGTAACCGCCGTCACCACGGGTGCACCACCCACCTCGTCCACTTCAACCTCGAAATACTCCTCATCCACAAAAACGTTGAAAGTGCGGATTCCTGGGCCCTTCTCCGGTGCTATCTTTTCAACCTTTTCAACCAGTTTACCCGCTCTTGCCAGGGCCACCAGCCGATTTTCTTCCTGAACCTTTTCCAGGGTCTTGGGTTTTACTTCGTCCGGGATTTCCTCTTCGCCGTACTTCCATTTCAAGAAACGAATGCCGGTGGTGGGATAAAGGGCAACGATCAGCTCATCATCGATGTCTTTGGCCAGTCCTTTAGCCAAGGCTTTGGCCTTATCGAACTCTGGCTCCAACACATCCGCCGGCCTGGTCTTTATGGGCTTTTCTCCACGAGCGTACCCCTTCAGTGCCTTTTTCTGGACCTCGGGGTCTACGGGCACGGGAGTTTCGCCGTACAGCCCATAACAGAGATCCTTAACTTGGGCGGTGATCATCTTATAGCGTTCATCCTCGGTATCAAATAGGACATTGTTGACCGTCTGGATCCCAACAATCTGGCTGGTTGGGGTGACCAGGGGCACCTGTCCCAATTCCTTACGCACCCTTGGCAGCTCTGCAAACACCTCGTCGATACGATCCAAGGCATCCATCTCACGGAGCTGGTTGACCAGATTTGAAAGCATGCCACCGGGCGTCTGATGCAGGAGCACATTGATGTCTATAACAGACATCTTGGTGTCATCCAGAAGGTGACGGTATTTGGGAGAAATTTTCTCCATGTGCTCGGTGAGCATTGCCAGGTGCTTGATATCAAAGCCGGGATCTCGACTGGTGCCCTTAAGGGCCATTACCAGGGGCTCCAAAGCCGGATGCGAGGTGCGATAGCCCCAGGGGGACAGGCAGGTATCGACAATGTCTACCCCAGCCTCAATTGCCTTAAGCAATGCCATGCACGACTGGCCCGAGGTAAAATGGCTGTGGAGGTGGACGGGGGCTTTCACCGACGCTTTCAGTGCCTTGACCAGCATGTAGGCATCATAGGGCGAAATCAGACCGGCCATGTCCTTGATGCACACCGTATCTGCACCCATATCTTCGAGCTGTTTAGCTTTCTTGACATAGTATTCGATGTTGTAGACCGGACCGCCCATCCGCGGTTCGGTCAGGGAATAGCAGATGGCCCCCTGAAAGTGTTTGCCCATCTTCTTGATTATTGGCACAACGGTCTCAAAATTACGCAAATCATTCACCGCGTCGAAAACCCGGAAAACATCGATACCATTTATGGCTGCCCGCTCTACAAACGCCTCGGCCACGTCGTCGGCGTAGTTGCGATACCCCACCAAGTTCTGACCCCGCAGCAACATTTGTAGTGGCGTATTCTTGACATACTTCTTCAATGTCCGCGGCCGTTCCCAGGGATCCTCCCCTAAAAAACGGTGCATGCAGTCAAAGGTCGCTCCTCCCCATACCCCCAAGGCCCAGAAGCCAACCTTATCCATCTCCTCCGCTATGGGTATCATGTCCTCGGTGCGTCCCCTGGTAGCAAAAAGCGACTGATGCCCATCGCGAAAAGTTAAATCCTGGATCTTGACCGGATTGGTCACCTTTACTTCCTCTTCCACCATTCCGGCCGTCAACTTTCCATGTTTGTCCGACATGATGTTCTCCTTCTAACCTCTCCTTTACGGTGCCGTTTAGAAAACGGCTCCAAAACGCTGGAACTCTTTCGCTCCCGGGTTGCGAATCGTCAGTTGGCAAATATCCATGAGGGTATTGCCAGTTTGTTGACACGCAGTGCCGCCGCATAATCGGTGTGAGCTATGAGACTAGAACCAAATTTTTTAACGTATCATGCGCAGCTGTAGAAGTCTGCGCATCTCCATCGTAGCCTGTCTCCCTGAGGCGGGCCAGAGACTGACCGCCACCACAGGCGGCGCGGGCATCCGTTGATCCGCGGCTGCCATGGCAAGCTGTTGTTCTTCCTGGCTCCTCAGATAGCCGTACACGGCGGCAACTGCGGCAATCAGTCGTCTTTTCTTGATCACGTCCATTTTCTGTAAATTATCCTAGCGAAATAGCGTGGCCGCTAACGGCCACCTCAACTATTGATCCGTGTCCCATACCCATAGTACCCAACCCGATTGCTTTCTTCAACTCAGCCATAAACGGCTGGGCAGGTACCAACCTCGACAAATATGGTGCCATGTTAAAGTCCCAGTTCTTCGCTAATACCCTGCATGGCCCGCAGGCTCAATTCGGCAAAATCTGCGAGTGGAACACCAATCTCCTCGCAGAGTCTGATTTGGTCACGATTTACCCGTCTGGCGAAATCTTTTTGTTTCATGCGTTTAACAATGGATTTGGGCTTTACACTCGCCAAACGTTTGTCAGGGTAGACTAGAGCTGTGGCAACAACCAGGCCGGTAATAGACTCGGCACAGCTGAGGGCAAAATCCATTTTAAAGCTTCGCGCCACACCCAGAACTTCGGCATTATGCGCCTTGATGGCCGTGATCACTTCGGGCGGCAAATCACTGTCGGCTAGAATTGCAGCTGTCCTCAACCCGTGCTCTGAGGGCTGCCCCGCAGTCTCTTCATAATCTAAATCGTGAAGCAGTCCCGCGAGGCCCCAAAGGTCAACGGGTTCGTCCAGCCGTTCGGCCAAGGCCCGCATCACCGCCTCCGTGGCCAGGCAGTGTTTCAATAAATTGTTGGCCTTGACGTGTTCATGTAACAGATCGAGGGCCTGTTGTCGGTCCATAATAAAGTTCTCGGCTCCTCCGCTCAGCAGTAGTTATCTTGCCAACAAATTGGATCAGAACTATGGAAAGAATACTGCCTTCGCCATGAAATAGAGGCAGTCGCTCTAACCGGCCATAGCAGCTCGGCGGGTCCTCTTCTTAAGCCGGCTAATCCGCCGCCTGAGAATCTGAACCTTGTCTTTTTCCCCTGCTTCTCTCATGGTCTCTTGTTGGTTGCGCAGCTCTTTTATTTTCCGCTTGATGGAACGAACATCACTATCGGTCCGTCGCACTTTCTTGTCTTCAATCCCTTTGGCTTTCTTGATGGCCGCAATCAGCTCGCTCTTATTCATGGCATGAACGCCGACGATACCTTCGAGGCCCAGTGCCATCTCACGCAGCTCTTTGGCCGTCATTCGGTCCAAGGGCTTTTCTTTTTTCTCTTTTGTTACTTTTTTCTCTTTAGGCTCTTCTTCCTTTTTTGATTCCTTTTCCGCTTTAGGCTCTTTTGGCTCTTTTATTTCCTTTTCCGCTTTAGGCTCTTTTGATTCCTTTTCCGCTTTAGGCTCTTTTGGCTCCTTCTCCGCTTTTGGTTCTTTTGCCTCTTTTATTTCCTTTTCCGCTTTAGGCTCTTTTGCCTCTTTTGGCTGCTTTTCCGCTTTAGGCTCTTTTGCCTCTTTTGGCTGCTTTTTCTCCTTTTCCGTCATCTACCCCAACTCCTTTGCTTTTCTAGGCTCAAAATCCGGCACCTTCTGCGATCTCATCAAGTGCTGGAGTTTTCCTTTTTGGTCTTTTCAAACATTTCCTGCAGCTGCACAAATGGTTTGAACAGATCGATTGGAATCGGAAAAAGAGTGGTGGAATTGTTCTCAGCAGAAACCTCTCGCAAGGTTTGCAGGTAGCGCAGCTGGAGGGCCATAGGATGTTCAGCAATGATAGCGGCTGCTTCGGCTAGTCTGGTCGCCGCCTGGTGCTCACCTTCAGCATTGATAACCTTGGCGCGTCGCTCTCGCTCTGCCTCAGCTTGGCGAGCCATGGCTCTCTGCATATCTTGGGGTAAGTCGATGTGTTTGACTTCCACGGTTGTTACTTTTACACCCCAAGGATCGGTGTGTTTGTCCAGGATCTCCTGGAGTTGCGTATTGATCTTTTCCCGGTCAGACAGCAGTTCGTCCAGCTCTGCCTGTCCACAGACGCTGCGCAGGGTGGTCTGGGCCAGTTGTGATGTGGCATAAAGATAATTTTCCACTTCCACCACCGCTTTAATGGAATCCATCACTCGGAAATAAATCACCGCGTTGACCTTGACAGAAACGTTATCTCGGGTAATGACATCTTGAGGCGGAACGTCCATGGCCACCAACCGGAGGCTAATTTTCACCAGCCGATCAACTACAGGAATGATAATGATAAGTCCGGGTCCCTTGGCCCTACTCATGACCCGACCCAGTCGGAATATAACCCCCCGCTCATACTCGTTGAGAATACGAATTGCACTGGCGAGGAAAAGAACTACAAGTACCACCAAGAAAATGATGGAATAAGGCATGCCATCCTCCTGTTAATGCGGCAAGTAACGCTGTAAACCCTTGCCGCGGGCGACTAAATCATTGCTTTGTATCACCTATTTTTCGGACTTTCAACCACAAATTTTCCACCTCAACAACCTCCACTCTACCACCTTCAGGGACAATATCCTCGCAGGTGGCATTCCACAGTTCCCCATGCACAAACACCTTTCCATCTGGCGCCAGAGGCTCTTGGGCCACCGCTATCTCGCCGATCAATCCCTGGTAACCTGTCCGCGGCTTGGCCATGTGAGCCCGCAGTGCAAGCAATGCCACAGTTATGAAAAAGCCGGAGATAACCATTACCGCCGGAATCAATACACTCCAGGAGACCCGTAAACCTGTGCTTCCTGTATTAAAAAGCATAATCGAGCCCAAGGTTAGACAGATCACCCCTCCAATGCTGAGCAAACCATAACTGGTCACCTTGATCTCGAGCAGAAAGAGAATGGCACCAAGGATTATCAGAAGGACACCGGCATAATTCACTGAAAGGGTCTGAAATGCATAGAAGGCTAGAATCAGGCAAATTCCGCCAATCACTCCGGGGAAAATAGCACCTGGATGAGAAAGTTCGAAGTAGAGACCCGCCAAGCCGATGAGCATCAACAAATAGGCTATATTCGGATTGCTAATGGTCTTGAGAACCTTATCTCGCAGATTCTCCTCAACCCTCTGGATGGGAAGCCCCTTGAGCGCCAGCTTCTTTTCACCCGCCTTGGTTTTAACCGTCCAGCCCTCCAGTTTCGCCAGCAGTTCCTCCATATCTCGGGCAACCAGATCAATAACCTTGAGCTTCAAGGCTTCCTCGGCTGTAACTGAGACGCTTTCACGCACGGCTTCCTCAGCCCACTCAGCGTTGCGGCCACGCTGGGTGGCAATACTCTTGATGAAAGCCACCAAATCATTGACCACCTTGGTGTCCATGGTTTCATCCATCTCCTTACCACCGGCCACCACTGGATGGGCTGCGCCTATATTGGTGCCTGGCGCCATTGCGGCAATGTCAGCAGCCATGACAACAAAAACCCCCGCGGAAGCAGCCTGGGCGCCGCTGGGCGAAACGAAAGTCACCACTGGAATTGGGGCATTCATGATTGTTTTGACCATGGTTCGCATGGAGGAAACCAAACCGCCAGGCGTATCCAGCTGAACTACCACAATAGTTGCCTCGTCATCCACTGCCTGCTCTACTCCTCTCGCCAAATAGGCAGCGGTTCCCGGATTTATGCTCTCCTCGATACGAATAACCTTAATGTGTTTATCAGCCGCTTGCGTAAAAGGAAGTGCACAAATCAGGAGGAGAATAAGCCAAGATCCCCCTAGTAACGACAAAGCTAGCCACCTTTTGATGGATCCATCCAACCTTATTGCAAACCGCATCTTGTTGTCCTTTCTAACCACTTGGCTCGGCTTCTCCTTGCTTCGAACCGGAATGACCATGCACAATCCGGGTACAGCTCGCCATGCTGCAGACCTATACCGCCCACACTCCTAGTTGTTCCCCCGTGCCAGAGACAGCAGCAACTGGACATCCTCCCAGACCTGGCGCTTTTGGATTGGATTGCGGAGTAGGTACGCGGGGTGGTAGGTGGGTACCACAGGGATTCCCTCAAACTGATGGACCCGATTGCGAATCTTGGAGATAGGCTGCTGTGAAGAGAGCAGAAATTGGGCAGCAAAACTTCCTAAAGCCAAGATGACCTTGGGACGTATGGCTTTAAGTTGACGCCTCAGAAAGGGGCCGCACTCTCGAATTTCATCCGGATGCGGATTCCGGTTTCCAGGTGGTCTGCACTTGATCACGTTGCAAATGTAGATCTCATGGCGTCGCCTCCCCATGGCGGCGATAATAAGGTCAAGCAACTTACCAGCAGCGCCCACAAAGGGCCTACCTAGCCGATCCTCCTCCTGACCTGGGCCCTCACCAACTAGGACCACCTTTGCTGCGGGGCTTCCCTCCCCGAACACTAGGTGAGTGCGATCAGCGTGAAGTCTACAGCGTACACATTCCCCCAAGTCAGCACGAATTTGTTCCAGGGTTTCTGGGATGTCCTGCGGGTGCGGGCGGGACTGGAATGGTAACCATTCCAGTCCCATTATGGCCTGGTAACCGAGATGTTGGCGTAGGGAACTTGCCAACTCAGCGAGACGTTGGCGTGTCGATCTTTCCAACTTTACTCCATGGCTGCCTCTTGCAGTATGATCGGCAGAGCACATGCTCCTCTTGCCCAATATAAATTCTTTTGAGATTCATTATAACAGGTTTGATAAATACCCAAAGACTGAAGATTGACTAATCCTACGCCTTTATAATCGCTGATCCCCTCACCGCTGCCACAGACGCTCCACCCGATCCCAGATCTGCTTGGCGACCTCTTCCTTGGTTGCCATGGTCAGGGTCTCCATCTCACCAGCTGGCCACAATATGGTTACCTCGTTGGTATCGCTGGCAAAGCCGGCGTTGGCTGCGGTAAGATCATTGGCCACAATAAAATCTAGGTTTTTCCGCTGAAGCTTCTCCCTGGCATTCTCCAGCAGGTTCTCAGTCTCAGCTGCAAAGCCAATTAGAATCTGGTCTGCTTTAAGTTGTCCCAAACGAAAAAGAATATCCTCAGTCCGCTCTAACTTCAGGGATTCAGCGCCTTTGACCTTCTTCATCTTCTCGGATGCGGCCACTTTCGGCCGGTAATCAGAAACTGCCGCAGCCATCACCACAGCGTCCTTCTGGGGGAATTCTGCCATAACGGCTTCATGCATCTGCTGGGCAGTGGTAACCTGGACATCCTTCACGCCATGGGGCGGGGTAATGGATGTTGGTCCGCTTACCAGGGTCACTTCGGCCCCCCTCCTTTTTGCCACTCTCGCCAGAGCATATCCCATTTTTCCCGAGGAAGGGTTTGTTAGGTGGCGCACCGGATCCAGCATCTCCCTTGTGGGACCGGCTGTCACCAAAACCCTTTTTCCTTTGAGAGATGGAACTGTTAGTACTTGATAGATCAACTCCAGGATCTCATCCAGCTGAGCCAAACGACCTAGTCCCTGGACGCCGCAGGCCAGATCACCGGAATCGGGGCCAACCTGAATGAAACCCCAGCCTCTGAGCTTAGCTAGATTTTCCTGAACCGTCGGGTTCGCAAACATGTTCTCATTCATTGCCGGGCAGATGATCTTGGGAGCGGTACAGGCCAGCAGGGTTGTAGTCAAATAATCGTCGGCAATACCGTGTGCAAGTTTACCGATGATATTGGCGGTAGCGGGAGCGATTACTGCCAGCTCTGCCTCCGTGGCCACCTGGATGTGGCCGATTCGTGATTCTGCCTCGAGATCGAAAAGATTAGTGCAAACCTGCTGGCCTGAAAGCACTTGGAAAGAAAGGGGTTGGACGAACTCCATGGCGCTGCGGGTCATTACTACCCGGACGCGGGCTTCCTCTATGGCTAAAAGCCTCGTCAACTCCAAGGCTTTGTAAACGGCGATGCCGCCCGTCACCCCGAGTAGAATCTTTCGGTCTTTTAATTCGGCCATAAATTTCTCAACTAGTCACCCGTCAGCTAAGCGCTAATGGCTGAGTTCAGGGCATCGATGCGGTTATCTGGGGTGCCACCCAAATCTCAACTTTGGTGTCCAGCGAATATTCGGCAATACTTATCAGGCAGCTACGTTCACCCTTCTCGAAATTAAGGATAACGCGACGGTAGCGAAAGCTGGACTTAAGTATCCAACCATCTTTAGCCATGTTAGTAGTAAAGAAATTGACTAAAGATTCTCCTGTCACCCGGCCCTTAAACACCAGGACACCCGCGGTAAAAGAGGGTGAACTGTAGACAAAAGAGTTATTCTTCTCCATGGTTAGCTCAGAGGGAATCAGGATATCAGGGAAGTCGTAGTAAAGGGGCACTGGTCCCTTAACCGCGCTCTTTTCTTCGGTGGTTGCCTCAGGCGAGCTTTCTGATTTTTTCATGCTCGCACACCCGGCACCAACAAGGAGAAAAACCGAAAGCACCCAAACAAGCAAATGATAACCAATTGGAGCACGACCATCAATTTTCATGTCTTCCCCCCCTTTTCCCCCACTGGGGCTATCTCTCTGCAACCTAACCTTTTGTTTACAATAAAGAGTTCTAAGCTATTCTTACCAGGGCAAAACCTCCATCCCACAAAACCCCGAGCGGTTGCGATCTATTTTGCTATCATAACTCCTTGAAGATGAGCTCTGAGACAGATTTTCTGTGGGACTTCTGTTTCCGATCTTGCGGATGCCCAACGGCCAAAATCGCCATTAATTCATACGTCTCGGGCGCCTTGAGAATATCAGCCACCTTTTCCTTGTTCTTCAATATTTCACCGATCCAAACGCCTCCCAGTCCCAAGGCGTGGACAGCTAGCCACATGTTCTGCAGGCAGGCACCTATTGACTGGCAGTCCTTGACCCGGTCGTAGCTGACTTCGTTATCCATAAAGACCGCGATGATGACCGGGGCTCCACGTATGATTTCCCCATACCGGGTCTGCTCGGCAATCTCATCCTTTACTTCCGCATCTCGAACAACCGCAAAACGCCATGGCTGGTTGTTCAATCCGGAGGGCGCCCAGCGACCCGCCTCCAAGATGGCTCGTAAATCCTCATCATTTAACGATTCATCGCTGTACTTCCGAATACTTCTTCTGGAGCGGATAGCATCCAGCACCGCCACCCGGGCTTCGCCCATTTGTCCTCCACAATCTAATCGCTACCGGTGACTTGCGCCCTCAGCAGGTTCATAACCCCCTTTAGTGCTTAATTTTTTTGAAAGTATAGCGACATCAACCCATACCGTCAATAGATAACGCATAGCGCCTAGCGCTTAGCATTAGAGGGGTACTGAATATTGGGCGATACGGGCGAGGCCTAGGAAGTCATTCGTTATTCCCCAATCGTTAGTTGTCCGTTTTCGAAAACTCCTCATCCAAACTAATGTCAAAAGTCGTGAAGTTTAATTTTCTTGTATAACTAATAACATATAACAATTAATCTTCTTATCAACAGCGCACAATTCATCGTATTCAGTGGTTAGTGGGCTGCCATCTCAGTGCATTGATCACCCCGTGACAGCGGCAGGCGGTTGCAATCAGGACGTCTTTTTCTGTGGATCGCACCTCCTCGAGAAGCCGCCAAAGGATCGACAACTGGTAGCCGCCCACACCGGGCGCCAGTTGGTAACTACGAACCACCTGGATTAGATATCCCCCAATTTCGATCCGGCGAAAAACATCAAACAAATTAGCAAGACGAGGCTCTCCTGTCACCGTGCAACAGTCTACCGGTTCATCACAGTTGTCAGGACAGCGAAAGGTGGCAATACTTGCATAAAGGACGTTTGCCTCCTGCCTCATAGGATTGGGAACTTGATGGTCTACTATAGATGGCACCGGTATTGGTTTCACCCTACCCTCTCTGTCCAACTGCCGGCAGAGCCAAGCAAAGGCGACGTGGATTGGAATGGCCGGTACAATCCACTCTGGCCCTTGACCCGAGCGCTCCAAAAGAAAATCAATCGCATCCTGCTCGATTATCTCTACTCTTTTTTCATCTAGCCCTCTCAGGGACCTGCGATTACGATCTACTATTAGCACTTGAGAATCCTTCTTTAGCTGGAGGATACGTGCTAGCGCAAGAGATCCGAACCGCCCGGCCCCCAATATCCAAAAAGACTCCATTGAGCTAAACTCCTTTTCAACTCCTTTTTATCTCAACTGCAAGCCATATTAAACAACAAATATAGCTAGAGGACTATTTATCCACGGCTCTTTCCCCCTGCACCGCATGGACACTACTGAATATTAACCAATCGTTGACACCCCTTATTTTTCACCCTATAGTGCAGCGGGAGCGCGGCGAAGCCGCGATCAAGTTCGAAATTCGAAATACGCCTATCGGCTTAACTCCGCATGGCTAGGGATTGAGGGTTGGGCCATTGCCGCAGCGGCGTATGTGACCAGACTTTGCCTAATATATTGGCCAACACTAGCCTGATGAACCCGCAAAGGCTGGCACATCCGTAGCTCGGAATGCCATCTTCCTCACTTCGAAGGACCTGCCCTCCACAAGGGAAGCAGGCCGAGCGTAAGCGGAGGGAATGGCCCAACCCTCAACAGATGCGGCGGAGCAAAGTAGATAATCGTATTTCGATATTCGGATTTCGGATTTGCGATGACGGATCTGGTAACCCAAAATGCCAAGGTTACTTACTTCTAGCTAGCTATCACTAAACATGCTTATTGACACCCACTGTCATTTGGACTCCGAAGATTTTGCCGCTGACCTGGGCGACATCCTAAAACGAGCCAAGGAAGCGGGTGTTGAGCAAATTATCACCATTGGAATCGAAGTTTCCAGTTCGCGGCGGGCCGTTTCACTGGCTGAGGCCAACAGGGAAGTTTACGCCACAGTGGGCATACATCCCCACAATGCTTGTCAGCTCTCGTTCGAAAATATCCAGGAGCTTATAGCACTCGGAGGCAAATCAAAGGTCGTGGCTTACGGTGAGATCGGCCTTGATTTTTACCGCAACTATCAGCCGCGTTCCCTGCAACTTTCATGCATACGTGACCAAATCAGCTTGGCGCGACAACTTGATCTCCCACTAGTCGTCCACGATCGTGACGCTCATGAAGAAATACTTCAGACCTTGCGGGACGAACGAGCATGGGAAATCGGAGGGGTTATGCACTGTTTTTCCGGGGACTGGTCGTTTGCGCAGAGATGCCTTGATCTTGGCTTTTACCTTTCCATCGCAGGTCCGGTCACCTTTGCCAAATCACAAACACTTCAGCAGGTGGCTCTCAATTGTCCTCTCGACAGGCTGCTATTAGAAACAGACGCTCCCTTTCTGGCCCCAGTGCCTAGACGGGGCAAGCGCAATGAACCCGCTTTCCTCGTCCATACAGCAGAGAAGATCGCCTATTTGAAAAAGCTGCCTTTGGCTGACGTTGCCCGGCAAACAACCTTTAACGCCCGCCACCTCTTTAAGTTGCCAGAACCAGCTGAAATAATAACGATTGAAAAAAATGAATAAGAGCAGCAACAATGAAGACTTTATTCTCGCCTCTGCCTCACCTCGTCGCCAAGAACTCTTGCGCCAAGTAGGGCTATCTTTTCGGATAGTCCCCAGCAAGCTGAGGGAATCCAACCAAAGCGGCATGGCACCTCACCTCCATGCTTTGCATTGGGCAGCTGCGAAAGCTAAACAAGTTGCTCAACAGTATCCGGAAGAATGGGTGCTGGGCGCAGACACCATTGTCGTTCTTGATGGGGTAATCCTTGGAAAACCAGACAATCACTCTGAGGCCGTGAACATGCTTTCTCGCCTGAGCGGACGCAGCCATTTTGTGATTACTGGACTCTGTCTCATTTTCGAAAATGGTAGGGTGGAGACAAGCGAGTATGTGGAGACAAAGGTCTACATGAGGCAGTTGAGCCACAACGATATTCAAGGCTACGTGACCACCGGCGAGCCTCTAGACAAGGCGGGCGGTTATGGCATCCAGGGCATCGGTGGCTGTCTGGTCCAACGAATCGAGGGTTCCTATTCCAACGTAGTCGGTTTACCCCTCTGCGAGACAGTGGAACTATTACGTCGCCATAAGGTCGCCGATCCTTTTGAGAAGTAAAGAATAGGAGGACTTGGTCTTGCGCTGCCCCCCAATAGGACTTTTGGAGTCTTTCCTTCGTACGGGAGTCAGCTGGAGTAATGGAGTGCAGCGATTTCAGATTTTAGATTTTAGATTTAATTAAGTTGAGACTACTGGGTTTTCAAATCTGCAATCTGCAATCTTCAATCTGAAATACCAGGACTCCAACACTCCTTGGCACTGGTTACCAGTAGAAGCCCTGGAGTAAGATTATGAATTACGAATAGAAACCGCATCAGCGAAATATGGGGTCAGACATGTCAATTGCTGAAAATCTTGCCCAAGTGAAGGAAAGGATAGCTAACGCCGCCATTCGCTCAGACCGTTCACCAGAATCGGTCAAACTGGTTGGAGTCACCAAGACAGTAGACATTGAGCGTATCCAAGCGGCGGTCTCAGCAGGGTTACAGATACTTGGAGAGAATTATGTCCAAGAAGCTCGAGACAAAATCGAACAGGTCGGAGAACAGGCAAAGTGGCATTTTGTCGGCCGACTACAAACCAACAAAGCAAAATATGCGGTCAAGCTTTTTGATCTGATCCAGACCGTGGATTCCATGAAACTTGCAGTGGAATTGAACCGCCGTGCCAAACCATTGGGGCGGGTTATCCCAATCCTCATTCAGTTAAACCTTGCCGGTGAAGAAACTAAAGGTGGTGTTGACCGCGCCGAGTCTCTATCTTTGGTTCGCCAGATCTCCGAACTACCCCACCTACAGGTCCGGGGGCTGATGACCATGCCACCATTTTTTAATGATCCGGAACGCGCCAGACCCTATTTTCGACAATTGCGGGAACTCAGCCAGGAAATAGCTGCCGCTGGTGTGCCTGGGGTTGAGATGACAGAAATATCCATGGGCATGTCAGGTGACTTTGAGGCGGCGATCGAGGAGGGGGCTACTTTAGTCCGCGTAGGAACTGCTATTTTCGGGGAGCGGCCGTAAGTCTTTGCCGCATTGCTTCATACAGGGCCATAGCGCCAGCTGTTGCCGCATTCAGGGAATCCAGCTGGCCCTGTTGGGGAATCGCAGCCAGCAAATCACACGTCCGCCTTACCAGTGGTCGTATCCCACTCGCTTCTCCGCCAATCACCAGAGCGGTGGGTTGGCAGAGGTCCAGCTCATAAATGAGGTTGTCTGCTTCCATTGCCAGACCCACCACCCAGATTCCCTCTTTCTTGAAGCGCTCTAGCGTTCGCTTGAGATTTGTCACCCGGGCAACGTCGGTATGTTCAAGTGCGCCGGCAGAGGCCTTGCCCACCGCTGCGGTAAGCGGCGATGCGCGATCTTTCGGCACAACCACGCCATGGGCACCACAGACATACGCCGTTCGAATCAAACCGCCGAGATTCTGGGGATCCTGGATTCCATCCAGAACCAGGATGAGGGCGGGAGTTTCGTCCAAAGCCGCTGCAAGAATGGATTCCACATCCGCGAAAGAATAGGGAGAGAGAAAGGCTAAAATCCCTTGGTGGCCGCTAGTCCCTGCCCTTGCGTCCAAGCGCTGACGATCAGGGGAACGCACTTTAATGCCCAGCGCCCGCGCCTCGGTCAGAATTTCCCGTACAGCAACGCTGTGTCTCCTCCGACTTATCCAGATTTCTTGAAACCGATGACCGCGAGTTGCAAGTGCTTCACGCACCGGATGAATGCCGTAGATTATTTCAGTCATAGAAACGTTGGATTTCGGGTTTCGTATTCCGAATACGCATATGTATTCAACTCCGCATAGTTTGGGCTTGAGGGCTGAGGTATTCCCGAAGCGGCGTATGTGCCAACCTTTGCCTCTTAAAAAAGACAATTTCACCCAAGTAAAACAGCAAAGGCTGGCACATCCGCCGCTCGGGCTGCCGCGGCCTCCGGTCCAAAGGACCTCCCTCCCGCGAGAATAGCAGACCGAGCGTAAGCGGAGGGAATGGCTCAGCCCTCAAGCGTTCTTGCGGAGTTGAGTGCATAGCCGTTTTCTAATTTGAATCACTTGCTTTAGAGATTAGAGGTCTGAGATCGTGTATTAGTGAGGTTGAAAAAGGTTCTGCACCCGAGGCAGAATTGCCTCCCGGCGGCAGCGGGCGGACAGGATGATGGCGGCCAGGGCCTCGACGGCTTCCTCAAGATCGTCATTGATAACCAAGTAATCATACCATGACGCCTCTAGAAGTTCCCGAGAAGCGTTCTCGAGCCTGGTCTCTACATCTGCTCCTGGCTCGGTACCTCTTTCCAGAAGCCGTTTCTCCAGAGTCTCCCGATCAGGAGGTAAGACGAAAATAAAGCAGGCCTTAGGATAGTAACCTTTTACCTGGCGAGCACCCTGTACATCGATTTCCAGAAGTACATCTCTGTGTTTGTTTAGGTGCTCGTCTAATTGTTCTCGAGAAGTACCGTAATAATTTCCGTGAACTTGGGCCCATTCCACAAAACCGCCCCCTTCTCTCATCGCAAGAAAGGTTTCCGGCGACACGAAGTGATAGTCCTTGCCATCCATCTCGCCATGCCGTGGGAAACGGGTAGTGTGGGAAATCGAGTATTCGAGCTCTGGAAGCATCTGCAGCACTTGTTCCCGCAGGCTCGATTTACCTACCCCAGAAGGTCCAGAAAGCACGAAGAGTTGCCCGGTAGACTCCATTACCTTATCTTGCTATCACCATCTTTGCTAAGAGAATCGGCCATGAACCGGTGCGCAATTGTCTCAGCCTGCACCCCAGAAAGAATAACATGGTTGCTGTCGGTGATAATGATTGCCCGGGTGCGACGCCCCATGGTGGCATCAATGAGTTTCTTGGCCATCTTGGCATCTTCTTTGAGACGCTTCATGGGCGCTGAGCCCGGAGACACGATTGCAACCACTCGCTCTGCCACCACAGTATTGCCAAAACCGATGTTTAAAAGCTTTCCCTCCATTTTTAATCCCCACCTTCTCACGAATGACGCTTCCAGACAATTCCAGCCTACTACCCTTGATAGAAGCGTTTGATCCAGATTCAGCCCCATTATCTACCGGAACTGTCCCCCCATTCCTCCTCTCAACTCCACTGATTCACCCATAAGCTCTTGGTGGCCTATTGCTTAAAGCCAATCTCGATGAGTTTGGCCACGGCCGAAGAAAACCATAAACAACACGAAGATCACACAGGGACAACAGCATGATAACCTCTATTCAACGTTTTGTATTTGTTCCCGCAATCTCTCTAGCTCTGTCTTGACATGTATTACCTTTTTAGAAATCTCGAGATCATTGGCCTTGGAGCCTATGGTGTTGATCTCTCTATGCATTTCCTGCAAAAGAAACTCCAGCTGACGTCCACGAGGTCCATTGGCCCCCAGCAAATCCCGAAACTGCTGAATATGGCTTTGCAAGCGAACCAACTCTTCAGTTATATCACTTCGTTCCGCAAAAAACGCAACCTCTTGAGCCAACCGCGCCTCATCCAGTTCCACTTCCATAAGCAGATCCTGTATCCGCTTCTGAAGCCGGTCACGGACTTCCTGCACAACGAGCGGGGCCCGTTCTTCAACTTCACCGGTTAAATCGTGAAGTCGCTGAAGACGCGCGCCCAGATCACTTTGGATAGCCGCGCCTTCCTCTGCCCGCATTTGTAGGCAGTTAGTCACGGCTTGGTCGAGAGCCATCTCCAAGATTTGCCAGGCCTGTTTCCTCGTCTCCTCATCCTCCTTGAAAACAAAGATATCTCGAAAACCTAAAAGTGCCTCCAAACGAAGCGTACCCTCGAGTTCCAATTCCTCTTGGAGGTCAAGCAGTAACCTATTGTATGTTTTGGCCAGATCCGTATCCACGCTGAGATGCTGGACCTTATCCAGCGTTTCGTCGCAGAGAATACTGACCTCTATTCGCCCTCTGGAGAATTGAGCGCTTAGCCGCTTCTTGACCTCCTCCTCGAACTCACTATATCTCCTGGGCAATTTCACCCGAATGTCGCAAAAACGGTGGTTCAGGGTACGGAGTTCAACGGTAAACCGGTATCCGTCACCAATTGTTTCTCCTCGTCCATAAGCGGTCATACTATAAAGCAATATTCCACTCCGTCTTTACCCATACGGAAGTCACCAGATTTGAACCACAAGGGGCACAAAGCACACAATGGAGTCATCTACGGTTTCTTCCATCCTTGGTTATCTTCTTGATTACTTCATCGCTTCGCAGTTGATGGAGGTACTTTTGTCTCAGACTCCGGAGCCAGTTTCGAACTTTAGGCTCCGCATAGTCGGGATAGGTCCAAGCCAGTGTTCGATAGTCCTTGTCCTGATAGATCAGGGTCAGGTCCGCGTAAATGCCTTGACTCAGATAGATCCGGTGTGCATAGTTCTTGCCGGTTGCCAACACGAGCCGCTCAGCCAATAGGTAGCCTGGATCAATGTTGACCGTCCGATTTCCCTCCCTGCTAAGCTCAGCTTCAAGGAAATTGGTCTGCACCTTAATCCGAGCCAAATCATCTTGTGATATTAAACGGTCAAAGCTTGCGAAACGGCGGACCAAGGGTTGTCCCAGCTCAGCGTAGTAGTAATCCGTGTAATCGAATGGCAGCACCGCACTGACAAAATCCAGGGTGCCATACTTGTCAGTGAGCTTAGATAAAGCCGCTGCAATACATTCTTGGGAGGCAGAAATTAAACTCAAGAAAAGCTTTGCCGGTTTGGGTTGTCGGGGAGTACTCATACACCCTCTGGAATGACCGAAAGTACTCTAACCCG
Organism: Syntrophobacterales bacterium; assembly: GCA_050124835.1. Classification (GTDB taxonomy): domain Bacteria; phylum Desulfobacterota; class Syntrophobacteria; order BM002; family BM002; genus BM002. The sequence goes on along the minus strand of JASFEM010000030.1, from coordinate 7,075 downwards.
CTTCCTGGCGGCCGACACATACATAGCGAAATCCGAACCCGCGCATTCGCTTTGGCTCATAGATATTTCTGAGATCAATTACCACCGGCTCCCGCAGAAGTTCGGCCATTCGAGTCCAGTTAAGATTGCGAAATTGGTTCCATTCAGTGACTATCACCAATCCATGGGCACCTCGGGCAGCCTCATAGGCATCCTTGGCATAGTAAACTCTTTTGATGATTTTCTTAGCTCCCTCCATACCTGCCGGATCAAAGGCACGAATCTTGGCTCCCTGCCTCTGCAGACCTCTGACAATATCAATGGACGGTGCCTCGCGCATGTCATCTGTGTTGGGCTTGAAAGTGAGGCCAAGAATCGCGAGGGTCTTCCCCTCCACGCCACCTAAGGCATGGTTGATTTTCTCAACCATGCGCTTCCTCTGCCTCTTGTTAACTCGTATGACGGCCTTGACAATCTCGAAGCTATATCCGTGATCGCGACCAATCCTTTCGATGGCCTTGATATCCTTGGGAAAACAGGAACCACCGAATCCAGGGCCGGGATGGAGAAATTTTGGGCCTATGCGCCGATCCAGCCCCATTCCTTTTGCTACCTGATGCACATCAGCACCCACCTGTTCACAGATATTGGCCATCTCATTTATGAACGAAACCTTGGTGGCCAGAAAAGCGTTCGATGCGTATTTGATCATTTCTGAAGTTTGAACATCGGTTATCACAAACGGAGTCTCAATGAGATAGAGCGGACTATAGAGATCCTTCAAAATAGCGATTGCCTGATCGCTGTCCGCGCCGATTACCACACGATTTGGCCGCATGAAGTCCTCTATGGCCGAGCCCTCTCTGAGAAATTCTGGATTAGAAACTACGTCAAAACTAATTTCGGTTTTCCGCTCCTCCTCGATAATTTGCGCGATCATCTGGCCCGTGCCCACAGGAACGGTACTCTTGGTGACGATCACCTTGTAACCGTCCAGGTTATGGCCAATGGTGGCCGCCACCTCGCGAATATATTGGAGATCGGCGCTACCGTCAGGGGCAGAGGGAGTGCCCACCGCAATAAAAATGACCAGCGATTGACGGATACCGTTTCCAGCATCAGTAGTGAAAGACAACCGACCTTCCCTGAAGTTCTTACGTATGAGTTCCGTCAGCCCTGGCTCGTAAAACGGTACCTCGCCTTGCTTGAGGAGATCGATCTTGGCTACATCTTTGTCCACACAGGTAACGTTGACCCCAAACTCGGCAAAGCAAGCACCGGTTACCAATCCCACGTAACCGACACCGACAACACAAATATGCATGTGGAATACTCCCAACAATGAGGTTGGCAGGGCATCAAATAGCCTGTCTACCGGTTACCCATGCAGATGAGCCGAAAAATAACGTTCGGCATCCCCCCCATGCCTCTCAATGTAGACCCAAATCTTGTAGATTAGCCGGTGTTTTAAGCAATAACTATTCCAACTTCACATCCCCGTCGGTGTGCCGTCAAGCAAGGCCTCTTTTAGTCGGGATGCTGAAACTGTGGCCGTGCCAACCTCAGCCACCACTATTCCGGCAGCGAAATTTGCCAGGACCGCCGCCTGCCTGGGGGTTAGTCCCGCAGCCAATGCCAGAGTAAAGGTGCTGGTCACCGTATCACCTGCTCCAGAAACGTCGAAAACCTTTCTAGCTAGGGTGGGAATTTGGGTGATCCGGCCGTTGCCTTCAAATAGTGTCATCCCCCTGTCACCCTGGGTAATGAGAACCATTTGGCAACCAAGTTTCTGTAGTAGCTGATCTCCGGCTCGCTTGAGGCTTTCCTCGTCCTCAATGCCGATACCGGACATGACTTGTGCTTCGTAATTGTTGGGAGTGATCAAGGTTACATCCCGATATACCTCCAGGTTCTGTACCTTGTTGGGATCTACTGTCACCACAATCTCCCGGTCCCGAGTGAGCGAGCGGATACCATCCATGAGACTTTTAGTCACCACGCCCTTACCGTAATCGGCGACCACAATTGCGTTCGTAGATACGAGTTGCTCCTCCAGAACCTCAAGTATCTTATCTATGCTATCAACATTTACGGGGCGCCGTTGCTCACGGTCAACCCTCACCACCTGCTGAGAGTGAGCAACCACGCGGGTTTTTATGGTGGTGGGTCTGTGGTCCTCAACTACCAAGCCGTGGGTGGGGCTGTTCATCTTGCGCAGCATGTGCACCAGTTCCCGGCCCATCGCATCATTGCCAATTACTCCACAGAGAGTGAGTTGACCACCCAGAGCGATGATATTATTGGCCACATTTCCAGCACCACCCAACATCAATGATTCTTTATAGACGTCCACCACCGGAACTGGGGCCTCAGGTGAAATTCGCTCAACTCTACCCCAGATAAACTCGTCCACAATCACATCGCCGACCACAAGCATCCGGCAGCTTGCGAAACGATTTACACCTTCACAGAGAGCTTGAGTGTCGTAGAGGTCTACCATTGCCCAAATGAATCCGTATTAGAATCGGTGAACTTGACTAGGCTGTCGATGAATATAGCATAGCAATGAAAGGAAACCATCACTTTTTTGCTCCTAATAGCTTTTGCCCTGCTTTAAATAGGATAAGCCATCGCAAATAAATGCAACCATCTCTTTTTGTCAAGAGGTTAAATCATCTCGCTGTTTTTATTCTGGAGGATCGCTATCATTCGTTGCGCCCAAATCAACACCTTGGCCATTTACAAACTCATATGCTTTAATTACACTACGCGCCGGGCGTGGTTGAACCCCGTTTCGGGTCGATGCAGGGTTCGAGGGATGATACGTCCCTCCAGGCACGTTCTCAAGTGTTGCAGTGCAGACGAACCGCTAGAATGATTCACCAATTGAATTAGAGTCTAGCGCGAGTCTCGGGATGCAGAAAGATGCTACTTGACATTGATAAAATACGTACGGCTTTAGTTTTGATGCCTGATAAACACTTGGGGAATTTCGTGGTTTCACTGTCAGCCATCGACGCATTGATAAAATATTTTCAGAATCAAACTTGTTATCTGGTCATCGACAATAATTACCGAGAGATTATCGAAGATCTACACGAACCAGAGAGGACATTTTACTATCCCAGCAATGAGCTCTATGAAAGCACTCTGCCAAAAAGAATATTGTTGTATTTCAGATTTATCAATGAGCTCAGAAGCATACATCCTGACGCTGTGATTGACCTTCAAGGGGGTAACGCTTCGTCCATAATGACCTTCTTGTCTGGCGCCCCATATCGGGTCAGCAACTCTTTTGCCAAAAGATCATACATCTACAACATCAAAATTAATCTATCCAGCGGAAATCACAAAGTTTATAGCTACACCGAGATTGCTACAGCCATTGGGGCTACAATTCCGGATACATACTTTCGCTTGCAGGCATCAGCAGATAGAAGAACCTCCATAAATCACATTCTCAAACTTCATGGAATAACGGTGGACAAACCAATTGTCTCCATTCACGTCGGAGCGGGAAAAATAGACAGACAGTGGACTACTGAAGGTTTTGCCGCGGTTGCAGACTGGCTGTCTGCAAAAGGCTTCCAGGTGGTCTTTGTGGGAGCTGCCAGCGACATGGCAAAAATTGACGGGGTAATGTCCCTTTTAAGCCATAACTCATACAATCTTGGGAACACCTTGTCCTTGGGTGATTTGATGGCGCTCTTTGAAATGAGCTCTTTTTTCTTGGGAAATGACAGCGGACCCATGCATCTTGCTGCTGCCATGGGCACCCCAATTGTGGCGCTCTTTGGCTCAGAGTATGAAAGTAGATGGCACCCCCTTTCTGCAAATTCCATTGCTCTGCGAGGTCAAGAGCCCTGTCTGGATTGCAAGCGTATACGAAATAATTGTCAGCATTATGAATGCATCACCCGACTGTCACCCGCCACAGTGAAACAAGCCATCGACCAATTGCTGGAAAGCGATGCAAGAGATCGAGCACATTCTGAAGGATCTCGGTCCATTGGCAGTAATCACATAGACGACATATAGAGGGACCCTGCTATCGGAAACCGCCTTTGCGGTATAACCGCCAGGAGAGCACACAGACTGCCAACAGTGGATGCCGCCGCAAACGAGGAGTCAATTCTTCCTTTACCCCCGTATGCCGTTCTATCTTCCACAGGATATAGTCCACTCCTCCTGCAAAGGTAGACAGACCCTTCAGAAGACGCAAGACCGATAGCACCTTACCCTGGAAACCGCGCACAGCCCATGCCAAGCGTCCAAGTTGGCGCATCCGGGCCGGTATACGTGCGTCATAGTAGACAGGGGTAGAACTCGTAACAACTTCTACAGGAAATGGGACCGCCAACATGGCGGCGCGGGTCAGTTGCTCATAATGCTCTTTTGAAGCGTCATAAAGATGGGCGAGGTTATCTGCTTGCTCTGCCCTGAGTTCTGCCCCATAGCTGAGCGAAAGTCCTTTTACCCATAGTTCTCGGGCTGTGAAGCGCTCCTCCACCTGGGGCAGCACCCGAGTGATGAAGGTAATAACAGCCTGTGCTAATGCCACCTGCAGTTGTTCTGCGGCCTGTTCGTTGCGGGTATACAGTATCCCAGCAGGCTGAGCAAATCGCCCCCACAGGTAGGAGTGGAACCAACGCATCGAGGTACCCCTTCGAAAGTCCCTGAGTGAGAGCACCGCATATTTGGCGCGCACCATGCGGTTTTCGAAAGGCAGTTCCAGATAAAACACATTTGGGGGCAGCAGTTTGTTGAGGAAAGGCTGCAAGCGGCCACGGTAGGCTGAGCTGTAGCTGTCCACCAACAGGTAAAGGTCGACGAGTCCCTCACTATCGTCACCCGTGCGCAAACATGAGCCGTAAAATAAGAGGGCTTGGGCAGATTCGCCGTAGCGGACGCGGATTTCTTCAGCCAAGGCCCGCACTCCGGAAGGAGCGGGCAACGTAGATTGCCGGCTGATCAGGGTGAGAAGTTGAGAAAAATTGGGCACGATTACAACCGCAGAAATGACGCCTGGCCACCGTCTTGCACCACCACGGGTCCTAGTCGAGCATCAGGCGTGTACAATTCGCCATCCAGAGTGAAACCACTATCGAACGTCAGCCTCACCTCATGAACGTTATGGCTGAAGTAGCCGTTTTCCGTAGTACCATGGCGGCCCTTTCGCCCCCGCAGCAATGAAGCTAGTGCCCTGAACAAATATTGAGGGCGGGCACTGATGGCGGTGTAGTGGAGTGGCGCCTTTTCTGTTCCCCAAAATGGGCGCAGCCCAAAAACCAACCGTTCAAGCGTGCTGACTATTATTAGCAGGCAGTCCACTTGTACCGGGGGGTGTCGGTCCAATGCTATGGTCATAGGCACAGGGGTCACATAGTCACTTTTTCTTCGTGTCAGCGCCAACAGGAATCTGGCCAAAGTAAGCCCAGGAGCCAATGAGCCGTACACGCCAAGCGTATACACTTTGCTGTGAGTAAATCGGATTCCCTGATAGATTCCGGCCGCCCCGAAAATCATTCCATAAAGAGGCCCCTGATTGACTGCTCCCTGCACACGCAAGACCGGTCTTTCAACGATGGCAGCGTCACCCGTTCTGGTGTGCGCCCAAGTGAAGAGCTTCTGCAACGCCCGTTTCCGGGACCCCTTTAAACCCACATCCCTGGCGGTAGAGCTGTCGGTGCCCGAGCGCAAGATTGCCAGCAGTGGCAGCTTTCCAAAAGGTCGGCGGTGGAACAATGCCGTCAGCACCGCCTGGGTGGTGCCGTCGCCGCCGTTTACTGCCACTACGTCTACGCTGTTGTGGGCAAAGTCAACCAGTGCCGATGCTACATCTGCCGGTGTCTGCACCTCACGGTGGATTGCCTGCGGCTGACCAGCCAAAAACGCTCGAACCTCGTCCAAACCTTTACGGTTACCCCTACTAAGCGGGTTGCTGAGTACTCCCACACGCAGCGTTCGGCCAGCACTAAAAATCTCTGGCGAGCAGTCAGTTGGCTTTTCCGTTTGTGTGGGGAACCATTCTGAATTGGTGGCTGGTCGGCCACTATTCATAACTGCCCCTCGAGGTGGTGCTTTGACGTGTGAACAGCCTTACCGCTAGCGACCTTTTGTCAATACCTTGACCAATGTCTTGCAACCAGGTCCGCAAAGGACCAGAAATATTCCGTTCATGCCAGGCCATGACCAGCCGCAATAGCAGGAAAAGGCTGGTCAACACCGTCCAGATGGCCACGGCCTCTAACCCCAGGTCAGGCCGACCCAACACAGCACTAATTGTCAAAAGGATCAGGTTGGGGTTACGCCTGCCGGTGATCAGCCTGAAGTAAGAATCTGTCGGACGCCAGCAGAATATCCCAAAATTGCCCAGCCGCAGTTTAAAGGTGAGCTCAACAAGACGTCCGACGATATAACCGACCACGATCAGCCAGAGCATCGTATTCAGGGTCAGCCCTGGAACAGCAGGCTGGAATTGTGTTAGCCCAAGACCCCAGGCGATGTACCATAATGGCGGATGTATCAGGTCGATGGCGTGATCGAAAATATCACCAAACCGGCTGGAGGTCACGGTCACCCGGGCCAGTTTGCCGTCCACCGTATCAAGAAAAGTCATCAGCCAACCAACCAACAGACCCCAGCCATATATGCCGTAAAAGAAAAATATCCCGGCGATCACAACCAGTAACAGACTCGCGATGGTTACGTGGTTGGGCCGAAATCCATAGCGAGCACACACTCCGGTGGCCCATCGCGCTGGGCGGGGCCACACCCACTTGGTGACCAGGTCGGTCACACCCTTATAAGACCAGGAAAAAAGTAGCTTTTCCAGATCCCGGCGATTCTCCGAAGATATTGGTAATACGAAAACCGGATCCACCTTGCGCAGACGCTCGTCAAAAGACGAAGATAAGGTTTCAGGGGTCTCAACACGGACACCCTTCAGATCCTCCGAGCTGGCAGCTCCAGATAGAACGTCCCGTGCCTGCTGGGCTAAATTGGACATAACATGCGCTGCAACGGCTTGTGCTGAAGACACCTGAAGGACTACGTTTTCCATCTTTGCCAGGCTCTTGATCACACGGTCGTCGTA
>JASFEM010000029.1:0-27271 GCA_050124835.1 Syntrophobacterales bacterium | reverse complement strand
TCTCGCCACGGCAGTGGTGACAACGGGCTTTTTGGGCCTGGCCGGCTGGCATGTAACGGTTGTGTCATCCAATTTCCTCGCCCTTTTGCTGATTTTTGTCCTCTCGCTGGCCATTCATCTCATCGTCCGCTACCGCGAGTTGCATGTGCAACATCCGGATGAAAAGCAGCTTTATCTGGTACGGGAGACTGTTCGCAGCAAGTTCATCCCCTGTTTTTACATGGTAATCACCACCATGGTGGCCTTCGGCTCGCTGGTGGTTAGCGGCATCCGGCCGGTGATAGATTTTGGCTGGATTATGGGTATCAGCCTGACCGCAGCCTTGGTGCTCACCTTCACCCTGTTTCCCGCCGCACTCGTATTGCTCAAACCCGGCACACCACATAAACCGCGGGATTTAACCACTGCGATAACCGCTCTCTTTCCGCCTCTGATCGAGCGCCACGGCAATCTGGTGCTGGTGGTAGCCACCCTGGCGGCAGTCTTCGGCCTCATGGGCATGTCCAAGCTCACGGTGGAGAACCGTTTCATTGACCACTTCCATGAGACCACGGAGATCTATCGGGGCATGTATCTTATGGACAGGAAACTGGGCGGGACGATCCCCTTGGAAGTGGTAATCGACCCCCCAGCAGCTTTTCTGAAGGAGAAACAAGAACCCTTTGATACGGAAGAAGATGACGATCCGTGGGATGAAGCCGAGTTTAAGGGAGAGGCGGGGATCACCGGCACCAGTTACTGGTTCAACGTCTTCATGGTGGACGAGGTGGATGCCATCCACGGTTACCTGGATAGCATCAATGAGACCGGCAAGGTCCTCTCCCTTTCCTCCACCCTAGAAGTGCTGAAGCAGATCAATGGCGGCGAACTGCTGGATAATTTTTCTCTGGCAATTCTTTACAAGCGCCTTCCCGATGAGATTAAGCGGAGCGTGATCACTCCCTACCTCTCACCGGATGGCAATCAGCTACGCTTTGCGGTGCGGGTGTATGAATCTGATGTGAATCTCAAGCGTCAGGCCCTGCTGGAGAAGATCCGCCAGGAGCTGACCGGGGAGTTGGACCTGTCGGCCGACCAGGTGCATCTGACGGGCATGTTGGTGCTCTACAACAATATGCTACAGAGCCTGTTCCGGTCTCAGATTCTGACCCTGGGGGCGGTGTTTCTGGCCATTTTCCTCATGTTTATCGTGCTTTTTCGCTCAGTGAAACTGGCCTTAATAGCCCTCGTGCCGAACCTGGTTGCGGTGCCGTTGGTGTTGGGTCTGATGGGTGCTTCGGGTATCCCCCTTGACTTCATGACCATCACCATCGCGGCCATCAGCATAGGCATCGGCGTGGATGATACCATTCACTACGTGCATCGCTTTGGCAAGGAAGTGGCGGTGGACTGGGACTACCAAGCCGCAGTGCGCCGTTCGCATGGCAGTATCGGCCGAGCAATGTATTACACCACAGTTACAATCACCATCGGTTTTTCCATTCTAATCCTCTCCGATTTTGTCCCGACCATCTATTTTGGGATTCTTACCGCTTTCGCAATGCTGATAGCTCTGATTGCCAATTTTACCGTGTTGCCCGTGCTCCTTGTAAAACTGAAGCCTTATGGAAAGAAGGACATCAAGAAATAGGGTTGGAAGAAACACCGGCCAAGCAACACCCTGACTACGCCGCATTTCCCATATCCTCTCCAAGCCAGAAACTGAAGTGTAAATAGAATATCCAATTGACTTCGTGAAACTAATCTTCTTGACCGTGGCGGAATAATCAAAATATTCTCAGAACATACGATCTGTCCTTGCAGTTGACCATTTGTCTGTCGGGTTGCGGGAGCTGTGTGACTGCAAGTCCGAACATTATGTCGTCACTGAATCCTGTAACAGCCAAACCATCAACTCAATCCTCGAGAAGAGTAGAGCATGATAGCGCACAGGTGGTACGTGTTGGCGCTCTGTGTCTTGGTGAGTTTCTGCGCCTGGGGCCTGACCCTGACAGAGACAGAGGCTGAGGTTGGCAAACCCGAGAGCCAATGCGTTGTCTGCCATACCAATGTCAAAAAGCTCATACGTCTGAGCTGGGAGATCGAAAAGATCAGGCCGAAGCAGGGTGCATCAGCTGAGACGTCTGGGGAAGGATGAGCTGGGCCCCTGGCTCCGTTGGAGCTGTATGAAAAAATTTACGTGCAGCCATCCTTTCTGAAAACCGAGCATGGACAAATAGGGTGCGAGACCTGCCATGGCGGGGATCCGGCTGATCCTGACTGGCAGACTGCCCACAGGAAAATCATCAAGGACCCCACCTTCCCAACAGCAGACAAAGCCTGCGGAGAATGCCACGAAGAGATTGCCTCCACAGCCAAAAATAGCCTGCACTACACCCTGGCTCCATTCAGCCGAGTCATCGAGGCTCGGGCTAACAAGAAAGACACAGAGACCCTGCACAAGGTTCTACAAGCTAAAAGCAAACACTGTAATGCCTGTCATTCGAGTTGCGGTCAATGCCACATCAGCCGTCCTGATTATGTAAATGGTGGATTTCTCGCCGGACATGTTTTCAAGAAAAAGCCACCTATGGATACCACCTGCGCCAGTTGTCATGGGGGCCGGGTGTACACAGAACTGACCGGCGGAAATAACGGTTACGCCGCCGACGTACACTATGAAAAGGAAGAGATGACTTGCATGGACTGCCATTCCGCTGCTGAGATGCATGCTGATGCCACCGGACTTCAGACACGGTTCGAACTGCCGCAGCGTCCGCAGTGCAAAAAATGCCATGCAGAAGTTCTCTCTGAAGATCCCAAAACCAAATCACATGCTATTCACAAAGACACGGTTGCCTGCCAGGTCTGCCACGCGCTGGCCAACAAAAACTGCTTCAGTTGCCACGTTGGAACCGACAATAAAGGGCTTCTTTATTACAAGTGTGCTGAAACCAAAATGCTCTTCAAGATCGGCCTCAACCCCAACAAGACAGACGACCGGCCTTTTGAGTATGTGGTTTTGCGACACCCGCCGGCCAATCCAAACCTGTTTGCGTCTTATGTAAGGGACGGCCTGAGTGATTTCAATTCTCTTCCTACCTGGAAGCTGGATACCCCTCACAGCATTCAGCGGTTAACGCCACAAAATAAGACCTGTAACAACTGCCATGGCAATGCGTCACTCTTTCTACAGGAAAAAGATGTGAGTGATTGGGAAAAGGCGGCTAATGCCAATATAGTGGTACCTAAAGACAGCATTCCCGAACCGATCGAGGAGGTGATGGAAAAACCATAGTTTTTTGCATGGCGAAGGCTTTTCTCAGTTTGATTGTTGATCTAGGTCACGGATCAATCAAGACAAGGAGGTAAAAATGAAACACATGCGTAAGACTCTGTTACTATCATTGGTCCTTGTGTGCGTTTTTGGTGCTTTTGTGTTTGCGGGATATGAATACAAGGTGAACAAGCCTCACATTGGGGGTGACCTCGCCCCTGTCAAAGCACATGAGATGCTAATGAAAGACCCGCAACACACCTTCCTTGTAGATTGCAGAACCAGGCCGGAATACCAGCTCGTAGGCCATCCAGAGGGGGCCTACAATGTGCCCATCAGATTCTGGTCTAATCAGGTGGGGAAAAAGGGCTATGTGGAGGTTGACAACCCGAATTTTGGCAAGGATCTTTTGGCCCGCTTCAATCCTGAGACGGATACCCTGATCATATTATGCCGGAGTGGAAACAGAAGTTGCAAAGCATGTAACGAGGCCATCAAGGCAGGTTTTTCAGAGGAGAAGGTCTTCAACTTGATGGGTGGGTTCGAAGGCGGCAAAATGAAATACAAACACAGTGCCTATCACGGACAGCGCAAGGGGGGCAGTTGGCGCAATGAGGGTCTCCCCTGGACCTACAAGATGGACAAGAAGCTCATGTATCAGCCTGACGTCAAAGGTACTTAGATCAATCAAAAAAGACGTAGATCCCACCAGGCAGGGTCAGCAATGGCCCTGCCTAGCTTTTGCGATAGCATGCGGTTGTTGAGCCCGGTTTTTCAGCATGCAGTTGACAGCTAGCAGCATGCAGTAAGCAGAAAACAATTCTAGCTTCACAATGTCCTGTAGGAGCAAGCTGCCTTTTGCTTTTTCAGGTCTGCATTCCTTGCAACTTGTAAAAAATCATGCCCCAGCACACTGCCTTACATACTCCTCTCTAGATCAGCAGTTCGATTCAAAAACCAGTAAATACAGTACATTAGGAGGAAAAGAAGGGCTACTACCTGCCTGGCATTCATATTGCGATTGATAGTTTGTGGTAAAATTAGAATAGAAGAATTAAAGGAATCTCGTTAGATGTTTTCCTCTAAGTTTTTCCTGAAAGGGAATTGTTATGGAGAGGCGGATTCGAGTATTCGGTTTCTTTACGCTATGTGCTCTTATTCTGTGGGGTGGGGACAGAATAAAAGTGCTCGCGGTTTCATCTATGACAACCAAAACGAACGTGGATGAACTTATCATTGACGATCAGGTTTTTGAAATGGTGTTGCGAGGAGCAGAACAAAATCAAACACTTTTGTTTTCAGCATTTTACAGCCGTAGCGTTGCTGATATGAATCGAAGAGAAATCGAAAGAATAATTGTTTTGGACTTGCTCCCGGCTCTACGAGTAATGGGGTATCGTGATTTATGCGTCCAAATCTATAATAAAGATCAGGAGCAGGTCGATCAGTACATGCAAGGGGTTATAGATGAGGAAACGCTGATAAACACTGTGCCCTATGTGGAAGAAACGTGCGGCATTGGAACTCTCAAAATTGCCCGAGAGTTGGGCTTTAAAGTCTGGGCGATAGATCCAACATATCTCTACGAAAGTAACCGCATGTTACTATTCTTTCACGTGATGGCGGGAAAAATCGACGGCATGCTATTTAAAAGGCTCAAAAGAATGATTTTCAATGAAGATGCTGACGCAAAAGTGGTTTGCATCCTAGCTGGGCCGTATATTAGTGAAGCTCCGAGTTTATCTGTTTATCCTCTTGGCATGAGGCTCAATGAGTTTACTAACGGAAAGAATTTTTCTGTTAGCATTGAAGGCCCAGAATATCCCAACAAAAGGATTATATCGGACATCAAGATTCATATAGATGAGAATACGTTTTATCAGGCGAAACAATCAAGCCTGAGCCCCATCACTATGGCTGAGATACCTTTCGATGAAAGTACGATACTAGCCAATAACTAGCTAGTGACAAGAGCTTCCTTCCCCGGCACCCATAAGCCACCAAATATTATCTTTCAGCCATTGTCAAAATCCCCGTCTCGGCGTCTCACTCCGTCCCCGTGTCATTTCTTTGGTGCCTGGTGCCTAGTCCCCCTAGTGCCTAGTTCTTACTGCCCTCTGCTCTATGCCTCATTCGCAACGGACCACGGACAACTGACAAAACGGACTGCGGTTGAACATACAAAGTGACAATTTTATGGACATTCCCCTTCTTGTTAAGATATGTGTAGGCAAAATATGCTCTGCAAATATTAAAACCTTCTGACTTTTCGTGGCAGATACGGACAAATGGACGCACTGAAATTTCGATTAAGAATATTTTTAGCAGTTCTTCTGGTTGTAGTTGTGCTCGGGATATTCGGCTTAATGATAACAGAGGATCTTTCTCTTGCGGATGCCCTTTACTTCACTATTGTAACTATCGCCACGGTTGGCTATGGGGACATACATCCAGCCACCCTAGCAGGCAAGGTACTTGCCGTAGTCCTGATAATAACCGGCGTGGGAACCTTCATGGGAGTAGTGGCCAATGCAATTGAGATAATGCTGAATAGGAGGGAAAAAAAGGCAAGGATTGAAAAACTGCATATGGTCACTAGCCTTTTCTTCAGCGAAATAGGAAACAGCCTGCTAACATACTTTGTTGGATTAGATCCTCAAGCTGTTAGTTTGAGAAAAGAACTCGTTGTAACCAATGACTGGTCAGCTGCGGACTTTCTCAAAGTGTATCAGCTTCTTAAAAATCACAAATACAACATAGACATTGAAAAGATTCCGCAGGAGGAACTAACAACATTCTTTGATGGTAAGGTGGACCTTTTGCTGCGGCTTCTAGAAAATCCGGCCTTGATGGAACGTGAGTCTTTTACTGAGACCATCAGGGCAGTTTTTCATTTCAGAGACGAGTTGCTCCTCCGGCATGATATCAATCAACTGCCAGAGTCTGACAAGATGCATTTAACCGGTGACATGAAAAGGGCTTACCGACTGCTTGCTCATCAATGGTTGGATTACATGAAACATTTGAAGGATAATTATCCGTATATGTTCTCTCTTGCCATGCGTACCAACCCTTTTGACCTGACCGCGTCACCCGTTGTAAATACGGTCGGAAGTTCGGTGGAAAGACCAAGCCAAGCATAACAGAATGAGAGGAGATATAAATGAAAACTAGCAAATGGATGTGGCTTCTAGCATTGGCGTTGCTAATTTTCTTGACCGTATCAGCACCGTCCCATGCTGATCTCTATTGGGAATCTGAAGTGATGACTTCCGGGGTTCCTGCAGGATTAGAGGGTCTCCCTCCACAAGCACGCTCAGAATTACTCGAGGAGTTCAAGCCTAAAACTAAGACGGTAAAATATTACCTTACCTCTAATGCTTCACGCACCGATCTGAGCAATGAAATCATCATGATAACAGAGCTCGATACCATGACAATGTATCAACTAAATGTTAATGAAAAGACCTATACAAAAACAGACTTACTTTCTGAAATGAACCAGGAGATGCCGAAGGAGATGATGGAAATACGAGTAACTCCCACGAGTGAGACAAAAGAAATTGCGGGCTTCAAGTGTAAGAAATACAACGTGGCCATGATGAGAGAAACGAGTGAATACTGGCTTTCCAAAGATGTGACGGGATACAAAGAATTCAAAGCCATGACTGCAAAGTTCGAGAAAAAACTTCAGAAAAATCCGATGCTGTGGAAAACGAGCGTAATGGGGATGGCGAGTCAATTGGAGGGATTTCCCGTCAGAACGGTGATAAACGTCATGGGCACAACCACGACAAGTACCCTAAAGAGGATTGAAAAGAAGTCTCTCCCAAAAGATCTCTTTAAGGTGCCTAAAGAGTATAAATTACAGGAATTCAGGATGCCCAGATATTAAACCAAAGGCGACATCGTCCTTGATGCCACTGCAACCTATACCTTACCTTCCAAGTGATTTTTGTCAGCGTTATGTGCTTTTTGGACGAATCTGTTAGGATAAAGCGATAAAGAGATATTTTTAAGGCAGAGTCACAACCGGCTCTGCCTTTCTTATGTCCTGTTTCTGTTCGCCGAGATCACATATCATACTTTAATCCAGACTCTGCTTCCTTCAAAACTACCTACCACATTATGTGTCCTGGTCCTCAAGAGCAGAAGTGTAGATTAAAGGATGTAATATAAAGTGTCCGAGAAATTGGGCAGGACTCTCGCTAACTCCATCTTAGAATCAGTTATTATTTGTATACCTCTAATTACTCGAATGGTTACAACTGACAAGGAATACTTGAGTCTCCGATCAAAGACAAAATTAGGTAAGGTGTTAGGGAATCAGGAAGAATGTCAAATTAGAACCTTGGCACAGTTGTTGCTCGCTGTTTGGATCCAAACAGCATTTTTGTATCTGTTTGAAACAGCACGAATTTTGAGTTGAGCTGACACATTTATGGTCAACATTGTTGTATTTAATTGTCAATCGACAAAAAAGGGACTAGGAGATTGGCTTGAAATTTACATTTAAATTTTTTGAAGGAAGGTGGACTATGCAAGCATTCAAGAAAGGTCTTTTTGCCAGGCGTATTTGTATCATGCTCATTATCCTTATGAGTCTTCTGAGCATGGTGCCTCGGGTTGAGGCAGGGTTTATTCCATCGGCCGAGTCGCAGACTGAATTGATGCGTGATCAAGACATGGAGATCATCCAGAGGGCCCTTGAAAACAAAGTCGTCAATCAACGGCTAGAAGATTTGGGCTTTTCCAATCAAGAAATTCAAGAGCGTATGGATCAACTATCCGATCAGGAAGTCCACAACTTGGCCATGCAGATTGACTCTCTAACCCAGGGTGGTATATTTGGTGTGGTTATAGCGGTCTTGGTCATAGTCTTACTGATTGTTGTTATTCTAAGGCTTACCTAGTCTGTGATTGGCTGGTACCCAAAGACGAATTGATAATTGAGTGGTTTGAGGGTGATTCCATTGTGAGGCCTCACTTCATTCGGGCGGCAGCCCTTATATTTTTGTGTCTCGGCCTAGCGAGTGGTTGTTCGAGCGCAGCGAAAGAGCTTTACATCGCTCGCCCCTCACAGACCGTCATCATAAAGGATGTTCCCTTTTTCCCCCAACTCGATTACCAGTGCGGTCCGGCCTCCCTTGCCGGTGTATTGAACTATTACGGCGATACTGTGAGTCCGGATGATGTTGCAGAGACAGTATATAGACAAAATATACGGGGCACAGTATCTCTGGACATGGTTCTTTATGCTAGGCAGAGAGGCTTTGCTTCCAAGTGGTACGAAGGTAGCACAGATGACATAGTAAGGGCTGTGGATAGGGGCAGCCCTCTCATCGTAATGATCGACCTGGGGTTTTCAGTGGCACGAATCTATCACTATATGGTTATAACAGGTTACAGCTTCGAAGGGGTGATCGCCAACACAGGAACCACTCCCCAAGAACTGATTTCCTGGGAACGTTTCATGTCACAGTGGAAGAAGACGCATAACTGGACACTGCTAATCACACCCAAAGAAGCCGTCATTTCACCGAGGCATAACTAGCTATATGCGTTGGCTAAGATTCTTATTCATCCTCTTTGCCCTTTGTTTTTTCTCCGGGTGCTCAATCCCACATATTAACGTATATAAAGATCCTCTGACTCCAGAGGAACATTTCAAACTTGCGGTGGCCTACGAACAGGAAGGAGAGTATGAAGGTGCTATCAGAGAGTATAAAGCGGCATCCAAAGATATAGCCGAAGCATACTATTACCTCGGAAACATCTATTTCACCCAGGGGGAATACAAGACAGCAGAAAAGAACTATAAAATCGCCATAAGAAAATTGCCCAATAATCCTCGACCCTATAACAATCTGGCCTGGCTTTATTTGACACAAGAGAGAAAACTTAAAGAAGCAGAATCTTTGGCGTTACGAGCTGTAGAGCTAGCTGGAGAGGAAGAGTCTGGGCCGTATCGTGACACGCTTGATAAAATCAGACAGTTGCTGGATAAGGAGCGTCCTCTTGAATAATCAAAGACTGAGAGTTCCAGTCGGAGAAGATACTGCATGGAGCCGCTAACGCGGTTGAGGGAATTATTGACATCTCAATTGTTGGCCGTTGCGGCCAAAAAGTAGTATATCGCACCTCCGCGAAGATGGTTCGCTGGAGAGATGCACCAGTTTCAAACCTTTCACTATGACCAAATCAAGTAAGGCACAGCAATGCAGGCCGGTGAAGTTTGAAGGAAATATTCATTTGAGGCATCTGAATTCTTTTCGATCCAGACATCATTCGGTAATGACGATTCGCTTGTCCCAGAGTTTGAGTATAAGAATTACGAGGAGTGCGATGACCAAAATTGCGATAACGATGCCGAGCCCATCACCACCTGGATTGAGCGAATCCAGCTGGCTGGCAAAGCTGTGTAACTCCTGATCGGAGAGCTGATTGAGTCGAGCCGCAATTTCTTCCTCGGTATACCCTAAGTCACTAAGCCTCTCTTTGACCAGTTTATGTTCAAGTGCCTTCTGCACTGTGGCCATGTCCTGCTGCCGCATAATCGATGAAAAAGACTCATCAGAGGAAATAAACGCAGCCTCAACTCTGGGTATGAAGCTTAGGGGTAGCATAATAAGAATTAGTGTGACAGCAACCCGACGCAACAAAAGCCCATCTCTAAAACTATTCATCTCTAGACCTCCTCTCTCCAACAGCAATATCCGCAAGACGTAGTCCCTGAAGTATAGACTGATGTAAAAATTAGTTGAATTAGTGAGAATAACTTACAGATCCCAGATCACTCTGTCAACAGCCTTGAACCGCCGTTGTCACTCTGAGGTGTGAGTATGGGGGGATAAGCAGGGCTAACAGCTTTGTTGGTTTCCCGGACAGAGTGAACATTACACACTCCACATTTTTCCTCATGAAATTTAGCCACCATATCTAGCCTTATGCCCTAAGCTCAATGCCTTAATTCGCTAATTCCTCAATTCCTTAATTCCTACCAAAAAAGTGTGGCATTTTATTCTCTAGATGGTTACTATAGATTATTACCCTGGTTAGTGGTGTCCGCTTTCAGTTACATATGTTTTAACTTTTGCCTATTTTGGGCGGTAAAGGTTATGTCATGAACCAAGACGTCTGCGAGCCCTATATTGCAGCAGTTTCCAGCCGCCTCAAAAAGCTAACTGAGGCCAACCACTCTCTGGCCGAGATTGAATCACTTGACGGTCTATTTCCTCGGCTTCTGGATCTGACCAAGGAAGTGGTAGATGCAGAGGCTGCTTCGCTCATGCTCTACAATCCAAAACTCAACAAACTCGAGTTTGCCTCCATCAAAGACGATGTGGTGGGAGAAAGGGAGCATGATGTCCTCAAAAGCTCTGTGAAGCTAAATATGGGCGAAGGCATAGCTGGCTGGGTTGCCCAAAACCGTGAGCCAGTCATCATAAAAGATGCACAAAATGACCCCCGGTTTTCCCAGCGGGCAGACAAGAACACCGGTTTTTCTACTCGAACAATGCTCTGCGTTCCTCTCGTTCATCAGCACGAGCTCCTGGGCGTGCTCAATGTTCTCAACGCCAAGGACAAACCTTTCTTCGAAGAGGAAGATCTCGGACTTTTGGAAAGCTTCGCAGATTTGGCCGCTGTAGCCATAACCCGCTCGAAACTTCTCTCAGCACAGGTGGAGCAGGAAAGGTTTCGGGCCGAACTAAAGGCTGCGGCCCAGATCCAGAAACTCTTCTGGCCAAAACTTCCCGCTATGGGCGAAGGCAGCCATCTTTGGGCTGTTTCGGAGCCGGCCGCTTCTGTTGGCGGTGATCTATACGATGTGATCCCTGTGTCAGATGATAGCTGGCTGATCTATGTGGCTGACATCGCCGGTAAGGGACTTCCTGCAGCGCTGATTATGGCGGCACTTTCCACCAAGATTCGTAGTGAAGCACCGGTTCACAGCGAGGTGGATACACTGCTGGCGAATGTTAACAATGCCATGTATGAACTTATGGCTGATGAGGGTTTTTTTGCCACCATAATTTTGAGCCGGTATTGGCCTCGTACCGGGAGGGTGCAGACCGCTCGGGCTGGACACCTGCCGCCGCTCCGGGTTGCTGAGAAAGGATTGGTGGATGTTCCCAGACTCAACGGGATTGCCTTGGGCGTGGAATTTGGAACTAAGTACGAGAGAGCCGAGTTTGTCCTGTCGCCCGGAGAATCAATGCTGTTCATAACAGACGGAGTTACTGAGGCGGAAAATGAAGATAATGAGTTATTCGGCAATGGCCGTATAACTGACTATTTCGGGGTAGCTAAGGGCCCTCCCTGGGCAGAAGGTCTCTTGGAGAGAATCGCTTCCTGGCGTGGCAACGCTGCGGTCAATGACGATCTGACCATAGTGGAAATCTGGCGTGATCCTGCGTAAATACTCTTCTAAAAACAAAGAATCCAGTAGTCAGTAGCATGGGGCATAGAGCATAGGGAAATAGAGCTGGCAGCTGACAGCTAGCAGCGGGCAGCCAATAATCTCACATCCCACATCTCACATCTCGTACTTCTTTTCGTCTCGCCCGACCTCCCGTCTCGTTCGTCTCGCTCAAAAAAACACCACCAACCACAGATACAGAGAATATCCTACTAGTAGGAGCAGCGCTTCCCACCGATTCACTCGACCCGGTCCCCTCCGCCTGGACCAGAATATGGGCCAAAGCGCCAAAGATGCCAAAAACACCATAGGAAAATCGCGGAGCAGCGCGACACCCTCCACTTTCATTGGTCTGAGGATGGCAGGAATCCCAATTATGGCCGTAGAGTTGATCAGGTTGGATCCAACGACATTTCCCACGGCTATCGAATGTTGTTTTCTTACGACACCGGCGATTGAGGTGGCCAACTCTGGAAGACTCGTACCCACGGCCACCACGGTGAGGCCAATGATGAGGTCGCTGAGCCCGAGTGCTTGGCCGAGTCCAACACCACCCCAAACAACTAGTCGGCTGCCGATAAGGAGAAGAACGAGGCTGCCGATCATTTGAAATAAAACCTTTCGTCTGCTTGGTGGTGGAGTTGCGGAGTTGGTTGGGGCATGAAGTTTCTGCGAGTCTTCGTTTGCGGAGCGAATCACGAAGACGAGATAGAGAGCCAAACCTATCAGCAAGACCAAGCCTTCCAAGCGGCTTATCAACCGGTTTGCGGACATCAGCCAGATGACAACGGTAGCTACCAAAAGAGCGGGATAGTCTTGTCGAAGAAGCTTGGATTCCACCATGAGCGGTTGCAGTAGCGCACACATTCCCAAGACTAGACAAATATTGGAAATGTTGCTTCCCAATACATTCCCGAGCCCCACGCTGGAATGGTCGACAAGCACCGCGGTGGTGGTGACGAGGAGTTCGGGCAAAGAGGTGCCGAGCGATACGACAGTCAGGCCGATTACCAGAGGTGAAATCCTTAGCTTGTATGCCAGATAGGAGGCACCGGCGACGAATCGGTCGGCACCAATTGCCAGTCCAACTAAACCTAATACAAGTGTTCCAATATAAAGCACCATTGTTCAGCCGTCACATTCCTGGCAGGATCCGGCAACTGGGACCAGGTCAGCAGGTGATCCCAGAAGGATGAGGATGTCGTCTCCGAGAATCTGGGTTTGGCCATCGGGATTGTTCAGTATCTCCGCTCCCCGCCTGATGGCCAAAAGGGTAACGCCGTATTTGGTTCTCAACTGAAGTTCCGCCAGTGATCTGCCAGCTACGGGAGCCTTTTGATGCACCTGTATACTACTTATTTCCATATCAGGAAAGTTGAGTTTGAGGTCAGCCAGAGAAGCCGGGTCTTGCGCTGGTTTGCGAAGCATCTGATACCCGCCTTTTCGCGTCTCTGCGGTCAATCGATCGATCTCTATTTTTGGCACCAGATACTTGGCCAAAACCCGGGCGAAGATCTCCAGGGAGGTTTCGTATTCCTCCGCGATAACCTCACTGGCACCGAGGTCATGCAAAGGAGTCGCCTCAGCGAGAAAGCGGGTTCGAGCGATAATGTGGATCTTGGGGTTTAATCTTTTGGCCACTGCGGTAATCCTTCGAGCTGCAGTCGGATCTGAAATAACCAACACCATTACCCGCGCAGCTTCAATTCCAACATGCTCCAGGACTGCTTCATGGGTGGCGTCACCATAAATCATAGGTTCACCCGCCTTCTTTTCTCTCCGAACGGTTTCGGGGTTCATCTCGATAATGACATAGGGGATCTTGGCCGTCTTGGCCGTGGTGGCGACGTTTTTCCCACTTAAACCATAGCCCACGATAATCACGTGGTCTGCAAGCTCATGTACTTGATGTTCACTCACTGATTCCGACCTTGAAGAAAAACCGCTTTTGAGCCTACTGGGAAAGGGCAATCGCAGCGTCGCATTGGCGACTCTGGGTGCAAGCGCCATAATAAACGGTGTTACCCCCATGGTAATGACGGCGACTGCCAGGAAAAGCTGGAACGTATCCCCTGCGAGCAATCCATAGTCAACACCGACTTTGGCCAAAATGAATGAAAATTCTCCCACCTGGCATAGGGTAAGACCGACGATGATCGCGGTGCGCAGCGGAAACCCAAGGAAAAGTACGGCAAGCGCAGCAATGAGAGTCTTGGCCATGATGACCGCCGCAGAGATCAGTCCGACCTGATCTGGATGGTTAATCAAAAAGCCAAGGTCCAGGAGCATCCCGATGCTGACGAAAAACAAACTGGTAAAGACGTCTCGAAACGGCACGATGTTGCCGAGGGCATGGTAGCCATATTCGGATTCCGAGATGATCAGGCCGGCCAGAAATGCCCCCAGTGCCAGAGAAAGCCCGGCAAGATAAGTCAGCCAGGCGACGCCAAAGCACATGACCAGGACGCTCAACAAGAACAGCTCTCGGTTTCGGGACCTGGCGATCTGATAGAGCAGTCCGGGCACGATCCATCTGGCACTCGCTGCCACGAGAGCGAAAACACCTATACCTTTGAGTGCCAGAAAACCGAGGGACTTTCCTAAATCGCCTCCCTCACCCCCCAATAGGGGGGTGAGCAGAATCATGGGGACAACAGCGATGTCCTGAAAAATCAAAACAGCGAGTGCCATGCGGCCATGGGGGCTGTCAAACTCGGCCTTTTCCTGGAGGATTTTCAGGACGATGGCGGTGCTGCTCAGAGAGATAAAAAAACCTATGAACACGGCCTCATTGATAGGACGGCCCAGTCGGGTTGCGATGGCGAAGCTCACCAGGAAGGTCAAGATCACCTGGAATGAGCCGCCTAAAACCACCGACTTTTTCATGCGCATGAACTCTTTCAGAGAAAACTCAACGCCGATGGTAAAGAGCAGCAACATCACGCCAATTTCGGCCAGGACTTCCACTTCATGTATGGCGCTGATCAGCCCAAATCCATATGGTCCGGCGAGGATTCCCGTCAAGAGAAAGCCCACAACGGTCGGCAAGTTGATGCGCTGACAAACCAGGAGCACACCGATGGCCAAAGAGAATATGACAAGCACATCCTTGAATAACGCTACTTCCATTTCATACCCTTAAAGAATTATCGTGATGAAAAAAGGCAACTGAACCTCTAGAATTACTGCAATTTATAATCACCATTTCGGAAATTGCCACCCCGTATTCAGCAAGCAGCTTTCAGCGATCAGCTGACAGCTAAATTCTCTCCGCGTCTCGGTGTCCCCCCATCTCCGCGCTTGCCCGCCGCCTTGTCCACCGTAGTTTTAACGAAGGCGGAAGCCTCGGCGAAGGCTGGGTCATTTCTTTGGTGCCTAGTGCCTAGTGCTTAGTGCCTAGTTTTTTACTGCCAGCTGCCCCCTGCTAGCTGATTTGTCCTTGCGCCCTACTTGTCCGCCATAGTCAAGCCTTGGCGTGACGACGGCGGATGCTCTATGCTAAATCCCACATCCCACATTTCACATTTCACATCCCAGATCTCAATTCGCATTATTTTCCCATTGACAAAAGAGTTGCAAATCGATAATAGGAGCTACGTGGAATTAAGTAATTGGAAATATTATATAAATTACTTAACAATCCTTGATACATGTTACTTAGTTCAGTAATAGAACAAGGAAAGTTTACATGATGAAAATAGATTCAAAAGTTTCTGACATTATCTCCAAGGTGAATGACGGCAGTTTTCTCACGCGAGATGAGATTGTCTTTCTCTTGAAAGTCAACCCCCATTCTGCTGAGGTTGGCTATGTCTTGGCTTCTGCCGATGCAATCAACCGAGCTGTTTCAGGAAACAAGGCAGAAGTGCACGCTCAAATCGGGGTAAATCTGTCACCTTGTCCCAAAAACTGTTCCTTCTGTGCATTCGCTTCCAAGAACCGGGTCTTCAAAGAAAAGAACGAACTCAGTGTTGAAGAAATCACCGAAATGGCCCTGCGAGCTGAAGCAAATGGAGCAAATGCAATCTTCCTGATGGCTACCGGCGATTATTCATTCGACAAATTCACGGAAATATCAAAAGAAGTCAGGACAAAGTTGCAGCCCGATACGGTCATGATAGCTAATGTGGGAGATTTCGCAAATAAAGAGGCGAAACAGTTAGGTGAGGCCGGTTATACCGGCATATATCATGCTGTCAGGATGGGTGAAGGAAGAGAAACCAACATTGATCCGCAGAGTCGATTAGACACCGTCAGAATAGCTCATGAGAATGGCTTATTGATTGGGACCTGTGTGGAGCCCATCGGGCCGGAACATAAATTAGAGGAGATTGCCGAAAAAACACTTATCGGCCGGGAAATGAGACCCTGTTACAGTGGCGCCATGCGGCGGATAAGCATACCGGGCTCCGAAATGGAAAAACACGGCATGATAACTGAGTACCGCATGGCCTACATCGTAGCAGTTGTCAGGCTGGCGATGGGAATAAACCTTATCGGCAACTGCACGCACGAGCCGAACGTCCTGGGAGCAACCTCAGGTGCGAATCTGTTTTGGGCCGAAGTGGGTACCAACCCCCGTGACACTGAGGCTGATACATCGAAGGGTAGGGGATTGGATGTACGGGCTTGTATAGAAATGTTCAAGGAAGCTGATTTCGAAATGGTCCAGGGCCCGTCAGTGATCTATAGCGAAAACAATAGATCAAAGTCATAATTTCACAGGAATATGTGATTGTGGGTTTCTGATATGAAATGTGGGATGTGAGATGTGGGATTATTGGCTGCATGCTGCTTGCTGCAATCAATCCGCAATCGCTCCGTTCACGCCTTCTTCTCCAGCTCTTTCACCGCCTGTCTCATAAGCTTACCAATGGCCATTTTTTGGGGACACCTTTGCTCCGCTGTGGTGTAGTCCAGACTAGCCATCTCAACCCGAACCCTATGGGGGATTCTATTAAAGAGCTGGGCAGCACGATCGTGGTCGCCGTAACTGCGGCTGTACATCAAATAGCGCATGACCTCACCAATGGGAGCAGTGGTGTTGGTAGCCGACTCGCACAGGTCAGTACAGCCGGCGCAGTAATCTGAACGGGTTTCTTGAGCGTACTTATGCAACAATTTTTTATCATGTGAGGAAAGTGTGGTTCGATTCATGGCGGCGGCCACATTAGACATGAGGATGGTAACGTTGGGCATCTCTACGCAGATGCTGGCAATATTTGGATTTTCCCAAACCGCCTTGAGCTTGGCTTGAGCGTCGGTAAAGCCTTTTTGCAAGAATCGTCCGGCGAGCTCTAGTTCGGTTTCACTGCTGGTTTTCACCGAGCCTCCACCCTGGGATTTCATGGCGGTAAGACCGATGCCCGCTCTTGCACATGCGTCCACCGCTCTTTTCATCTGATCGCTGTGCATCAGCCGGAAATTGTATGACATCATAATGCCGTCAATCCAGCCAAGCTTCGCCGCCCCAAGCATGCATTCTGCCATGTTACTGTGAGTGCTGAAGCCGAAAAACCTGATTTTACCTCCCGCTTTAGTTTTTTCGCTCCATGCCTTTATGTTGCTATTCAATTCTGTGATACTCCTGACAGAATGCACGCAGAAAAGATCGACATAATCGATTTGCATTCTCTCCAAAGATTTATCGAGGTCTCTCGTCAGGCCGTCAAGAGTCCAGGCGTGAGACTTGGTGACGATGAAGAGCTTGTTGCGATCTTCTGGATATTTTCCCAAATATTTGCCAATGCGCTTCTCGCTGTTGCCGCCCGCGTAGGAACTGGCCGTATCCCAATAGGTGGCGCCCCATTTGACCGCCTGTCTGAGCATCAGCTGACTTAAGTCCAGACTTCCGCCAAAACCAAGGATGGGCACCCGAACCCCGGTTTTACCATAAGTCCGGGTAGGCATACCGGCCGGTTCATTGGAAGATTCGGCCAAACGGTCGATGGGCGCAATTATTGACCCCAAGCCGGCAGCACCGGCGGCTCGCAAAAAATTTCTTCGGGACAAGTTGTGGTCTTTGCCCGACATTGTGTCCCTCCCAGGGGTAAAAATGTTCTACTGTCTGTGCAATCAAACGGAATGTATTTTGGAACGTTAACCCACCCGGTCGATCCGGTCAATGTTCTTACTGCCAGCTGTACGCTGCAATCTGCCAGCTGGATTGGCCCCGCGCCTCCGTGTCCCCTCGTCTCCGCGTCATCCCGCGGTGCCTAGTGCCTAGTCCTTAGTGCCTAGTCCTTACACCTAGTTGAAAATTTTTGCACGCTACCAGCTACTTGTGACTGTTTTTGTAGATCTCTCATTGATTATCTTGCTACGATATAATTAGGCTGAAAAAATTTGACCTTTTGGATATGGTTGTACATTTTCTAGACAGCAGTGGAGTAGTGCATTTTCTCATTGGAATAGGTTGGATCGACTGGAAAGCTGGACAGCAATTCATCTTACACGGAGACTGGCAATGAGCTTAGGGGAAACGGGACTGGTCTATGGAGAGATATATCTTAGACACCACACCGGCCCCAACCACCCGGAAAGGCCTGAAAGACTCAGCGCTATCATTGAAACTCTTGAGGCTGCGGGACTTCTCGACAAACTTGTTCGAATAGAGCCTGAGCCTGCAGCAAGGAGCGTCTTGAAGCTCTGCCACAAATCCAGATACATAGATGAATTTAAGCGTGCGGTGGAGAACTCTGAGCCTTTTCTGCACACTCCTGAATGCGTCATAAGTCCCGCAACTTTTGAAGTGGCCCTTTACGCTGTTGGGGGTGTGCTGAAGGGGATAGACAACGTCATAGAAGGCAAAGTGAGAAATTGCTTTTGTGCGGTGCGGCCTCCCGGCCACCACGCAGGGAGCTACAAGGCCATGGGGTTTTGTTTTTTTAACAATGTGGCCATCGCCGCAAAGTATCTTCAGAAAAAACACGCCATAGAAAGAATTGTAATAATTGACTGGGATGTGCATCACGGCAACGGCACCCAATATATGTTTGACAAGGATCCAACTGTATATTTCGTGAGCTTCCACCAGGACCCTTTCTCCTCCTATCCCGGCACGGGAAAGGAGTCAGAAATGGGGCACCTTCAGGGGAAAGGATTCACTCAGAACTTCCCTATGCCTGCGGGCGCGGGAGAAGAAGATTACCTGAAAGCCCTTGAAAAGGTTGAGCAAGAGATGAAAAAGTTCAGGCCACAGTTTGTCCTTATCTCTGCTGGCTTCGATGCCCATATGGCAGAACCCGTGGCGCACATAAACCTTACTGCCAAAGGGTATGAAGAGCTCACCAGAAGAGTTAAGCGCATCGCCGAGGTTCACGCACAGGGTCGGCTTGTCTCCGTGCTCGAGGGTGGCTACCAGTTAGGTCCACTAGGAGAGTCGGTTGAGAGACATATCAGAGTCCTCCTTGAGGGGTAAAGCTGAATTAAATTTCCGCCGGAAAGGAGATGATCTCGCCCGAAGAGGTCTCCCCACCGATAAAAAGCAGAGCTTCACCCGTAGTAAGACAATTTGCCAAAAAATACCCTGGTTGGCTGGTGGTTCACTGAAGGAGTAAGCCATGGCTGAAGGGAGAAGTAAAATTCTATTGGCAGTAGATGGATCGGATCAGGCTTTCGAGGCGGCCCGTTATGCGAGTAAGTTGTTTTCACCGAACCGCATCGAAGTGGTTCTTTTCCATGTAGCTACTAGAATTCCAGAAAGTTTTTGGGACATTGAGAAGGACCCCACATTGATTTTCAAGGAGGCCGCCCTGAGTGACTGGAGAGATCACCAAAAGAAAAAGATTCAGGAGCTCATGGAACGTGCACGTCAGCTATTTCTGGACCGTGGGGTGCCAAAGGACGCAATAAAAACCAAGATTCAGCAAAGGCAGGTGGGTATAGCGAGAGACATAATTCATGAATCAGAAGGTGATTACGATGCCGTCATTCTTGGGCGCTGGGGAATGAGTTTGCTGAAGGATTTTTTGTGGGGAAGCATCGCCGAAAAGATCATTGGAAGTCTGACCCATCTTCCTCTTTGCGTGGTAGGGGGGACGCCACACGTTGGCAAAATAATTGTGGGCTTAGATGCTTCCGAAGGGGCAATGAAAGCCGTAGATTACGTCGGTACCATTGTGGACGGCGCTGATTTGGAGGTCACCCTCTTTCACGCTGTCAGACACCTTGAGGAAGAGATATTCCATACCGCTCAACAATCTATCGAGTCTGTTTTCCAGGAGGCTTCCAGTCGTCTGGAGACGGCTGGTTTGAGTCGCAGCCGGATCACCACCAGATTGGCGACGGAAGTACGAAGTCGGGCCGGAGCTATTATTGAAGAAGCTCTGAAGGGCGGATATGGGACCATTGCTGTGGGGCGAAGAGGTATTTCTTACGTAGAGGAGTTTTCCATGGGCCGGGTGAGCAACAAGATCATTCATCTGGCGAAAGAACTGGCGGTTTGGGTGGTAAGTTAAGCTGAGGAAAAATTAGGCGGAAAGCCGAACAAATCTTAACAGACTAAAGCCATTTAAGCAGATAGGCTAACTGAGCAAATCATGAGGACAAATAGCCAGGACCATAGCGAGATCATCAGGTCCGCCACGGAACAAGATTTTGACCAGGTCATGGAAATTGATCGGCTCTCATTTTCAGATCCTTGGATTTACAATTTTTTTAAATCCTCGCTGGGAGATATATTCTTGGTTCTTGAAAAAGGCAGAGAAATCTGTGGTTATCTCGTCGCCTGTGAATGCCAAGATGTTAAGAAGGCAGTTATACTAAGAGTTGCAGTACATCCAGATCACCGAGGCGAAGGAGCTGGCAGGAGGCTAATAATAAAATGTTTTGACATACTGGTGGAAAGAAATATTGGCGTTGTTGAACTCGATGTTGAACTGGTTAGCAGGGGAGCGATAAAGCTGTATGAGAGACTCGGGTTCAAAATTGCAAACATCATGGTATTTCCCAGTGACTACCCTGGTGATGAAGAAACCTTCTATGTTATGAGGCTGGAATTACCCAAGCCAGGTCTTGAAACTAACAACAAGCAACCCATGCCAAATAATTCAGCAGCTTGAACTCACTGAGGCAACACCTGAATCTTGTTGAATTCCGACTCCTGACTCTATGCCCTATGCCCCTCCGCAATCCCTCAATCCCTTAATCCCTCAATCCCTTAATTCCTAAATCTGCAATCTACAATCTAAAATCTGCAATCCTTAACCCTCCCTTTCTTGTTTCCGCTTCCATATGTCGAGCAGTTTTCTGTAAAACTTCTTATCCCCATCCGATTCTGTTGTTAGAGTGAGGGTGAACCAGGAGCCATCTCTTAATTTGACTGTAATATTTGAATCTTCCTCCCACGACGTAGCCGGTTCGAAATCAATAGCGACAATTTCATCGTATGTGGCCGAATAGAGCTCCACCTCATCATCGTAGCCTTTGTAAGAAATTACTCTATCTTCTGTAAACAAGTTTCCATCTGTTTTTATGGATAGGAAACTCCCGGAATAAAAATAAAGAACCCTCTCATCGTAATCGATAACTTCCATCTCTCTTAACTTCTTTAAGTAACGGGGATGTATTTTGCCGGCCGGTAAAGCTTCCACATCTGCTACGAATCCATACTCAATAGCTGCGCCGAGGGCAATTATTAGAAGAAAAACTAACGCAACAATAGCGCCGAGAGCAATACCGACCTTTTTGAGCACACTTTTACCGTTAGTGTTCATCAGAAAAACTCCCTGCTGATTAGTTGTCGCTTTTACCCATTCTCTGGGAAACAAGTGCAAAATCAGGGCCAGGAGCTGCCTGGCGGCTGGTTAGCCAGCCTAATTCAGCGATCAGCTGTCAGCTCGCAGCTAAGAAAAAAAACCGCAATCAAAAAATCCATTAGTCAGTAGCCAGTAGGTGACAGGAAATTTATCTTGGTTGCTGTTCTCCTGTCTACTGACTCCTGACTCCTGACTAATAACTATTGACCAATGACCAATGACTATTGCCCTCCTCCATTCCCCTCCAATCCGCAATCCCTACGCGCCTCTCTGGGGTAGTCTAAAACCACCAACTGGCATATCTATCGAACATGAACGTTTGACACACAACGCTCTTAAATCCTATACTCTTTCCATTTAAAGGGAGTTCTTATCAAACGCTCTAGTTTTTTCTGGAGTGTATTTCTCTGACCGGATACGACCCTGGGAACAGGGGAGGAAGGGTTTCGTACGGATGAAGGTTGTCATTGTGGGCGCGGGCGAAGTGGGCTTCCAGATTGCCGACCGATTGTCCCGGGAGGGGCATGACATCGCCCTCATCGAACGCAGCGCCGAGAAGGTCGGGGCGCTGGCGGCCAAGCTGAATGCGCTCGTGGTGGAGGGGATCGGTGCCAGCGCGGAGGTGCTGGAGAAGGTTGAGATCCAAGATGCGGACCTCTTCATCGCGGTCACCAATGTGGACGAGGTGAACCTGGTCGCCTGCATGCTGGCGAACGAGTACGGGGTCCCCACCATTATCAGCCGGATCCGGAACATCGAATACGCGGGTGCCGAGTGGGCGGCCAACGCGAAGAAGTTGGGCATCGACCTTCTAATCAACCCGCAGACGGTTGTGGCCGAGGAGCTCGTGAGGGTGATCTCATACCCCGTGGCCTCCTCGGTGGCGGAGTTCGCCGACGGGCGGGTCGTCTTTCTCGGCTACCGCATCGGAAGCGGTAACCCGCTGGCCGGGATCACCCTCAAGGAGTTGGGCGACCTGTGCGGGATGTACCGTCTTGTGGTTGCGGCCCTATCCCGGCAACAAGAAACGGTCGTGCCTCACGGTGAGGACAGAATCCTCAGGGGCGACATTCTTTACTTTCTGTGCCGGAAGGAGGAGCTGCCGGCGATCAATTACCTCTTCGGCCTCGGGAAGCGGCGCACGAAAAACGTCATGATTCTTGGGGGCGGCTGGGTCGGAGAAGGCGTGGCCCGAGAGCTGGCTCGGAGGAAACTACGGGTGAAGATCCTGGATCGAAACCGCGACCGTTGCGAGCATCTGGCTGAGCATCTAGACGGCGTGGCCGTGATTAACGCCGAGGGCACCGACCTGGACACGCTGCACGATGAAGGGATTGAGGACACCGACGTCTTCGTCGCTGTCACCCAGGAGGACGAGGGGAACATCCTCTGCTCTTTGCTCGCGAAGAGGCGCGGGGCGAAAAGGGCCATTGCCTTGGTAAGCCAGCCACAGTACGTCTACCTGGCCCCCACCATCGGGGTGGATGCCTGTATCAGTCCCCGGCTCTCTACCGCCAGCGCCATTTTGAAGTATGTCCGTCGCGGCGAGGTGCTCTCCATGGCCATGGTGGAGGAGTGTGATGCCGAGGTGATGGAGTTCCTGCTCGCCGAAGAAAGCAAGATCCTTGGCAAACCCCTGAAGGACATCCAGATCCCCCGTGGCGCCATCATCGGGGCTGTCTTGCGGGGGGAGGAGGTGATCATACCGGACGGGCAGCACCAACTTGCCGCCGGCGACCGGGCGGTTGTCTTCACGCTCCCCGATGCCGTGGCACCGCTAGACAAGCTATTCTCCTGACATGAATCTAAGACTCACGCTTCGAATCCAGGGCGGTCTTTTGCTCTTCCTCGCGGGAATGCTCCTCGTTCCCCTGCCTTTCTCCTTCTGGTACCGAGACGGGGCCTGGCCTTGGTTTGTGCTTACCGCGAGCCTATCCGCTGTCATCGGACTCCTCTTATTGCGAATCTTCCCCACCCGGGAAGAACTGACGGTCCGCGAGGGTTTCGGGGTGGTCACCTTCGCTTGGGTGCTTTTCGCTGCCTTCGGCGCGCTGCCCTTTCTCTTCACCGGGACGATTGTGAGCCCGATCCAGGCTTACTTCGAGTCCATGTCGGGCTTCACCACTACCGGCTCCACGGTGATCACCGACCTGAGCGTGGTAGAAGAGAGCGTCCTCGTCTGGCGCTCTCTGACCCAGTGGCTTGGCGGCATGGGCATCATTGTCCTCTCCCTTGCCATTCTGCCGCTCCTGGGCGTCGGGGGGATGCAGCTCTTCGAGGCGGAGGTGCCCGGACCCACCGCAGACCGCCTTCGACCCCGCATTCAGGACACCGCCAGGCTGCTGTGGACCGTCTACTTCCTCATTACCGCGGCCGAGGTTGTGGCTCTCATGCTCGGCGGGGTGAGCTTCTACGAGGCGGTGTGTCACGCCTTCACCACCATGGCCACCGGGGGATTCTCCACCCGCAACGGCAGCATCGCTGAACTCGGCGGCAGCTATGTCCACCTGGTGGTGACCTTCTTCATGTTCCTGGCGGGGGTGAACTTCTCTCTCCACTTCCAGGCACTGCGTGGAAGGGTTGGCGGATACTTCCGCAGCGAAGAGTTCCGGTTCTACCTGGGCGTGTTAGCGGCCTCTGTCATTGTGGTTTTTCTCTTCAACTTTCAAGTCTACAAAAACCCACTCACAAACCTCCGGGACTCTGCCTTTCAAGTCACCTCCCTGATGACCACCACCGGCTATGGGACCGCCGACTACGAGCTCTGGCCAGTGCTGGCCCAGTACATCCTCGTCGCGTTGATGTTCGTGGGCGGCTGCGCGGGCTCCACCGGCGGTGGTATGAAAAACGTCCGGGTGCTCCTGCTCGTGAAGCACAGCTTCCTGCAGCTCTCACGGCTTATTCACCCGCGGCGGGTACGGCTCTTGAAGATCGACCAGAAGACCGTTTCGGACGAGGTGATCCAGAGCATCCTCGGCTTTTTTGCCCTCTACATCGGGATCTTCGTCCTCGCCTCCTTCGGGATGGCCGCGCTCGGGGTGGACCTGGTGACTGCCGGGGCCTCGGTGATTGCCTGCCTGTCGAACATCGGTCCCGGCCTCGGCCAGGTAGGCCCCACTGACAACTTCGCCCACCTGCCGGCGGTGGGCCACGTGCTCCTCTCCTTCTGCATGCTCGTGGGGCGTCTCGAGGTCTTCACGGTTCTCGTCCTTATATTCCCGTCCTTTTGGCGCAAGTAGCCTTTCCTGGCTCACATGTGTCGATTCATGATGTTTGACACACCAGGCCCCATGATGCCATACTCGTTACATCGTAGAGGTCTTCTTATCAGTCATCTAGCGTTTCGAGCTAAAATCAGCCACCGTTACTTCGAGGGGAATGACCAGATCGGGTTGACCACTGTCGACGGTCAAGAACGGCGGCAACATATCCGATAAATTCATTGGACATTGTTCACTTTTTGACCTTCACGCAAACATCTTCCTAAACCGTAGGATCTTTCATTGAATCGGGTACCGCAACTTATCAAAATGATTCTGCTGTCTGCGCTCCTGCTCACCTTTGGTAGCGCGGGCTACATGCTAATTGAGGGTTGGAGTCTGATTGACGCGCTCTACATGACAGTTATCACCCTCGCCACCGTAGGCTACGGTGAAGTGCACTTAACCAGCAATGTCGGCCGAATCTTTACAATCATACTGATTATCCTGGGCGTTGGATTTTGTCTCTACGTGGTTGGAAACGTCGTGCAGTTCCTGGTAGAAGGCCGCATCAGACTTGTTTTGGGGAGGCGCAAATTGGACAAACAAATTAGACAAATAAAAGACCACTACATTGTGTGCGGATACGGCAGGATGGGTCGGGGGGTGTGTCGATACCTCT
The DNA here is from genome assembly GCA_050124835.1 of Syntrophobacterales bacterium. Lineage (GTDB taxonomy): Bacteria > Desulfobacterota > Syntrophobacteria > BM002 > BM002 > BM002. Next base: position 1,956 of record JASFEM010000029.1, on the reverse strand, counting down.
CGCAGAAAAAGCTTGATTTCGCAGTCATTGAGAAGGACCCTGATCGGACTCCCGGTATGGAGGATGATGGCATCCTTTATGTACTGGGAGACTCAACCAGCGAGGCCAATTTAACCACAGCGGGTATAGACCGCGCCAGTACACTCATGGCGACCCTCGGCTCTGATGCCGCAAATGTTTTTCTGGTGCTGACCGCCAGGCGGCGCAACCCCGAGCTATTTATTGTGGCAAGAGCAAACGAGGGTGAAACAATAGATACATTGTATGCAGCCGGTGCGAATGTGGTGGTGTCTCCTTATGAAATCGGTGCCAGAAGAATGGCTCATGCCATCCTGCGTCCCACGGTGATCCACTTCCTGGAACTGGCTTTTGCAGATGAAAGCACCGATATAGAAATGGAAGAAATCCCGGTGAGCACCGATTCGAATCTTGTGGATGCGACCTTAATGGAATCTGGGATACGGCAGGACCTCAATGTGATCATCATCGCCATGAAAAAGGCTGATGGGAGCATGCTCTTCAATCCCTCGGCCGACTCGACAATCGAGGCAGGCGATACTGTGGTTGTCGTTGGTGAGGATGAAAATCTGATCAAGCTGGAAAAAGTCTTGAATCCTTAAAGGGTAAAGGGTGAGGGGTGAAGGGTGAACAGTGAACAGACTGACATGTTATCCGTTAATCATTAACCATTATTAGTTATTCTCTGACTCCTGACTCCTTGATTCTAAATCCGCAATCCGAAATCCGCAATCTCTCTATGCTCCTCTTCCATCCCCACTCGGTAAAATTGTCAGGTAGGTCACTTCGGGCGGGCAAAACAATCTTATGGGAAATACGGAGTTCCCAATACCTCGGTTGACATAGAGCTTTGTGCGCCTAAGGTGGTACAATCCCATTTCAAACGGCCCACTGCCTGGAGGGGTCTTTATTGCACCATACCGAGGAAGTCGAACTTGCCCCCCATGTGTATGTCCAGAAAGCACCAGGTCACACCTGTACGATTGAGTTAGATATGCTCCCACCGGTGAATGGCTCAGCAAAACGGTGCAGGTTCTCTCGGGTCGGCCTTCTAGTGCACGTTTGATATCTGGCGATCCATAATATGCATCATCAATCCCACCAAGAAACCAATGTCCGTCTCCCCAATTCATAATTCGACCTGAATTGAACAGGGTTTTTACTCCTATTGATGCCAATTTCTGAGACAAATTGTTTTCTAAGCTTCCAGACCAATGCTCCCAATTGCCGGGCGCAAAGTAAATACCGGCTTTGGCTTCCAGCCCCGATAACCAGTGTAGACAGATATCGGTTTCACTGTCTGATTCGACCAGATCTCCAGTCAAAAAAATGCAATCAGGCTCAAACTCTCTGATTAAATCTGCCACACGTGTCATCAAGCGATTCTCCCTGTGTATGTGGAGATCGCTTATGTGTACTGCTCTTAATTTCCCTGGAAAACCACGTAAGGAAAGAGTGACCTGCTCAACTTCAGGGATTTGCGGCTCAATCCCGAATCCATAGATTGAAGCTAAGAGCGGCGGACCGAACACCGCACCCAGGCAGCCCAGTGCCTGTCGCCGCGTAAGAGGCTTTCTTAGTCTTTTCAGAAGGCTTTCTTCGTTGATGTCTGCTTTAGTCATTATGAATATATGTCGCTTCAATCACCTTATTGTGATCAAGTGTCACTTCACAAATAAAGCGTCCCATTGCCTTTCCATCAATTATTGTCAATGTGTGCTCCCCTTCCTTAATCTCCAATAATTTATAATGGGTTTTTTTTGTTATTCTGTAGACTTCATCCACTGACAACCCCGGAGTAATCTGCTGGCAAAATGTTTGCATTTTTTTAGCGCCAAAGACAAAAGGCAGTACGCCAAAATATAGAAAAAAGAGGATAATCAATACGCCAACTACATTTATGAGGGTTCTTAATCGCATTGATTTATTCCTCATGCT
>JASFEM010000028.1:0-27528 GCA_050124835.1 Syntrophobacterales bacterium | reverse complement strand
GGCACATCCTGCAGTATTTTATAGACGCTGACTAGTTTGTCTTTGAGCTTTCTCGGTAACTTTTCATGGTAGCGCGGCCGTTTCGGCATCAAATCTTTTAGCTTGCCAGCACTCAATGTAAACTCCTCTTTGCAAATATCAGCAATCAGTAATTTAGGCTTAAGGCGCAGGGCTCAGGGCGCAAGGCTAAAGATAAAAATTTAGTAGTCAGTAGCCAGTAGTCAGAATCCAGTAGAAAATCTATAAATTCACAATGCTAAATTTCCTGGCCCTCTACCTTTTACAACAAGTGACAGCGTAGCGTAATGACCTAATGACGGCGAAGCCTAATGACCTGAATCCCTTACACCGCGTCTCCGTCTCTCCCAATCGCCGCGTCATCCTGCTGCCAGCTGCCAGTTGCTCGCTGCTAGCTGAAATCTCCGTCTCACCGTTTCTCCGTGTCTCCGCGTCGGCCTTCTGTCCCTAGTGCTTACTGCCTAGTGCCTAGTTGTCCTCGCTGCTAACTGCTAGTTGTCACCTGATTCCTTGACTGCTACGCCAAGGATGCCAAAACGTGTTTCCCTGTATCCCGGTAGCAACCTGAGTCCTTGGGCTCGCAGCGCTGCCCGATACTCCGGCCCTTGGAAGCGGTTCTCAGTAGGATGGTCGAGCAGCCTTCGCGTAATGGCGTTGGCGTAAAGTGCAGGATAAATCTCTTCAAAATAAAATCCACCCCCGTCTTTGAGAACCCGGGCGATCTCCCGTATGCCCTTTTCCCAGTCTTCCAGGTGGTGGATGATACCAAAGTTGAACACAGCATCCATGCTCCCATCGGTATAAGGAAGGTGCTGCGCGTCGCCGACAAAAAATAAAAGTCGATCAACTGTCCAAGCAGGCTGGCTTCTTGAGGCCAACCGAATCATAATCGGATCTACATCCAGTGCGTCTAGCCGCGATGGCTTAAAAGCCTTGAGAAGAATTCGCGCACCGGCACCGTGGCCGCAGCCGATCTCCAGACAACGGCTGTCTGGTTTTAGGTCACGCAATCTCTTAAAGAATCGGGCCTCCCGCTGCTGAATCAAATATCGCAACGGACTGTTTACCCAGAGTCTTTCTGGCCAATTGATTTTCATCGATCACCTGTCGATGGTCTGTTGTCAGTCGTCCGCCTGAGTCGCCATAGCCGCAAAGGCGACGGCGTGTGGTCCGTTGTAGAGAGCATAGAGCATAGAGTACTAGGTGCTAGGTGCTAGGCACTAGGCAGTAAGCAGTAAGCACAGTGGCTAAATGACTTTAAATGACACCGCAGCGCAATTTCGCGGAGCGTAGTGACTTAATGGTGCCTAGTGTTTAGTGCCTAGTGACAGGCTGCCCGCTGCCTGCTGCGCCTTGCTCTATCCTCGTTTTATCCCCCGGAATATCTTGGCGATGCCGTAGGTGAGTTTTTTTATCCCCAGGGAAGTAAAGCCAGCGTTCCCCATCTCTTGTAGAAAGGCCATCTCCCCAGGAAAACCGTGAACAGAATCAGCCAGATAGCTGTAAGCATAATTGGTTCGTGAAAGAAAGTTACCCAGCGGGGGCATAATGTAATCAAAATAGAGCCGGTAGATGCTTCCCAGCACCAGATCATCAGGGACATCAAACTCCATAATTAGGAGTTGCCCTCCGGGCTTAAGGGCGCGGTGGAACTCCGCCAATGCCTCCACCCGTTCCTCGATGTTGCGAATGCCGAAAGCAATTGTTGCCGCGTCAAAGCAGCCACCCTTGACCGGCAATCTCCGTCCGTCTCCTAAGCTAAGGTGAATGCGGCTCTCTAAATTTCGCGATCTCACTTTTTTTTCAGCGACGGCAAGCATTCGGGGAGAAAAATCCACCCCAATCACCCTGACCCCTGCATGCTGCCTGCAAATTTCTATGGCCACTTCGGCTGTACCCGTAGCCACATCCAGAACGAGCGCTTCCCCTTGCGCCTGAATGGACTGCGCTAGAGCCCGCCTCCAGTATGAATCTCTCCGTAACGACAGAAAGCTGTTTTGAAAGTCATACGAGAAGGCTATGGTCTCGAACATTTTTTTTACTTGATAATCTTTCATTGTCATATCTAAGAATCTAGGAGCTAGAAGTCAGAATCCAGATTGCAGCTGACAGCTGTATTTCCCTATGCCCTCTGCTTACTAAATTACAAGTCCAAGTAGTTTGCCTCCCTGGTATATCAAAAACGAAACCACCCATGCCAGAACCAGGGAGTAGACAACGCTGAAACCTGCCCATTTCCACGAATTGGTCTCACGGCGGATTACTGCAACCGTAGCCAAGCACGGAACATATATCAGGACGAAAGCCATGAGTCCGTATGCCCCTAGAGGAGTCATTCCGGATGCCCGCAAAGAACGACGCAATGCCTCACTATCCTCGCTAACATCAGCCCCAGAAGCGTAGAGCACCCCCAAAGTACTAACGACGATCTCTTTGGCCACGAACCCGGTTACTACGGCCACACTTGTTCGCCAGTCAAAACCCAGGGGAGCAAAGATCGGCTCGATAGCATGGCCCAGTTGTCCGAGAAAGCTTCTTTCAAGTCTGATCTGTTCCGTGGCTTTATCCGAAACCGGCGGGCTATTCGCCTGTTCCAACTGAGCTACTGATTGTTGAGATCCAGCACCCGTAAAAGCGACTTCCTGCTGAGTATCTGGAACACCACTCTTTTTATGCTGCGTCTCAACCATGTTGACATTCTGGGGAAACGCGCCAAGAAACCAGATCACTATGGAGCCCACCAAAATTACCCCACCCATCTTGCGCAGAAAAATCACGCTGCGATCCCACATGTGAATCAGCAAACTCTTTAGTGTTGGCATTCGATAGGGGGGCAGTTCCATCACAAATGGAGCGCTCTCCCCTCGGAAAAGCGTGACCCGAAACAATTTCCCCATGGAAATGGCCAAGGCGATACCCAGCCCGTAAATGCTGAACATGACATTGCCGGCACTGGCGCCAAAAAAGGTGCCCGCCAGCAACACATATACTGGTAAGCGAGCTGAACAGCTCATAAGTGGGTTGATCAATATGGTCAGGACACGATCTCGTTCGTTCTCTAGGGTACGTGTGGCCATGATCGCCGGGACATTGCAGCCGAAACCCATGAGCAGGGGAATGAAAGATTTGCCATGAAGCCCAATGAGGTGCATTACCCTGTCCATGATGAAAGCGGCTCGGGCCATATAACCTGTATCCTCGAACAGGGCGATGCAGAAAAAGAGAAGCAAAATGTTGGGCAAGAAGATAATGACACTTCCTACTCCAGCAATGATACCGTTGACCAACAGGTCTCGCAGCAGTCCCACCGGCATTAATTGAGTCACCAAAGCGCCAAGCCAGTTCACGCCCATGTCAATCCAGTCCATGGGGTAGGCCCCCAGAGTGAAGGTCAGTTGAAACATGGCCCAGATGAAAAAAATGAATATGGGAAAACCAAGAATTCTGTTGGTAAGGACCAGATCGACTTGTCTAGAGAGATCGAACTTACTCTTGAGGGAAATCTTCAAGACTTCCTTCAGGGCCCCGCTTATGAAGCCATAGCGCTGGTCAGTAAGCACCATCTCCGCGTCGTCTTGATAAAACACCGCCAGACGGTTACGACTGGCCTCCGATTGGGCTAGAATCTGGTCGCCGATCTCACCCAGCGATCTGACCCGGTCTTGCACGGCTGTATCGTTTTCCAACAATTTCACCGCTAGCCAACGGGTGGAAAACCGCTCGCCAATGGAGGGATCCTGCCAAATTACGTCCTGGATCCTTTTGATCTCCTTTTCCATTTCATGACCATAGGAAATATGGATGTGCCGGCTCACACTGTCTCGGTCCTCGACCACCTCCACCACCTTGTCCAGTAAACCCTTGGTCCCCTCATTTCTCTTACCAACGGTAAAAATAATCGGAACTCCCAGTAATGTTCCCAGCATCTCACCGTCAATCTGGTGACCACGAGCCTTTGCCACATCGGCCATGTTAAGGACAAGAATAAGCTTCAGTCCCAACTCGATGAGTTGCGTGGCGAGGTATAGATTTCGTTCCAGGTTGGATGCATCAACAATATCCACCACCACATCGGGCTTCTCATCTACCAGGAATCTACGGGCAACGATTTCCTCAATGGAATAGGCGGTGAGACTATATGTTCCAGGAAGGTCTACCACGCGCAAGCGATAGCCGTTATGGATGACGGTACCCTCTTTCTTCTCGACAGTAACCCCTGGCCAATTCCCCACATGCTGGCGTGTTCCGGTGAGATTGTTGAAAATGGTGGTCTTTCCAGAATTGGGATTGCCTGTCAAGGCAATGGTTATGGTTTCCTTCCTCACGCCGACTTCCTCTCCAGCTTTTCCATCATGACCTGGGACGCTTCTTCCACGCGCAGAGAAATATGGTAGCCTTTTAGCACCAGTTCAATGGGATCTCTAAGTGGCGCATATTTTTCCACGAAAACTTCGGCTCCTTTGATGAAGCCCATCTCCTGTAAGCGCTTACGGAAGCTGCCACTCCCCTTCAACCGTATAATAACGCCTCGGTCGCCTTGTCTGAAATCACTGAGTGGAATCATTGACACATCCCTGAACCCGACAAAGAGTCTTGGGTCGAACTGAGCTCCCTGTGATCCCGCTGAAGTAAAACGGGGCTTCTTGCCCTCCCTTTGTCCAATGGGGTTCTCCTCGTGGAATTGGCGCTCCCTCTCCCGCTTTAGCGCGACTAAAGCAAGATTCGAAATGTCCATTTCATTTTGTCGTAGTCCGCTTGCTAACATCGCTGTCCCGCCTGGGCGGGACGAGGTATACGCTCACTGTAGCATTTTCAACAGTGCTCGCTGGTTCATATCAACCTAACTCTTGAAAAATCTGAGAATTGTAACAGAGACTCGAACTGAAAAAACCTTTTTAGTCACTTCCTTTGGTGAGGTTGTTGTTGACAGAAACGAGGACTTTTTGGCTGAGGCCACGTCCCAACGCAAGTCTGCTTCCGCGGAAAGCAACGATGATGGGACCTGGACCGCTGGACTTGATTACCTCCACATTCGTCCCGGGAGTGAGCCCCATATCAGCCAACCTTTGCTGAACCTGTTTACCACCCACCAGTCTATCAATGATGACCTCCTCTCCTGGATGCACGAAGGAGAGAGGTACCACTGGACGTCGTTGCTTCCGACATTTTGCGCAAATGCCGTAGAGCTCCATCTTGTGGTGAAGCAAGGTGAAATTATAGCCCACGGCAATCTGCCGTTGCAGCGCTTCAATCTCCCTGTTGTGAAATTCCTCAATCCTGCCGCAATCTGCGCAAATTAGGTGATCATGATGCCAACCGATGTGCCTGTGTTCGTATTGGACCAGCTGCCCCTCAAAATGTTTTTTGTAAGCATAGCCATAGCGGCAGAGCAGATCCAGTGTCTCAGCAATGAAGTCGCTGTCCAGGTAATCACCCCTGGATTCGAGCTCCTCCTGAAGAGCCGGGACAGTGAGATGCTCGGTTGTCCCTAGGAATGCTTCTAGGACCAACAAGCGCTTATCGCTGTAATTCAGTCCGTGTTCCTTGCAGATATTGATGAATTCTTCTCTCTCGTAGTAATGTAATTTTTCCATGGATTTTGGAGTCCTTTGCTCAGCCGGTCTGGGTGGGTGAATACTCTGGGGATTCGCCGCCTCAATTCTTTTGCTCTTGTCTTCGTCATTGGTGAACCTTGCACTTGGAACAGTACCCATAAACATCAAGTTTGTGTCCCGTTACCAGAAAATCGTAACGTTTGCCGACCTTCTGCTCCACAGCCTTAACAGCCTCGTCGGTAAACTCCACCACCTTCCCGCATTCCATGCAGCGAAAGTGGCAGTGGTGTTCATGCCCATAGATGTGTTCATAGTGCAAATGGCCGTCTTCAAAGTAGGCTTCCTGAATTAGCCCACTTTCCAGTAGCAGGGGAATGGTCCGGTAGACGGTGGCCTTGGAGATTTTCTTATTCTGACTTCGAACCAGCGCGTAAAGCTCATCCACATCAAAATGGTCATGGATAGAAAATACCGCCTTAACCACCTGCTCCCGCTCAGGTGTATTCCTCATACCCTTATTGCGAATAAATTCTCTGAAGACATCAATCTCGCTTTTCATGGTCATCCTTATTGAGAACGAATCGCGATAATAGCTGGGAGCTATTATTTTGTCAAGGAGAAAGTCATTTTGACAAAACGCGGTTAGTCGCCGGTTCGGAACCCAACCAAGGAAAACATGAGCGATTGATGATTTTAGATTGCAGATTGTAGATTGACGTGACTTGCGACTTACATCTTGCGGCTCATAAAATTCTGCAATTTACAATCTTAAACGCGCCATGCTCTTTTGCTCCACCACTCCGCAGATTGTCAGTCGGCAGTTTCAGCGAGCGTACACCTAAATCAGTGCTCAAATGCAAAACCCTTGGATTGGCACCATGAAATAGTGTATTCATGAGGCATGAATCTGACCGCAATTCTGGCTTTCACTCTCATCGGCTTTGCCGCCACCATTGGTCAAATTCTCGCGCTGCGAGAATTGCTCACTGTTTTTTCTGGTAGTGAGTTGGCGGTAGCGGTTGTGCTTGGCGGTTGGCTTTTCTGGACGGCGCTTGGTAGTTTCTTGGGTGGCAGACTCTCACAACGCTATCCCCGTAGTGAATTTTTATTCGGGCATCTTCAGAGTGTTAGCGGCCTCATCCTCGTCGCAACCATCTTCCTCATCAGGGCGGCGCGGGCTTTTTTTCAGATAGGTGCCGGAGAGCTTGTCAATCTGGGCCAGATGCTGGTGATATCTTTTCTTACCCTGGCTCCTTTCTGCCTGATTTCTGGTTTGCTTTTCAGTCTGGCCTGTTCAATATTGGCCGGACAAATACGCGAGTGGGGACGTTCGCCTGGCCTGGTTTACTTTCTCGAGGGACTCGGGGCGGGCATCGGGGGCCTACTCTTTACGCTCATACTCATACACTATTTTAATGCGGTACAGATCGCCAGTGGAATTGGTGCTGTCCTATGTGTCTCAGGCTTGATTGTCGGTCTCCAGATCAGCCGTAGTCGTTTGCTCGACATTTCCATTCCTGCTGCCATTTTTTTGTGTCTTATCGCTGTCCAATATCAAAGCACAAGTTTGGACAGGGCCAGTCGTCAATGGCAATGGTCTGGATTTCATCTTCTTGACTCCCAGGAGACCATCTTTGGTCATATCGTGGTGGTTGCCAAGGAGAGTCAACTCTCCTTTTTCGAAAGCGGTCTATGGAACTTCACCTTCCCCGACCAATTGAGCGCTGAACAGGCAGTCCACTACGCCATGCTGCAGCACCCCGGACCTCGAAGTGTACTGCTCATTGGCGGTGGTGTCTCTGGGTCTTTGGCACAATTGCTTCAGCATCCTAGTGTCCACAAAGTTGATTACGTGGAGTTGGACCCCAAGCTAATTCAACTTGGGAAGATACATCTCCCACCGGCTGCGACTGATTCACTGGAAGATGGCAGGGTCGTCGTCCACCACGAAGATGGACGACGCTATCTTTCCCGCACCTCAGATCTTTATGACGTCATTTTGGTAAACTTGCCCGAGCCTTTCACCGCCCAGATAAACCGATTTTACACTCAGGAATTCTTCCGACTTGCTGCCGACAAGATGCATGAGAACGGTGTCTTCTTTTTCAGTGCTAGCGCTGCTGAAACGGCCCTTGGTCCCATTCAGGCTGGCTATATCAAGTTGCTCTATCGCACTGCAACAAGTGTTTTTCCAGAAGTGGTCGTTTTCCCGGGGCAGTCTGCCCGTTTTTTCTGCTCCATCTCTCCTGAAAGCCTCATAACCGAGCCAGAAATACTGGTCCAACGACTACGGCAGCGCCAACTGCGACTGCTCTATGTTCAGGATCATTACATACTTTGGGATCTTTCACCGCTGCGCCAGGAGAGCTTCATGGCAATGATTAGACAGGCAGATGAAAGTGCGGTGAACAGCGATCTCAACCCCAGAGCCTACTCATATAATCTGCTGGTATGGGGATCACATTACTCACCCATGGTGGGAAAGGCCTTCGCAACGCTGAACAACCGTAGCATTTGGGTCGGTATGTTTCTTTTGTGTTTTCTTGTTGTTGCCTTGGCTGTTGGGCAGAGATTGCGGTCTGGTAGGTCCTCTTTTCCTAAAATCAGAGTCCTCTATTCTGTTGCCATCTTTGGTCTCACCGGGATATCCCTTGAAATTCTCATCGTTTTCGCCTTTCAAATATTCTTCGGCTATGTCTACTACCAAATCGGCCTGCTCCTGGCTCTATTCATGGTGGGTCTGGCTATGGGGAGCATCACCCTGAGTTACTACCCGAAAAGGAGACCCATTCAAATCAAAACCCTTATGGTCTTTCAATTTACTCTTGCTTGCTTCTGCCTGGGCTTGGCTGTAATGCTCATTTACTTTCCCAATTGGTCTGCGGTGAGCGATCACCACTTTTTATACCGGGAAGCATTCTCGATTATCAGCCTTGCCGCTGGTTTTATTGGGGGCACCCACTTCCCCTTGGCCAATCGCCTTTGCGTGCGGGAGCAGACTGGAGTGGGTAGAACTGCTGGGCTTATCTACGCTGTCGACCTTCTTGGATCTTTTCTGGGGTGTCTCTTGGTTGGCCTTGTCTTCATACCTTTGGTGGGAATTTTTCAGACTTTCCTGATCATGGCTCTGGTCAACATCACAGCCATTTTGCCCTTTGTTGTTTCCTGGCCCAATTTATCCACTTCATCGCCAGACGTTGGGGTAAATAGTAAACGGTGAACGGTAAACGGATCAACGGACCGACTTAAACTTTTTACCGTTTACCATTTACGGTTGCCTTAGTAGTGCTTAGTGCCTAGTGTTTAGTGGTTAGTCTGACTTCAGGCGGTTCATGGCGAGAACCTTCACCTCGTGCTCGAAGACAACTTCAACCTTTGAAGCATCGATCACCGTACGGACGAAACCGAGCCCAAAAGTTGGATGTTCTATGGCCTGATTCTCATGGTAGGAAACGCTTTGATCGTATGGCAGGGGCTGGACTTCCCCGGCAAACTCCTTAAGTTTTCGCCAATCCTCTAGAGACTCGCCGTCCTGAGATGCCTTTTCTGAAACAATCTTCTTCAAGAGCCTAGCCTGACGCTCGGAAGGGAGCGGCACTTTCTTTCTCATGGCCGAGAGCGAAGGACGGTATTTGTGCTGGCTACCGCAGCGGGTGCAAATCACCACGTGCACCTTTTCCTCCATCATGGCCACCACCCGATGGATGGTTTCCTCCTTGCAGCGGGGACAGTTGGAGTCAGTCTCATCCCCCACTGAAGTAGATTTCCACGGATGCCCTTTCAGTCTATCAACCAATGAAACTCCAAAGAACGCCTGCGGCGATGGCTGAGCCGATTACTCCCGCGACGTTCGGTGCCATGGCATGCATGAGCAGATAGTTACTCGGATCCTCCGCGTTACCCACCATCTGCACCACTCGGGCTGAGTCCGGAACAGCCGACACTCCGGCAGCACCGAGAAGCGGATTAATCTTGTCTTGGCTCACCACGTTCAATAGTTTGGCGAAAATTACGCCCCCGGCTGTGGCTACCATGAAGGAGCAGGCTCCCAAGATAAATATACCGACAGATTTTGCGGTTAGGAAGACATCGGCTTGGGTACTGGCCCCCACTGTGAGGCCGAGAATGATGGTCACCGTGTCAACCACCGCGGTTCTGGCTGTTCGAGCCAACCGGTCAGTAACCAAACATTCCTTCAAGAGATTTCCTAAAAATAGCATACCCAAAAGGGGCAAGGCAGCGGGTGCCAGGAAACAGCAAAGTAGGAATCCGGCAATGGGAAAGAGGATCCTCTCCTGCAGGCTCACCTCCCTGGGGTCGCTCATCTTGATGAGACGTTCCCTTCGGCTAGTGAGCAACTTCATGATTGGTGGTTGAATCACCGGAACCAATGCCATGTAGGAATAGGCAGCAATGGCGATCGGACCAACCAGGTGGGGAGCTAATTTAGCTGACAAGAAGATGGCTGTGGGGCCGTCCGCGCCACCAATAATACCGATTGAAGCTGCCTCACTCGGAACGAAACCTAGAAAAAGAGCTCCTAGAAACGTCATAAAAACGCCAAGTTGGGCAGCGGCGCCCAGGAGTACCAGCTTCGGCCTCGCTAAGAGCGTGGAGAAATCGGTCATAGCGCCAATACCCAAAAATATCAACGGTGGATAAATCCCCTTACTGACTCCGAAGTAAAGATAGTTGAGTACTGCACCTTTTTCATAGATTCCTAACCCCAAGCCCTTGAAAACCGGGACATTGCCGACCAGGATGCCAAAACCGATGGGAACCAGAAGTAGGGGTTCGTAATGCTTGGCAATACCAAGATAGAGGAAGATCAGCCCCACACCAATCATGACAAAATGGCGATAATCGGCCATGGCAAATCCGGTATTCTGTATAAAATCTATCAGCAATTCCATGACTTCCCTCTGTAGCTCCTCACGGAACTCATATTTCTTTTAACACCTATGTCGATCCACTTGAGATCTCTGCACCCTCAGGGTCACTTTTGCTCTCGCTTCCGATTGCCCAGCGGAACAGGCCATCCGGGCCACCCACCATAGCGCCTCTAACGAGAAGGCCATTGATGGTTGAGTGAACTCTGGCCAACCCTCGCTGTTCAGCCACCTCAATGAGCCGCGGGAGCTTGAACGGCTCACCCATGTGAGCGGTGAGTAGACGCAGGGCTTCTTCTGCGTCATCCAGCTCTCCGGGTTCAACGCTTTGCACCGATGCTTTGCTTGAAGTCGGTTTTACTCTTGGTCGGCTGATTAGGCTCTTTACCAAGGGAACAAAGTATTTGGGAGCTTTAGCGTGCGCATTCCACCAAGCGATGATGCGCGGAAAATATGAGACTATAAAGGCCAGCGATAGCAGCCCAAAAAAGACCACAGATATTCCCAATGCCGCGATCAGCCAGCCATTGGCAGCACTGATTGCAGAAAACCCGCCCATAAATTATCTCCCACCTTTTAATCTTCGCTTGTCCTCTTCCCGCAGAAAAGGCAGCCGCCTGCTCAGCACCTCTGAAATTTTCCGCATGATTTTGGTCCCCGCCGCAACGTTTCTCTGGACCAACCGCAAGAGCTCGCTGCCAGGAAAGGCGAGCAGTTCGCAGTCCGTTAGACAGGTGACGGAAGCCGTGTAGTGAGTGGGACTCACCAGGGCAGACCAGCCCACCACCCTGCCCGGCTTATGAAAGGTGATCGCTCGACCATCCGGGAAGGTTACCATAAGGCCGCCTTCCTTTAGAATATACAGCATTCGCGCTGGCTGACCGGCCTGAATCAACACCTCACCTTCGCCAGCATGCCTCACTTCCGCAATTTTGGACAACACCCCGAGCTCTGCCGGATCCAATTCTGCAAAGATTTCATACTTTTTCAGTTCGTGGATCGGGATCACTATTTCTCCTCAACAGCCTGTCAACACTTTCCTGCGTCCACTCAAAATGGTTCTGCCCTGCCTTAGATTTCGAGGCCCGTCGACTTTAGCACACCTCGACCTGAGTTCCAAGCTGCGGCAGGCTCAGACATTGCCATACCAGGCAGAACTCCCTGACCTCTGAAGAGAAAATACAATGAAGTCTTGTTCAGGACTATATAATATATAGCCTTCAGTCGTTTAACAAACAGACAAACCATTTTGTAAGATTTTAAAAGTATTATATGAAGAGCACACACGCAAGCATGATTGTAAGGAAAGGATGAACATGACCGACTCCAAACCGACCCTCTCGTGCCTCTCTGACACTTTGGCCATCTGCAGGCTGGAAGCTGATGCTCGCCTGCCATCTTGGGCACTTGCCGGGGAGTTTACCTCCATTACCCGGACTGCCGACGAATTATCTATTGTCTGTCGCCAGGCAGATGTGCCGGCAGAAATCCCCTGCGAAAGAGGTTACCATTGTATCAAGGTGGAGGGCCCTCTGGCTTTCACTGTGATTGGAGTATTATCCTCGTTGACAACGGTTTTGGCCCGGGTAGGTATCAGTATCTTCGCGGTGTCAACCTTTGATACTGACTACATATTGGTTAAGAAAAATCAGATGGATAAGGCTGTCCAGGCATTGTCACAGGCGGGATATTATATAAATTAAGAAGAAGTCAGTATTTAAGTTCAACGGTAAAAGCACTCGGTAAACAGTATATTTCAGTACTCTGTTCTATTTACCGTTCACCCTTTACCAGACATTCTGCGCTTTGCTCTTTTACTTCGGCTCTACCGGATACTTGGCTCGAAACCACTCGTGCCAGCCACCTTGGAGGGCATAGACGGAGGTGTATCCTTTGCCCTTCAGAACGAGTGCCGCACGGGCACTTGTACGTTCGTCAGGTCAAGCGCAGTAGAAGACAATTATCTTATCTTTGTCATACTTACTCGCCCATGAAACCACCTGTCGATAATCCACCCGGACTGCCCCCTTTATTTTAAATTCACTAGAGTTCCAGTCCCTGCCGGTTCGAACATCCGCAACGACAACCTTTGGATTGTCCAGCATCTGTCGGAGGTCGTCCTTGCTCACCCTGGGTGCGTTTGCAGCCGCAGAATTCATGGTCATTATAGACACCAGGGCAATACTCAGTGATATCTTTGCGATCGCCGATAAAGGCCTTTTCATTTTGACTTCTCCTTAACTTTTAGATGATGCATTTTCAGGGTAATTCAAACCATGCCCTTTTCCAACAGTAACAAAAGCTTTCCCGCCCCTATTAAGTCTCAGCCAAAACAGACCGAGAATGGAACCAGCGACACTTATGGTAAGCATGAATTTTGCGAGTTCAACTGATTCGGGATCGGTCCATAAAAGTCCTATGAAGCCAACAAGCATAATAAAGACACTCACGGTGGAGACCACCGGACGCCAACCGAACCTTGAGACCCGTCCAATTTGCAGGTAATTTTTTCTTACTTTTAATAGGGAAAGGTGGACTGCTGAATAAAATAGTAGCCAGAATAGCAGCGCACTCCTTATGTAGATCCCAAGTGCCGGCTTGCCAGCCATGCCCAACCCCAGCATAACTGCTATCCCTAAAACCAGAATGATCATAGTGGGTAATGATCTATCGCTGCTTCCTGCAAAAAAGGCCGGCAACAGATTTTCTCGCGCCATGCCTGAGAGCAATCTGGTCATTGTATATATCAGCCCATTTACTGCGCTCAGGGATCCTGCGATTACCACCAATCCCATGACTAAACGGCCATTTTCACCAAGTATTGCCCGCGCGGCGATCATATGGGGTATGGTGCTGCCGGTCAATTCTTGCATGTCCACATATCTGAGAGAGACCAGCCCCCAGGCAGAAAAAATAAAACCAGCCAGCCCGATGGCAGCCAAAAGTGGAAATGCCACCCTTTGTTGTTGCTCTCCTTGCTTCTTACTTGAAATTGCGGCAAGTTCAAATCCGACGAAGAGAATTAGGCCGACGGGGGCAATCCTGCTCAGGGCTACAGCATGGGAGGTTCCTGTAACGCTAAATTCTGTCACTTGACCCATTTTCAGGAAACCAGCAATAACGAGAACGGCAAGTCCCATCAAGGCAACTGATACAAAAATCATCTGAGCCAGGGTTACCACCCTACGGTCCAGGAGATTTATGAGAAGAAGGAAACCCAAAAGGCAAAAAGAGAAACCCAGGTTTGGAAACCAGTACACGAACACCTCATTGAACGCATAGCCTGCCGTGGCCAACATTCCCGTAGAAGCACAAATAATAAATACCACTCTGGAGCAAAAGACGAGAACCGTGGCTGGCAACCAGCCAAAGGCCTGCCTCATCAGGCGGGCTTCACCCGCCCAGCCGGGGCTGAGGGCAAACACTTCATCGTGGCTGAGAGCGGTCATAAAGTAGACGGCCATGGCCAGAAGGAGAAAAGCCAAGAACAGAAATCCTCCACTTCCCATACCGTTTCCCAGGATAACCAGGGATTCCGGCGAGAGTATGATGCCCAGCGCAATGCTCAGCGGTATAATGATAGTCGCCTTTGAATTCTCAAAAATCACTCTTTAACATTCTCCACAATTTCAGTTAACCTTCCGGCTCCCGAGCTTTTCCAACAAAATTAGACTGGTTTTAGCGGCTCATAGTATTTCCATAGTCGGTCAAACTAATCATTTCTTACAAGATATCAACCCATTGACTTCCCTTGGGCGCGCGACTTCTCTCTTTTTGGGACTGATTATTATTGCTGGACTATTGCTGAAGGAAACTTCATGATTAATGGGGTGAATTTCGTACAAACGGAAAGACGTCAGATTCATAAAGCAATATTATTCGATCCCAGGATTTAATTTTGCAGCTCCATTAACAAAACAAGAGGAACATCTATGCCTTATGTGAATATCAAGGTGACCAAGGAAGGTGTTACACCAAACCAAAAGGGTGAGCTTATCAAGGGAGTAACGGACCTCCTCGCCAATGTTCTGGGAAAGAATCCAGAAACTACCGTTGTGGTGATAGATGAGGTCGATACCGACAATTGGGGAATTGGCGGAGAGATCGTAACGTTGCGACGCCAGCGTGGTCTCTGAAAAGTCTCTCAGGCTATGATACCCTGAGAACGCATTGGAACCGCATTAGGAACCTTAAACCACACCGTGCAGCCTACCCGTCTGCACGCTTACCCTAGGTGTCAGATAGCGTTGCAGCCATACTCCCACATATCGTCTTGGTTGACTCGCACCCAGGTGTCAAAGCGGCAGTCATTTGGGGATGAAGTTTATCTTATATGAGGAACGCAGCATGTTGAAAGCAGTATTGCTGGATCTTGACAACACCATGGTACTCTATGATGAACCGGCTTTCTACGAAAGTTACTTTATTAGCATTTGCAGGATGTTTTCGGATATCTTCACACCTGACGAATTGAAGACCAGGGTGATTCGGGCTACGATGGCGCTTCGACAAAACAATGGAAAGGTGAGTAACCGCCGCTTTTTTATGAACGTGTTTACCGAGGGATGTGAGGAACGTGAGTCCGAAATCTGGCAGCGATTCATGCAATTCTACGAGACCGAGTACCACAAAATCGAAGTAGAGGTGAAGGTCCCGGATGGCCTTCACGACACTCTCGAACGGATGCACAGAGATGGGCTGAGGCTGGTGGTCGCTTCTAATCCAATCTTTCCACTGATGGTACAACACAGCCGGATGGATTGGGCGGGTATCGAGAAGTCCAGGTTTAATCTGGTGACCCACATTGACAACATGTCCTTCGTCAAGCCCCGGGCTGAGTATTATCTTCAGATCTGTGAAAAAATCGGCGAAGATCCCGGAGACTGTCTGATGGTCGGCAACGATGCAGTTCATGACATGGTCGCCGGCGCGGTGGGAATGAAGACCTTTCTTACAAAGGAAGCTGGCGAAATCGATTACACCTCAGTGATAGTGAATGTTGATGATCGCTATCAGCTTCAACACATTCCAACTCCGGACTTCACCGGTGTTTTCGCCGATGTCGCCTCTGTGGTTCAGCAGCTACGTGGCTGAGTTCGGTCATGCAACGGGCTCGCCGATCCAGCTTCCGCTCCAGGAGCGGTTCCCAACCGGGCATACCTGCACCGGTCAGCTCGATCCTTGAAGCGAGGATAAAAATGGACCTCCCCAAAAAAGGCGAAAAAGTACCGCTTGCTAAGATCAAGGAAATCTGTGAGTTTTACGGTCTGCACGACCTGTGGGCTAAGATCGAAAAGGACCCGCCCCCCAAACCGTTCGAAAGTGACGGCTGCTCAATGTGGTTTGATTTCTGGAAAGGAATCAGCATTTACTCTGCGTGCTTCTTGCACGATCTAAAGTACTGGGCAGGCTATCCTGGGGAAAACGTGGAAAGATTGGTTGCAGACGCAGAGCTAATGATTGACGTGGCCCGGTTAATCGGCACGACCGAAATGGCAGAGACCATGTTTCACGGTGTCCGAGTAGGCGGTCACGAGATATTCAAGCAGTCATTCTCATGGGGTTTTGGGCGTGCCAAATGAAACTGATCTGTCCTAACGATAGTACTCACCAAAAATTCCATAGAGAATCGTATGATAGCCAAGGCAATCGAGTCAATATCGAGGTGGTGGATGAATATGGTAGGTTGATTGGCGATCCTCTGGATTTGTATAGCGGAGACGTCACGTATACATACTTTTGTGCTGAATGCGAAGCCGCGGCAAGTGAAATAAACGGAGTCACATAAGGATTCCGTCATGTGGTTCAAGAAATACATTTTCTTTGTCTCTGTAATAGTTTGGGTGATGATAACAGCTTGCGCCAGTAGTAAACGAACTTATGTGTGTTCTGACGGAAACCGGTTCCAGGTGACTATGACCCATAACGGTGAGAAAGCGCTTGTGCGCTTGGGCGAACGTCTGCTGGAACTTCCTCATGTCCGCTCAGCTTCCGGCGCAAAGTACAGTGATGGGGAAACTACTTTTTGGTCGAAAGGAAACCAAGCTTTCATAACAACCAATGATAAAGTCTCTCACAAGGACTGCATCTTAGAGAAATAGCTGCAAGGAGTTAGAGAATGCAGGTTTCGAAACATATTCATGCACTTAAGATCCCTTTTCAGGTGAGGGTTAGCCCGGACATAGCGGTTGACCGGTTCGTCTACGTTTATCTCATTTATGGCGAAGATATCTGTCTCATTGACACCGGAGTTGCGTCATCGGAAATTGCGATTTTCGATTATCTCAGAACGACGGCCCGTTCGCCAGAGGAGATCTCCATAACCGTTCTCACGCATTCTCATCCAGATCACATCGGAGCGGTACAGGCCATAAAAAGGATTTCTGGTTGTCTGGTTGCGGCTCATGCTGGCGAAAGATCTTGGATTGAAGACGTAGAGCTGCAATACAGCGAGCGGTCGGTCCCAGGTTTTCATTCCCTGGTGGCGGGCTCCGTTGAAGTTGACCGCATTCTTGAGGACGGAGATCTCCTGGACTTGGGCGACGGCCTGAGTTTGGAAGTGATCCACACCCCAGGCCACTCTAAAGGTTCCATCTCCCTTTTCCTTCGTGAGGATGGAGCGCTTTTCGCTGGTGATGCCGTGCCAATAGCTGGAGATATACCCATCTATGAGGATGTTTTGGCTTCTGTCAGATCAATAAAGAAGTTAAAGGATATTGACGAGATTAATGTTTTGCTCTCCTCATGGGATGATCCGAGGGAAGGTAAGCGTGTATCCCTGTTGATGGATGAAGCTCTGGGCTATCTCCAACGAATCCATGAAGCAGTTACTGGATTGGCGGGGAACGATTTTTCACTGGAGCCAATGGACCTATGCCGGCAGGTTTTGGGAAAATTGGGTCTGCCTAAGTTTGCCGTTAATCCTCTAGTCGCCAACTCTTTCCAGGCCAACTTGAAGATCCGCGACCAGCAAGATTTACTGAAAGATTAGCATGGCATAGCGTGTTAGACTGCTACCATGGACGAAGGTGGGATGGAATTCTCCTATATCATTTTGGGTCTAATTCTGCTTGTTTTTGGCCGAAAGCTTTTTTGGCTTTTTGTTGGAATCGCTGGATTTCTCGTCGGTATGGAACTCACCGGTGCTGTCTTTGCTGATCAACCCCAGTGGCTCTCGCTTTTTGTCGCTCTAGGTGCTGGTTTTGTAGGAGCGTTACTAGCTGTGTTCGTCAAAAGAATTGCCTTCGCTCTCGCAGGATTCTATGCCGGCTCTTACCTTGCGCTCATTGTGGCTGAGTCGTTTGCTACTGGCGGCAATAGCATTGTTTTGTTTGCTGTCGGGGGAGTGGTCGGGGCTCTGTTCGCAGCAATGATTATGGACTGGGCCATCATTGTCCTCTCCTGCCTGGTTGGATCTGGCGCGGTTGTTGCGGCTCTAGATCTGGGGCAAACGATGCAATCCTTGGTGTTCGTTGCATTGCTGATCGGAGGCACATTTGTTCAGGCCAGGCTCATGACCCCGACGAAAGAGCACTAGACCGCTTACTGTAACCTAGGACATCTTTCTGATACAGCAGACAGCATTCCCTCTATTTTCTCCTGTACAGAAACTCAAAGCATAATATTTTTACGGCATGACTGGAATTTTCCTGTTATTCTTGTTCTATAAGAGGATGGAAAGCATAGAGCTAACAAAACTTTGATCGTTGCCTCTCAGCTCTCCAGCGTCAACCGACTGCATAAATCAGAACCCAGGTAAACGGTTTGAAAAATAAATATGAAACCAAATACTTGTTTTAGGAACAATTGCAGAATCCGTAGAGAGCCATTAACATTTGCACTCGGGATCGTGCTGATAGTGCTCGCTTTGCTGATTGGAAAGCCATTGATCATGCAGAAGTTTTCCGGTCAGTATGCTGCTCTGCTACCTGCACAGTTTCTGCTCTCTTCACTTACGTCGGATAGTCCCCCCTCTGGAGCGCAACTATCCAAAGGAAAATTCCTCGTTGCCAGTCGTAGCCTCACTGATCCATCGTTTGCGGAAACCGTAGTTCTGCTAATTGAATACGAACGCCACGGCGCCATGGGTTTGGTCATCAACCGACCCAGTGAGGTGAAACTCTCCAAGGTGTTCCCCCAGATAAAAGAACTGCAGAAGCGAACGGACACCGTGTTCCTTGGCGGTCCGGTCGCCAGAAGAGATCTATTCATGCTGGTACGATCTGCCACTAAGCCCGAGAATGCTCATGAAATATTCAATGGCATCTACGTCAGCTCAAGCCGGACTGTGCTCGAGCGTATGATTGGCGATGCTGACCCCAGAGAGCGGTTTCGAGTCTATGCCGGCCATGCTGGCTGGGCACCCGGCCAACTCGACCACGAAGTTTCGAGAGGCGCCTGGCACATCGTGGAAGCTGATGCGGAGACTGTTTTCAATGAAGCGCCTTCTAAGATTTGGCCAGAACTTATCCGCCGGAGTACCGTTCTTTGGGTCAACTTTGATCCCGGCACTCCAATTGTGACAGGATCGGTGCAGGTTAACTGCAAGAGTCTGCTGAAGCACAACGATTTTAGATTTCAGAATGCAGATTTAAGATTTAAGAGCTTATAACTACACAGCAAGGAAAGTATGCGACCTCAATCTACAATCTACAATCGGAAATGAGAATATGGCTCCATTGACTGGACCACACCAATTTGGCATGGAAGGTTGGATTAGTTGTGCACCATTTGAGCGGTTGCTCAATATGAAGATCCTCGAAGCCTCAGACGGTCGGGCAACATTGACTATGCCTTTCCTGATTGATTTCGCCCAAGGTGGCGGGCTGATGCACGGCGGTGCTTTGGTAAGTTTGGCGGATACCGCAGTTGTTATGGCCATCAAGAGTCTAGTCCCCCCTCAAACTCATTTTGCGACCATTTCACTTCAAACGAAATTCCTCTATCCGGTGAAAAAAGGGGTTGTCACCGCCAAGGCGAGGGTTACCAGCCAAGAAGGAAGAACACTGCAGGGTCAAGCCACCGTTTACGATGAAGCGGAAAAGGCTGTGCTGGAATTCTCATCCACCTTTAAGATTGCAAAAGACACTCGCATCAAAGAAATTATCTATCACGATAGTTCTGGTTCCAGTACCGGAGATACCGGTTAAAACACTGAACCAATCCCGCTTGTTGGGATTATCTCTTTGGGTCATTCTAGCAGAACCTGGAACCAGCTTTCACCAAGGCTACTGCAATAGTAGCGCTCTGGAGATAATGAGGGAGGGTTGTCAAGCGAAGCCATGGGTTGGAAAATATACTTCTTCATACTGACTGGGCTTCTCTTAGTCCTTTACGCTATCACCTTTTCCGGGCCGCTGGAGGGAGTCCTTCACTATCTCGACGTTCCAATTTCAACGGTCGCCCTGGTTGGCGTATATGGCTATGCCTTCAAAAAGCCAATTGGTCATCACAATCTCTGGAAAATCTGGTTTTTCGTTATCGTGCTCTGGGACGGCTTCTATAACCTGATCCCACCCGAATCAGCCGTTTTCCAACCCGTGGACCTGGTGGCAATATTGATCGGCTATGGCATCATCATTCCAGGATATGTAGCTCTTTACCTATATGGCTTTCGTTCTCAACCACTCTGGGAACGCAAGACCCTGCAACCAACAACTCGCTGAAGCTGACTTTTTTTGCTCCGGTTCGTCACCATGCAAAAAAGATTAAAATTCATAACATGGATTACTTTCCTGAGCCTCGCTGTCTTTCTGCCTGCAAATCTGCTCTCTGGTGAGACTTCTTTGGAGAGCACGATCAATCACTTATTAAAATACATCCAAGAATCTAACTGCAAATTCATCCGCAACGACGTGGAGTACGATTCGAAGGATGCTGCTGAGCACATAAAAACAAAATACGAATATGCTAAAGCAGATATCAATACGGCCGAGGTTTTTATCGAACGGTGCGCAACCAGGAGCCTAATCAGCGGCAAACCATACTTTGTCCAATGTGCTGGCAATCTAAAGAAACCCACCGCAGACTGGTTAATGACGGAGCTCACCAATTACCGCAGAGACAAGTTTAAAGGCAACTAGCTGTTCTGATGCCGTAGGAGAAAAAATACTTGAAGTACTGTCCGCGAATCATCTTAATCATATGTGTAATATCTCTCGCGTCCCTGGTCCGGGCAGAACCAAAGGTGATTATCAAATACGACTACTACGATATAAGAGGTAACAGTGCAAACGAGCTCAGGCAGCAGATGAACCGGTTTGGCATCAAATGGACAAACGGGAAGACCTACGATGCATTTACAAGTTGGCGCGTGAGGTGGAACTATCAGTATAACGCGTCAGAGAGGGGCTGCGCCATTCGTTCAGTAGCAACGACTGTGCATATTGTCTACAGAATGCCAAGATGGATCAATTACGCTAGTGCGCCATATGATTTGCGGGACAGGTGGGATATATACATCCGTGCATTGAAGGTGCATGAAGATGGGCACAGAGATTTTGGCATCAAGGCTGCAACCGAAATTGAACGGGCCATAGCTGTCATGACTCCCCGCAAAACATGTGAAGAACTTGGTGAAGAGGCCAACGGTTTAGGTTACCGTATTCTTGAGAAATACGCTAATGAGGAGAAAGAGTACGATGCCAGGACGAATTTCGGCGAGACTCAGGGAGCCATTTTCCCCTGACCATCATTAATGCTGTCGCGACACCGTGAAGCAGCAATTCGCCCCACTTCTTTCGATCGTTTGTCAGATCCCATTAGTCTGAAGCTTCATCCTTTCCAGAATTTTTCAACTTAAAACACCTATAGCCTCGTCTTGGGACGGATTTTGCATAGAGCCTATCCGCGAGGCTTTGGGCCTGCTATCGCTGACTCAAATGTCCCCATATGGGCAATGGATTGCCATTTTTTGGCAAAAGTCCATGCTGCCGATTGATTGCAATCGACCCCTAGGGGCGTCACAAGGTACCTTTACGGGAGTTTGCTGAGACCAGCAATGGCAAGCTCAGCTAGATCTCAGGTAGTTCTCTGAAAGAAAGGAGTTATCGCATGGCTGCTGAAAAAACTTGTTATCGTTGCGGAAGTTCCACCCTTGAAACTGGCCGAGTCCAATCGACAGGTCGACTCCACTTCCACGTTGAGAACCCAAAATTTATGACGCTGCACACCGGGTACGTCCCAATTATTTCAATAATGTGTTTGGACTGTGGCACAATTGAATTTGTTGGCGAGGTTAGTAAGGCCAGGAAGATTTCCAAAAAGGGAGAAGCTGCCTAGCTTTGCTTCTTTTGGCCAAGTGAGTTGCAGATCGTCAACAAAGGTACTGTGACTTAAATCCCGATCAAGCATACCTCAACCGCCGATAACAACGCGGCTGCCTCGTTTCCATTCGGCTTTCGCAGTCACGCTTCAGGTGCGACTGCGAAAGCTTTAAGAAAGGACCCCACAGGCTTTGCCCGGTTCTCCCTGCTGAGACTTCCAAAACAGCCCACGGTTAAAACTCTTTCTCTTCATCCTTTTCGATGGTAGATTCTCTATATGGAAATCACCCGTAGAGATTTCATTAAATGCTCTCTAGTCCTGGGTGGCTCGCTACTCATTCCGCCCAGCTCCCTCTATGGAGCGCTAAGCAATGTAGAGCTGCAGTATCCAGCCTATGCGAAGTTGGAAGAAGCGGGCGAATTGGCTCGAAGGGTTGAGCAGGCCTACTCCATCTTCGCTGAATGCCAACTTTGTCCCAGGCAGTGTGGGGCTAATCGGCAAGATGGTGATCGGGGGTTCTGTCGTGCCCCTGCCAAAGTCATGGTTTATGTTGCCCAGCCACATTTCGGCGAAGAGGTTTCGTTGGTTGGCCGAGGCGGCTCCGGCACCATTTTTTTCTCTAACTGCAACCTCCGCTGTGTTTTTTGCCAGAACTGGCCCATTGCCCATGAGGGCCAAGGCAAGGAAATTCACGATGAGCACCTGGCGGATCTGATGATCCACCTCCAGAACATCGGCTGTCACAACATCAACCTGGTAACTCCCACCCACGTGATGCCCAATATCCTCAATGCCACGAGGATTGCCTTTCACAAGGGGCTTCGCCTCCCCTTGGTTTACAACACCAGTGGTTACGAGCGAGTTGAGATATTGAAGCTCTTGGACGGCATCGTGGATATCTATCTGCCTGATATGAAATATATGGAATCTGCAAAAGCGGCTAAATATTCATCTGGGGCTTCAGACTATCCAGAGGTCACAAAGAAGGCGATTATTGAAATGAACCGTCAGGTGGGAGAGCATCGGGTGGACAAGCGAGGGATTGCCGTTCGTGGGCTCATGATTAGGCACTTGGTCATGCCCAATCGGGTGGCCGGGACAAAGAAGTTCGTCAAGTGGGTGGCCGACACCCTGCCGAAATCTACCTATGTGAACATCATGAATCAATATCGGGTGGACTACAAAGCCTATAACTATCCGGAGATCTGGCGTGCCATTACGGCAGAGGAATTCTTGGAAGCGATGGCTTGGGCGGTGGAATGCGGTCTGAGCAATCTTGACCCCAGGTCTGTGACAATTTACAACATCTACTCTAGACAGCAAAGGCGCGGAACAAAGGGGGATCGCTAGAATTTTGCAGGCGGTTCGATCTGGCTCAGCAGTAATTCTCATGCAGATGCTATGACGACATGTACACCTGGATCTGGATATTTATTATTTTGACGGGAACATTGTTCGGACTAAAGGCTGCTTACGTCCTTTGCACCGCCATGGTCCTTCCCGCCACTCGCGGAGCCCTTTACGTCTCGACCTCCAGGGTGAGGATTTCGGCGGTAATGGACGCCCTGCACATGCGACCTGGGCAACTGCTGATTGATATTGGCTGCGGTGATGGACGCGTATTGCGACAGGCCTGGAAACGTTACGGTGTTAAAGCAATCGGCTACGAATTGAATCTGCTGGCCTATCTGAAAGCTAAAGTGTTATGTCTTGGATTTAAACACATCGAAGTCATGCGGCGAGATTTCTGGACGGTAGACCTGTCCGGTGCGGACATTGTGTTCTGCTATCTTTTTCCCGACGTTATGCAGGATTTATCGGCAAAGCTCACATCCGAGCTCAAACCCGGAGCCGTGGTGGTCTCATGCAACTTCGATCTGCCGGGTTTCAGTCCTGACCAGGTCTTGCGCCCTGGCAACTCCATGCACAACAGCCCCATCTATTTATATCAGTTAAAATAAGTGTATTCTGGGTTGGAGTTTGAAGCGCAGGGAATGGCTAAGCTTTCAAACGTTCGTGCGGAGTTAAATTACTGCGGAGGTCTGATCATGCTCATACCCTTGCAAAGGGGAATTCTATACGGACCCGTCAACTCAAGGAGATTAGGCAAATCTCTTGGCATAAACCTGATGCCTTCCGAATACAAACTCTGCTCCTTCAACTGCGTATACTGCCATTACGGCTGGACGAGAAAGCCTACAATGGACACCAGCAAATATATTCAAGACTTACCAACATTTGACCATGTGGTGAAAGCGGTGGATGAAGCGGCAAGATCTTCACTCCAATTCGACTTCTTAACATTCTCTGGCAATGGAGAACCCACCCTTCACCCCCGTTTCCCTGAGTTGGTGGACGAAGTGGTAGCAATTAGGAACCAACATAGGCCAAGGGTAAAAGTTGCCCTCTTATCCAACTCCAGCGGATTGGTCAACCCGGGTGTCCGAGAGAGCATTGCGAAAATAGACATTCCAATTTTCAAGCTTGACGCCGGCTCAGAAAAAAAATTCAGACTCATAAACAGGCCCGCTGGGGGTGTGAATTTTACCGAAATATTGAATCTACTTTGTTCTCTGAACGATATCTATATCCAGACCATTTTTATCCAGGGAAGTCCTGCCAATGTATCTAAAGAAGACCTTAAGGCATATTTTGGACAACTACAAAGAATTCAACCCGTAGAAGCCCAGATATATTCCATTGACCGACCTGTTCCCAAGGCACAGATTGCTCTGGTTTCTCCAGAAAGGCTGAAAGAAATCGCATCGCAAGGACAGAGGGAGACCGGAGTAAAGATAAATCCTTTTTTCCTTGACAGATAAAGTTTCACTTAGGATTTCAAGGCTTCTTCTCGCCTAAATGAAAATTTTTTATCCGCCGATAAACAGACCAACTGCAAGCAACACAGGAGTCAATATCACAACCACGACGTTCCTGCCCATATAGGGTATCAGCCTCTCTATATCATTGGCGAATCTGGCAACACCTTTCACCGTTGGAAACGCTATAACAATTGTGCCAAGAGCCAAAAAGCCTTCCAGCGGAAGACTCCCGGCAACATAGCCAAAAACGATTGTTCCATATGCACCTGCGAGGAACAGCGCGTAAAGTTTCACGCTTGCCTCCTTCCCCAAGGCGATGGGGTAATGAAGTCTCCCCACGGTTCTATCAGCTTCAACATCTGGAAACTGATTTAGCAGCAACAAATTGCTCACCAGGAAGAATGGAACTAAGGAGGCCGAAAATGAGGTCCAGGAGTAGGAGCCGGTGAGAACGAAGTCTGTACCCATCACCATTAATGGGCCAAAACCAAGCCCAGGAGCAATCAGACACAGAAAAGAGTTTCTGGTAATCCACTTGGTGTAGGCAACAATGATAATGATGCCTAGTAATCCCACTGCTAAAAGCCACAGCCCTCTAACATACAAAAAGTAGATACCCACTAAAGCGGTAAAGGTCAGGCTTGTTAGCCCTGTAATGAGTGCGACATGTGCCCTCTCAGGATTTTGGGGGAGGGTTCCGCTTCCTCCGCTAAAGGGGGTGCGACGGGTCTTGAAATCAAGACCGCTCTTGAAATCATGGTATTCGTTAAGGGCATTAACACTTATATGTGATGCCACTGCGCCAACAAATGCCAAGGCAAGATAATACAGGTTCAGTTGAGCCCCAGACCATGCTGCCGTACCTGTACCCAATAAAACGCATGCAGGGGTCAATATGAGAAATGGCACCCTCATTGGGCCAACTAGCACTGCACTGAGAGATTTATCCATATTCAACAGGCTCCATTGAGAAGAACCGCTTCAGTTTGTTGCTCTCCACGACCTGTCATCATGCCAGTTTTAGGCCTGCCTTTCAAGGATATGAAAAGGGGTCAGATCACGCAGCTGGCAGAAGGCGGACGTCAGAGGTCAGAAGATGGGAGACAGGAGATAGAAGCTATAAGAAAGAGGGCAGACAACAGAGGACGGACGACAGCAGGCAGCAGATAGAGGGCAGCTAAAATTCCACAATCTGAAATCTGCAATTCACAATCTACCGCCTGCTCTATGCGATCTGACCTGGCTAAGAGAACGCGGTTTTCTACGATTCAATAAAATTTTACTTGACGGTGTGCCGGAAATAATATACAAATTAAACCTTAGAGACCGACCGGTCGGTCTTACTTCTCATCGTAAGGTAGAAAGCATATGACCCTCAAGGAAAAAATCATTCAAGAATCCTCGAGGCTGTTTTCCTCAAAAGGCTTTTCGGGTACCTCAATTAACGAAATCCTCGAGGCAGCGGGGGCTTCGAAGGGTGGACTGTACAATCATTTCAAAACAAAAGAAGAGCTATTTTCGGCTGTGCTAAGCGAGTCGCGCAAGATTTGGCGGGAGAAGAATCTTGCGGGCTTGGACGAGATAGATAGTCCAATAAAAAAAATCAAGAAACTTCTGGAAAACTATAGAGATCGTTACCTGATAGATTCGGGAAATCTTCCTGGTGGCTGTATTTTTGTCAGGGTCTCGGTAGAGTCGGCAGAAATTGGCGACCAGTGGCCCCATTTAGCCGAAGAGATCAATGAAGGATTTGATCGGCTGAAATCTATGGTTAAAGGATTCTTGGATCAAGCAAAAAACGGTGGTCAATTAAAAAATGAAATAAATACCGAGGATGTTGCGGATATGATCTTTTCCGGCATGCTGGGTGCCTCGATAAGGTACGGCATGGACAAATCCATTGTGAACTTAAATCGAACCATCAACTCCCTCATTGAGTACATTGGCAGTTTAGCCCTCTAAAAATATTAGCCCCAGAGAAACCAGGCAGGTTGGTCTCAATGTAGTTTTATTATGAATTGCTTGGACCCATTGCCACTTAAATAACATAACGCAAAGAAATCATAACCAGAGGAAAGGAGAAGAACACATGAAAGCAGTAGTTTACGAAGAATATGCCCCGGATGATGATTACAAGCGAATCCTAAAGGTCAAGGATGTAGAAGAGCCAAAACCAAAGCCCAACGAGGTCGTTTTTGAAGTCAAAGCAGCTGCCCTGAATTACAACGATATTTGGGGGATGAGAGGAACTCCCATACCAGTCCCCCTGCCGCATATTTCAGGCTCCGACGCAGCCGGTCAAGTAATCGCCGTAGGGGAAGATGTCATCGATATCAAAGTAGGGGATAGAGTTGTATCTCACTCAAATATGTCGTGCCGAGTTTGTTCTGCATGTACCGATGGTCGTGAATATGATTGTGGAAAGAGGACGATCTGGGGCTTTGAGACCGGCCCCTTGTGGGGTGGCTTTGCGGAGATTACGCATCTACCGGAGGTCAATGTGATCAAGATTCCGGATAACGTCAGCTTTGATGACGCAGCTGCAGCCTCTATGACCTTGCTCACTTCCTGGCATATGCTTGTGGGTAGAGCGAAGATCAGACCAGGTCAAACCGTTCTTGTCATGGGAGGAGGTTCAGGGGTTGGTAGCTTTGGAATCCAGATTGCTAAACTTTACAACTGCATGGTGATTGCAACGGCGAGTCCAGATAAATTGGATAACTGCATCGAACTTGGTGCTGATTACGCGGTGGATCATCGGAAGGATGACTGGCCCAAGGAAGTCCGCGGCATCTGTAAGGAAATCTCCCAAAAAACGGGAGTCTCTCCGGGAATCGATATATCCTTTGATCACATCGGTCAGACTCACTTCAACAAACAGCTTACTTTGCTCAAGTATGGCGGAACGCTTGTTCAATGCGGCGCTACCACAGGTTACGATGCCCAAACTGATCTAAGACACGTCTTCTTCAAGGGCAC
>JASFEM010000027.1:0-28421 GCA_050124835.1 Syntrophobacterales bacterium | reverse complement strand
AAGCTTTGGCCTGAAGATACCCATATAATAAGGGAGCTGATGCCTGAGGGCTCGTACGGGAGTCGCCACTACATTTCCCAGTAAAAGGGCAATCACGGTCTCCCTGACAGTGAGAGCACCCGCCTCCAGCAGAGCACCTGCCGCGGCAAAACCGGAAGTGAATTCCGCCACCAGGCTGAAGATTACAACACTCATCGACTCGATCGGTACCAAAGTAGTCGTAATCCCGCCGGCAAGCTTCAACCTCAACCAAGCAAAAAAGCCGAGTTGACTTATCAACATTACAACCAAATAAACCGGAACTACTAGCAGCATGATGCGCTTCAAACGCTTGAGGAATTTTTGCCAGGTGTCCAAAAACAGTGCTTTCCATTGTGTCAGCTCTCTCTCCTGCCCGGCCATTTCCAGCATCCGCGGAGGAAGTGACATGCGTGAGTAGGTTACCAGGCCGACCGTGCGCAGCAGAGTGGCCATTAGTGTCAGTACTAAATAAAGTAAGCCAGCCTGACCTGCCAATGGCAGAATGATAAAGAATGTTGTGGGCAGGTGGAGAAAATAGGCTGGCAAACCGTTCAACAAACTTGTCAGAATAACTTCCTTCCTGCTGAGTTTACCCTCCTCCTGAAACGTTACCAACATGGCCTGGGCAGCCGTGCCCGAAACGAAAGCGGTGGTGAAAGAAGCCCCTGAAGAATCAGAAAGGTGGCCCCAGCGCATGAGCGGACGAACCATAGCCGAAAGGCGACCAGTCCAACCGGACGCCTCAATTAACTGGCCCACAAACAGTCCGAGAGAGATAAAGAGAGTTATGCGAAGGAGGGGTTTGATTAACCGCTTCCAAACAAAGGTGAGATCCTTAAAAGAGGAGGTGATCTTCTGGCCGCTCAAGAAAAATACCAGACAAGCCAACACCAGTATTGCCGCCAGAATTGCGTAAAGTAGCCAGGGTGAACTTTTCTTCCTCTCTTTTATGGTGTTGGTTGTCATTTCTCATTTTGCATTTCGCATTTCGCATTTCTCATTTGAACTCAAGAAACGTATTGTCCGAGCGCGAACTGATAAATGAAAAATGCGCCGGGCGAAATGACAAATGTGCTCAGCTTTCCTTCCCCTTCTTAACGATCAACAGCGAGAGGTACGGCACCTTCTTTCCTCTTAATTCTTCCGGGTTCTTACAAATGACCTGGTCTTTCATGCCACAACGCGATACCAGAGTGACTCCCTCCTTGATGCCAAGCTCTTGAAGGGTGTCCAATATCCGGTCCAAATGGTGATAGACCTTTAGCATCACCACGCAATCCGACTTGCTGATAACTTCCTTCAGCCGCTCCCCACCCTTGGAACCAGAGATCACACAGAAGGTCTGCTCTCTTTCAGCTACAACTTCCTTGGCAACTGCTGAGGCCGCCTGGTAAGAGGTAATGCCCGGGATAACGCGGACGGGCACTTCCGGTGCCATTTCCTGAACGGTCTGCATAACATAACCAAACGTCGAATAGGTAAGAGGATCCCCGATGGTAATAAAGGCTACATCTTTTCCTTGTTGAACATACTTTAGTATTCGTTGGGCATTTTCCTCCCAAGCCTTTGCCATGATTCCCGAGTCTCGGGTCATTGGGAAGCTGAGCCGCATTACCTCAGCGCCATTCAGCATATGGGATTTGGCGTTTTCGAGTGCCAGAGAATACTCATTCTTGCTTGAGGCAGCGGCAAATATCACCTCTACCTGGTTGAGCACCTTCATGGCCTTGAGTGTAATCAACTCTGGATCACCAGGCCCGACACCCACCCCGTATAATGTTCCAGGTTTCATCAGCTTTTTTCCTTTTGGTTGTCTTAGCTAACGTGGGATTTGCGATATGGGATGTAAGATCTCTCATCCAGCTCTCTTCCATCCCACATCCTCAATCCGAAATCTGCATCCATCACCTCGTCAGTTCCGGGTGGAAATAGGCGGCTAGTATCTCTGCGGCATCCACCGAGCGAGGGCCTGGACGAGAAAACAGATATTCGTCGACAAATAAAACCCGGCCCTGCCGTACCGCCTTGATCGCCTGGAAGTTAGCCCGGTCTTTTGGATCACCCGGATTCCGGTTCATTGGCCCTCGTTGAACCACGTATATTTCAGGATCGTAAGCGACAAGAGCTTCGATATTAATTCGGACAAGTTTCTTTTTATTCGGCAGGCAGTTGATGCCACCGGCCTTGAGAATGACATCGTTGACAATGGATTTCTGTCCAGCCCCCAAGAGATTCGGATAGCGCACCTCAAAGAACACCGTGGGGCGCTGCTCATTATTGGGCAGCCGTCCTCTCAACTGAGCCAGCCGGCCCTGCAAACCTTTCACCAGTTCTCTAGCCGCATCAGCCCTGCCAGTCAAAGTCCCTAGCCTGTTGATCACCGAGAAAAGCTCTGCAAAGGTGGAAGGTTGAAAAGAGGCCACGGTGAGCCCTCTTCTCCTAATCTGGTCGATAGCCTCGTGTCCATCTTTTCTGCCATGGGCCAGAATGATCAGGTCCGGCTGCAACCCAAGCACCAGTTCCAGATTCGGCCTCAGATGGGTTCCCACACTAGGCTTGTCCAATATGGCCGGCGGAAATTTATCTGCCCTAGTCCTGGCCACCAGACTATCCCCAGCACCTATGGCAAAAAGAATTTCGCTGTATGCCCCGTAGAGCGAAATGATCCTTTTGGCAGGCTCCCTCAAGGTAATGACCCGTCCCAGGTCATCAGTAACCCGCACCTCAGCAGTTCCCGTCACTGGGAAGGATAGCAGCAGTAAAACTGGAAGCCAGAAAATGTAAAAGCTTTGTTGCATTTTGGACATTAGAAACTCGTAGCACACCGGTTTTTTGTCTCTCCTTACACCTTGCGCCAGAACAATTGCTGTCTGCTGCCTTCTAATCGAATATAGGGTAATCGGCACTCAGCAGTAGATCTTTTCACCTTGTGCCTAATGCCTAGTGCTTAGTGCCTACTGGGCAGAGCCCTTGGCGCTCTGCCCTCCCGGCACAAACATCGCCTGCGGCGCCCCGCTGTCCGGGTGTGGGATGATTCTGACCTCCGTTTCGTATATATTTGAAAGGTTTTCCTCGGTAAAAGTCTCCATGGTGGGTCCATCGACCCTGATGCGCCCTCGCTTGAGAAAAATTAGACGCTGGCAGTAGAGAGAAGCCAAATTCAGATCGTGCATGGCACAAAGGAAGGTGGCGCCTTTTTTATTCTTTTCCAAAAATAGGTCGAACATCTGCATCTTGTGAGCCACGTCCAGGTTGGCGGTGGCTTCATCCAAAAGCATGATTTTCGCCTCTTGGGCGAGCGCTCTGGCAATGATCACTCGCTGGGCTTCTCCACCCGAAATCTCAGTGATGCGCCTTTGAGCAAGGTCCAGAGTGTCGGTCAACCGCATTGCCTCCATGGCCACGGCCAGGTCTTCGTCACTGTCATTCCCAAAAGCATGTTGGTGCGGATAACGGCCCATGAGCACCACTTCAATGCACCTGAAGGGAAAGGAGATTTCCAAACGCTGGGGCACTGAGGCTTCCACTCGGGCTAATTCTTGCGTCGGGTATGTGGAAAGCTCACGGCCTGCCACGGCCACACTACCTGTATGTAAGCGGACTACCCTGCTGAGGCAATGCAGTAGGGTGGTTTTACCACTGCCATTGGGACCCAGTAGCCCAACCAGTTCCCCTTCGCCAACATGGAAATTTAACCCATGTAGCACCACCCTTTCACCGTACTTTGCCATAAGGCCTTCGACGCTAATCAAGAATCACGCCTCCACTCCTCCGCTTCAGCAGTAGACAGAAGAAAGGTCCGCCCACCAGGGCGGTGACCACACCAACGGGGAGTTCTTCACCACCACGCAAAAGGGTGCGAGCCACCACGTCAGACCAAAGCAAACCGAGTCCCCCGAGAAAAGCGCTGAGGACGATGAGTCGCTGATGCGCCGCTCCCATTGTCATACGCACCAGATGTGGAACCACTAGGCCAACGAAACCGATTACCCCAGAAACCGATACTGCAGCGGCGGTAAGCAGACTGGCCCCTACCAGAAGTCGTCGACGCACCCGCTCGACTTCAACCCCCAGCTGCCTCGCCTGAACTTCGCCCAGAGTTAAAATGTCCAGCTCCCGAGCGCATTTCATCACCAGATAAATACCCAGGATGAGATAGGGTAGGGAAAATCCCACGTGGATCCAGCCCCGCCCCTGAAAGCTACCCATCACCCAGAATACGATGGCAGAGACTGCCTCCTCGTCCAGGGCCTTGATCAAGGCGATGAGGGCGGAGAGAAAAGTGGCTACCACGATGCCGGCCAGCACCAGCGTGTCCCGCCGCAGACGTCCTTGAACCCGGCCGAACATTAATACAAGAGCAAGAGCACCCAGGGCTCCAAAGAGAGCCAAAAGAGGAATTGTACCTAGACCCAGGTACGACGTTCCCCCCCAACCTAGAGCAAATGCCAGAGCGGCTCCAAAAGCGGCACCACTCGCAACACCTATGGTAAAGGGGTCGGCCAGTGGATTCCTCAAGATACCTTGGAACACGGACCCCGCCACCCCCAAAGCCGAACCTACTAGAAAGGACAGAACCACTCGACTCAAACGGATATCAAAAACCACGACCAGCGGCGTTCGTTCCACGGTCCCTGACTGAACAAGCCCCAATCCCTCACCGATGGCACCAATGACTGTTTTCCAAGAAATCTGCAGCCTACCGATTCCAGTGGCTCCCAGAACCGATACCAGAGACAGGATCACCAAGATTAGAAGGCCCAGAATAAAGGCTCGCCTGGAAGCCGCCAACCGGAGGCGCATTTCATCCAACCTTGATGAGGCTTGATCTGAATCGGGCAATTGGTTTTCCTTCAGTGAAAAAGCTGGTCAGTCACATCCCACATCTCACATCCCACACATTTTCCTAGCGAAAATGGTCGAATGCAACCCGCAGGTGATCCACCCAGATATCCACAAACTCCTGGAATTCTGCCGTGCCCTTGAGCACCGTCACACACTCGATGCCTTCCTTCTCCAGGACGGATTTCCAGGAATCCGGTTCAGGCCCGGCCATATCGTTGCGGGCATGATCTCCGGCAACGGACATGAAAGGCATTAAATAGGCCTTTTTGATTCGCCTCTTCTTTAAGTCTGCTTTTATATCGTCAATCTCGGGCCAGCCCTCCACCGTGCCAACAAAGATGTTTGGATCTGATTTCTGCAATCGATAGGCTAGAGCTGCATAGTAGACATTGGCAGGATGATGGGTACCGTGCCCCATGAACACCACCGCGTCTTTTTTCTTCCGTTTGTTGGGAATTACTCTGAGCGTTGCCTCTGCCGCCTTGTTCAAGTCCTCGGTGGTGGCCAGCAGGGGATAACCCACAAGCACCCTTTTGAGTCCTTTGCTCATGCCGGCGAATCGGTGAACGTTTTTTAGCAAACCATGAAATTCCTCCCCCGGAATAGTGTGGAGGGATTGCACGGCCACGTGGGTAAAATTTTCCCGCATCATCTTCGCCAGTGCCTCCTCGGGAGTGGATAGATGCTTGCCCACTTTGGCCATTTTCCGAATGATAATGCGCGAGGTGTAAGCCCAGTAGACCGGTACTCCGGGAAAGGCCTCTTTCACTGAGCGCTCTATATTTTCAAACGACACTTGAGCCTCGGGAATGGTGCTCCCGAAGGCCACGAGAAGTATTCCTTTTTTCACAGGCCGTTTATCTCCATGCGCATTTGAGGTGGATGCCGGCAGCAACAATGAGACGAAGCCGAGCACGACCAGCACTCTTTTTAGAACATCGATTTGCATCTTGCACCTCCCCATTTTCAGGGTGTAAAGACAGTTCTCGAAATCCCCTTCCAACTTGAGCCCCACTACACATTACTGGTCCCGCCGCTTCCGAACTGCCTCCACCCCCACAAAGAAGCCGATGCCTCCAAAAAGAAAAAGCCCTGAGTCCGTGGAGGGACTCAAGGCTTGCACCCAGCTATCTTCAACCTCGAGGGGGTCCGGTATCCTCGTACCGCGAACCGGCAACTTTACCATTGTCACCGACTCAGTAAGAACGGCAGGTCTTCTGGCTATCCTGATCTCCGGCTCGCCTTCCCATCCCACTTCATCCCGGACTATACAGAGGGACTTATGAAACAGTGACTTTAACCCCAGACTGTGCCTTTGAGACTCTTATCAGGCAACCTGAGATATGCCGGAGAAGCAACCACCCCAACCAACGGAGGGGGCAGGATTACAGCGGCGGGACCGCTCCCGACTTGCACGGGATTCCCTTTCAAACCTTTCGGTACCGTCCTTTTATGTGTGGGTATAATACCAGCACCAGCAAAAGCCAGTCAAGCATTCATTAAGGCGGATTCATATAATCCACGGCTTGGCTTTTAACCGGCTTCCAAATAAACAGCTGCCGAAAACGATCCCACCAATCAGCACCGAGGACGTAGATTCCAATGAAAAATGTGACCTCACCGGCAACGAGCAAAAAGATCGCCAGGTCGTTTTGCTGGCTCCAGTCCAGACCCCATACCTCTGGCGTGGGCAATTCTGGGGTCGCCCGCGAGGAAATCAACAAGACCAGAAGGAGTAAAGTCCAAGCGGTGAGCCCGTTGAAAAATACGAGAAAGATGCCGATGTAATGGCGCAGCCTGCCCACTGGAGCAACGAAGCCGGCCTTGGCAGTTCTAAAAATCTTACCTTTGATTTCCTTGAAGCCCTCTTTGCCAAGGAAGACGATACTCAACCACGCCATGGCTTCACCGCTGGCGAACAAGAAGCCGGCACCAGAGGCACCTAGCCCCAGGAAGGGTAAAACTATCGCAAGAACCAAAATGAGATGTCCGACAATAATAAGCGTCATACCAATTCGGTAACGGTAGCTCTTCTTGAACTCTATCGCTGAAGTCGCTGCCATGGCTTCTCCCTTAATTTGCTGCTTTGTGGCTGCCATCCTGCCTCCTCGTATCTTACAAATTCGCCTTTGTCGCTGCCGTAACCTAACAGGCTAAGATTATTTCGAATTTCGGATTTACAAGCTCAGCGATTCGCATTCAGGATGAGTAGAATCTGAAATCTACAACTCATTGAAGTCTCACCTGGCCATCGGAGATCCCGCTATGCGGGGAAGGACCAGATTTTGTTTGCCCAAATCAACCGGGTTGAAATTACCATAAACTATAAACAAGCGCCAAAATGGGTCTTCCCACCAACTTTTAGAGATGGACAAAAACACCTCAAACCTTTTCTCGCTTGCCTCCTTTTCATTTTTGGAGTATAGAAAATTGTCTGGTTCGCAAGTCGGTTGGGCTCATAAGGATTGTTTCCTTCGCCAGAGTGGCGGCCTGGGGCTTGGAACAAAACTTTTTCAGGAGGTCTGCACGGTGGCAGAAGGAACTGTTAAATGGTTTAGTGAACAGAAGGGGTATGGCTTCATTGAGCAGGATGACGGTGGGGATATATTTGTTCACCACTCCGCCATCAACATGCCCGGATTCAGAACTCTTCGTGAAGGAGACCGGGTGAGCTTTGAAGTGGGTGAAGGTACCAAGGGTCCTGCAGCCCAGAACGTAATGAAGCTCTAGTTGGCAGCAATACATTTGTCGCGGGTATCTCGTCTAAGCAAGACGAGATACCCATTTTTATTTTTTCTCTCCTCGCCAACACTAACGAACTGAACTTAATATTGAGAGCCCATGGGATAGGGACTTCCAGGCGGTCCTATTCGATGAGTTCAACGGTTATATTGCGTTTTTCTTTGCCTGCAGCTGCCGACAAAATAGTGCGGAGGGCAGTAATGGTCGCCCCCTTCTTTCCGATCACCTTGCCGATATCTGTTTTATGAACTCCTAGCTCCAATATGGAGCTTGATATGCCCTTCTTTTCCTTGATAAATACCAGCTCAGGATAATCCACTAAAGCTTTCACAATGTGTTCGGCCAGAGTACTAATTTCCATCTATCTCACCGTATCCTTCAATCGCTTTCCCAGCCAAAAGTCGAACGATTCTAGTAGCCATCACCGGTCAATAATCTCAAGAACCACATTCTTTCTGAGTCTCCTGGCAGCGCCATTCAAGATGGTTCGCATAGCCTGGACATTGCGCCCTTTCTTACCGATTATTTTGCCGATGTCCTCTTTGGCTGCTTTCAGTTCAATCACCAAAGTGTCTCCGCCGCCGATCTCAGTTAACTCGACCTGATCCGGATAATCCACCAGCGCCTTTGTCATGATTTCAACCAATTCTTTCATCGCTGTGACCTCCTTGCCGATTGTGCGAGAAGGGAACTTCAGATGGTATTATTGTCTACGTTCCATAGTACCACAACCTCTCGAGAATGCTTGATGATTAATCTGCAACTTCAGCTTTTCTCTTCTCCTTGACCCCTTTCTCTTAACTGGAGCAGAAAATTTAAGTGTTTAGACCTTTACTACCATTTTTCTTGGTGATTTGACCATCCTTTGGTAACCTGGTACTACTATGAGATTCCTCTGCTAGCGTATTTTCAACGTACATTTTCACTTCTTCCTTTACCTTTTCAATTCCCGCTACTGCAGCACGGCTAGAATCTATACACAAAAATCTTCACAAGGAGTTCGCCATGAAGAAACTAATTTTATTAGTCGTGGTCCTGTTTATCTTTGGATGTGCTACTTCTAATGAAGAAACCAATGCAGGGGCCTATTACAGCCAAGGGGTCGACTGGGAGAACAAAGGCGACTATGACCGTGCTATCGCCAACTACTCCAAGGCCATAGAGATAGACCCGAACCTTGCCGAGGCCTACTTCGGTCGAGGGGGTGCATACGTCAACCAAGGTCTCTACGATAATGCCATCTCTGACTGCACCATGGCCATCGAGTTAAACCCGCGGCTTGCTGAGGCTTACTTCGGTCGAGGGGCTGCCTACAAGAAAAGAGGCCAGTATCACCAGGCCATCATCGATTACAATAAGGCCATAGAGATAAACCCGAACCTTGCTGAGGCCTACTTCGGTCGGGGGACTGTTTACGTCAACCAAGGCATCTATGACAATGCCATCTCTGACTGCACCATGGCCATCGAGTTAAACCCGCGGCTTGCTGAGGCCTACTATGCTCGGGGGTCTGCTTATTATTTCAGGGGAGAATACGACAAAGCTTGGAAGGATGTCCACCAGTCTCAAAGTTTAGATTATCAAGTTGACCCAGGATTTCTCGAAGCTCTCCGTGAGGCTTCGGGAAGACAAAGATGAAATAGCTGCGCCAATACTTCCTTTTGGCGCGCCGACTTGTCTCGCCGTAGTTATAACGAAGGCGGCTGCTTCCTACCCGCTTGTCTGTCCTTAGTGCCTGGTGCTTAGTCCCTAGACACTAGGGACAGGCACTTAAAGAAATATTCCATTTGATTTGTCATGGTGCTTAGTGCTTACTGCCTAGTGCCTAGTAGTTTTCCTGCCTGCTGCCTGCTGTTTCCTGCCCGCTTATTACTACCTAGCTTTCCTCGCTCTCTTCCAAATCATACTTATCCGAGTACCCTCGGGGCGTAACCATATAAGGGCCGAGGAAAAAACTCCGGGAGTTGCCGACGATTACGACAGTCTGCATATCCATGGGGTAATCCAGCATGCGATTCAGATCGGTGATGGTAACCTCCTGTTGCTCCCGCGTCGCTCTACTCACAATTCCCACCGGGGTGCTGCCTTGTCGGTTTTCAAGTAGGATCTCTCGCGCCCTACCAATCTGCCAGTCCCGTTTTTTGCTCTTCGGGTTGTAGAGATTGATGACGAAGTCCGCTTCTGCAGCCAACCTCAACCGTTTCTCAATTATGTCCCAGGGAGTGAGGAGATCGCTGAGGGATATTGCGGCAAAGTCATGCATCAGTGGGGCACCCAAAAGAGAACCGGCCGCAGCAAAGGCCGGCACCCCGGGAATAAAAGTAATATGAAGACCTTCAGACTCTGGTCCCAGGGTAATCCCTCGGGCCCGGCAAACCTCTAGGACCAGGCCGGCCATGCCGTAGATCCCCGCATCGCCGCTGGAGACCAGAGACACGGTCTCACCGGCCCAAGCCCGGTTCAAGGCCAACTCGACCCTGTCCAGTTCTTGGCGCATGCCGGTGGCCACCACTTCTTGATCGGTAAGAAGGGGACGAATGAGATCCACATAGGTCCGATAGCCCACCACTACCTGCGAGTTATCCAGGGCTCTTCTTGCTAAGGGAGTGAGATGATCTTCACTCCCAGGTCCTAGACTTACTACGAAGAGGTGACCCTGGCCACCGCCACCGTGACGTTTCCCAGAATCTCTTTCGCTACCAGTAAGTTCTCCGTTCCGGCGCTCAGCATCGCCGCTTTCTCGCATACGCTTTCAACTCCCAGGTGTTTTTTCACCACCTCTGACGGTCTCGGGACTGGACCGCCCGCCTCCAACTCAGGGACCGCAAAGTATTCGACAGACCAACCGCGCTCTGCCAATAGCTCATTCAGTCCTTCCTCATCACGCTTGAGCTCTGCGGTCGCCAAGTTTCGAATCGCCATAAGACTGAGACCATGATTCCGGAATACCCTTTCCACCGCTGCACCTATTTCTGAGGAATGAGTCCCACGATTACAGCCCACACCGACCACCAGATTTTTCGGGCGCAGGATGAGACAAGGCGGCGGCTCAAAAGAAGCAAACCCTTCGTCCACAAATACCCAGCAAGACACCCCCACATTTCTAGCCTCCTCCGGCTCTTTCAGGAGACGCAGTTGCGCAGATTCAGGAACAAGGTGTTGGAGCCATCTCCCGGGATCAAAAAGGCCAATCTCCTGCCCCTCCAAAAGCGCCATATTGAGAGTCTTAACCCGCTCGAGATTCTCAATCACAAGGCCACCGTGCATAGCCAACTCGTCGAAACTCACTTTTCCTTGAACATCCGTGGCTGTGGTGATGACCGCCTGCCCCCCAGTAATGGCTGCCACCCTTCCGGCCAACGCGTTGGCACCGCCCAAGTGTCCGGAAACAAGGCTCACCGCGTTACGCCCCATTTCATCCACCACCACTACTGCCGGATCACTATCTTTGCCGCGCAGAAGAGCTGCCAGAAGCCGCACAACAATACCGGTTGCCATCACGCACACCATCTCCTTGTGTTGGTTGAAGCATCTGCTGAAGGCGTCCCTGAAGTCGGTAAACGCGTGCACGCTTGTCGATCTATCGACTGATTTCTCGGGCAAATACAGGCTGCTATTTTTAAGATTTTGGGCTATGTTCGCGGCGAGCTCGCTCCCTTCGGGAGTCAGGGCTATCACCGCCACCCCATGCGGTTTAACTTCTACCTGTCCTTTCCTAAATCCATGGGTAAAGCTTGGATCGTAGAGTTTGCTGCGAGCCTCGAGTTCGCCAGCCAGAGCCTTACCCACCATGATTACTGCTTGCCTCTTTATTCCGCTTTCCTCCACTTTATTGGCGATATCTGCCAGGCTGGCGGAGATAAACCTCTCGTCTGGCCAGCCCACCCGATATGCTACCACCACCGGGGTATCAGCAGCATAGCCTTGCTCCAGTTCTGCTACCACCTCGCGAATGCGGGATACGCTGAGATAAATCACTAGACTGGCGTGGTGCCTGGAAAGCTCTGCCAGATTCTCGCTTTCAGGAACGGGGGTTTTACCGGCAAGCCGAGTGAGGATAACGGTTTGGCTACCCCCTGGCTGAGTGAGTTGACGGCCTAGTGCTGCGGCAGCCGCAAAGGCAACGGTTACCCCCGGCACAACCTCAAAAGGGATATCCCCTTTCTGCAGTAGCTCGATTTGTTCCTGAATGGCACCGTAGAGTGTAGGATCGCCCGTATGTATCCGGGCCACAACCAACCCCTTTCGGACACCTCTGGTCAAAAGAGCGTGGGTCTCCTCCAGGCTGAGGCCGGAGCTGTCGTAGATCTCCGCCTTCTCTCTTGCCCGATCTAAAATAGTCCTGGGCACCAACGAGCCAGCGTAAACGATAAGGTCTGCTGTCTCAACAACTCTCGAGCCGAACACTGTGATCAGTTCGGGATCGCCAGGGCCCGCCCCAACGAAGTAGACTTTGCCCTTTTCAATGGCTTTCAGTTTTATGACCTCCATAGGCTGAGAATGAAAAGAGGCGTCTGTGACTGAAATCTGCTCAAAAGATTCGACTCCGGTCGCTTCTTAGTCGGCTGAATGGGGACGGTGCGGCTAACCTGCAACAGCCGCCATTCGTGAGCCAGATGGCTCTTCTCCAAATACGTTTGGGCCCGACCCAGTGTTTCGGGAGTAGCCACACTCACCACTGCCCGGCCTTCTTCTCTGAACCGCTCCTCCACAAGATTTAAAATCTCGATAAGGCGGCCGCCACTACCACCGATGAAGACCCGGTCAGGGTCAGGTAAATCCGTCAGCGCCTCTGGTGCTTCGCCGCGAACCGCTTTGACCCCGAAAGCGCCCAGCCCTTGTACATTTTTTTGGATCATTTCCAACCTTGCCTGATCCCGCTCAACAGCGTAAACCCTCAAACCAGGAGCGATCCTCACCGCCTCGATACCCACAGAACCTGAGCCAGCCCCCACATCCCACATGACCCCCGCAGGTTCGAGTCGGAGTTCGGCGAGTATTACGGCGCGTGTTTCCTGCTTGGTAATCAGAGATTTCTCCTTGAGAAAATGTTCATCCTCGAGACCCAGCTTGGTTACCGGCCCCTGCCTATCATGCGGGTGGAGAATCATCACATTGAGGGGTGCAAATCGCTTCTCGGCCGCTCCAAAAAGATCTGTCTCCCTTATTCGCTCTTCTTCGGAGCCGATCTCTTCAACCACCGCCACCTGGCGATTGGCCATACCGAATTCCAGGAACAGTCTTGCCAGACGGTCCGGCGTATTTTCAGGATCTGTGTAGATCGCTATGAGACCGGGATAGCTAAGTTCGGTAAAGAAATCCGTAACCTCGCGCCCATGCAAGCTCATGGTTCGTGCTTCGTTCCAGGGCAGCTTAAGCCGCGCGAATGCCTTTTGCAATGAGGTCACATTGGGCAGAAATACCACGTTATCAGACCCAAAAACCTGCAAAGCCTTCCTGCCGATACCAAAAAACAGGGGATCTCCCGAGGCCAAGATCACCACACGCTTGTCTGCGAATTGCTGTTTAACCTCCTCAAGCGTGGCAGTGGGATTGGCCCCCAAAGCCCGTTTTGCCGCACTCTGTCCAGTAAAGACTTCGAGTTGCCGTCTGCCACCAACGAGTATCTCGGCCGCATCTATAGCCTCCCGGTGCGCTTCGGTCAGATCATCTGGGCCAACACCGGTGCCCACCACAATTACGCTACTCATCGTGTTCCTTCCCAGCGTTCCAGTGGAATCAATACATCTGTGCTTTCGGCCCTCGTGTGGGTCGACACGGGGACACGGAGACGGGGTGACGCGGCGAAGTTGGCAAAATCTCCGCGTCGGTGCACTGGCCGTCGCCTGCAACTATGGCCAACTGGTGGCCTCTAACTCCAGTCAGGATTCCAAGATGACTTGTCCATTATAGTCAAAGAGAAACAAATGGATGTCCAGTTTGCCCTCTGAATGCTTCTTGCTCACCTCAATGGCGCCCTCAGAAAGTCTCGGGATAATTCTAGCGGCAGTATTGGTCTCTTGCATGATCTCTAAGGCGTGTCTAGCAGTGTTTGCCCTTTTTAGCTTCTCAGTGAGTTCCGCCGACGCTCCGATCTCCCGGGCTATTTCACCCAAGATGTTAAGATCCATATTGCCACTGCTGGCATGGGTGTAGTGGAGCCCCATAGCCATCTTCACCAGTTTGCCGATGAAAACCGAATGGGTGACCCTGTGGAATCCTAGTTTGGCTGCAGCCTCCAAGCTGAAGCCATAGAAGTCAGCAATCTGTACAAAGCTTTCCTCAGGAAGATGGGCAAGTAGCCTTCTGGCAAAGCGCTCACTCTTGCCTCCGGTACTCAGTACAAGTTCGCCACCCGCTGCCCGTGCCACCGCGAGCGCCGCCATTATGGTCTCGCGGTAGGCCTCGTGGGAAAGGGGACGGACAATGCCGGTGGTTCCCAATATGGAAAGCCCACCTACAATTCCCAGTCGTTCATTGAGGGTCTTCTTGGCCAGGGTCTCCCCATCGGTAACGAAAACTTCAACTTCAACCTGTTGGGCCTTGTCAGCCCCACAAGCATCCAGCACCTCCTCCACCGCCCATTGTATCATCTTCCGAGGTACCGGATTGATGGCTGGCTCGCCCACCTTAACAGGCAGCCCAGGCTTGGTGACCTGACCAACCCCTTCGCCAGCTTTAAAAATAACTCCAGTTTTCCCTTTGCTTTCCCCGATAACTCGAACCCTTGCCCCAACCTCCGCGCCATGGGTCACATCGGGATCATCCCCTGCATCCTTGATCACAGAGCACCTTGAGGTATCTCCCTCCAGCAGGCTTCGGTGTAGAGATATGCTTAGGACCTTGCCCTTAGGTAGTGTCACCGAAATCGGGTTGAGCGGTGAGCCGGTCAATAGAAGCCGGAGCGCACTCTTAGCTGCTGCAGCCGCAGCGGTGCCAGTGGTGAAACCCTCACGCAATTTTTTTTTGCGTCTGCGCTTCGTTCGACTTGGTTTAGCTGGCATCGCACACTGTCTTTGCGTATTGTCCGTGGTCCGTG
Organism: Syntrophobacterales bacterium; assembly: GCA_050124835.1. Classification (GTDB taxonomy): domain Bacteria; phylum Desulfobacterota; class Syntrophobacteria; order BM002; family BM002; genus BM002. The sequence continues at coordinate 13,774 of JASFEM010000027.1, read as the reverse complement.
GGGGCTCAGTTCCTTCGCCGCATGGGGCTAAGCGCAGAGCGCATGGCGTGTGGTTGTAATTTACTAATTCGCTTTGCTCTATGCGCTATGCGCTTTGCTCTGTTTCGCGGCAAGGTCAGCGATAGCATTGACAGTGGCAGCAGCCACAGCACTACCTCCCTTCCTGCCGGCCACACTGATATGGACCAGCCCAGAAGCTATCAACACCTCCTTGGCTTCCTCGGCATTGACAAAGCCTACCGGCATACCGACAACGAGGGTCGGCTGAAGCTTTCCCTGCTCATACAACCTCACTAATTCGATAAGTGCCGTGGGTGCATTGCCAATAACCGCTATTCCCCCGTGTAGTAGATCCCTTGCCCGCGAAACGGCAGCGGCGGCGCGGGTAATATTCTCAGTTTTGGCAGCAGCGACAACCTCGGAATCATCGATGAAACAGTGAACCTCGCTGCCGAAAGGAGCCAAATGTTTCCTGGTAATTCCCGCCTGAGCCATACGAGTATCTGTGACGATGGCAGCTCCATTCCGGATGGCTGCAATGCCTGCTGCCACTGCCTGTGGATGAAAACGAGTCTGTTTTATGAAATCAAAGTCGGCAGTGGTATGTATGAGCCTTCGGACCACCGCCCACTCTTCTGCTTTGAGCCCGTGGTCACCGGCCTCCGCTTCGATGATCTTGAAACTGAGTGGCTCAATCTCGGAGGGGTCAACTTTAGTGATTTCAACCATTATCTATCCTTCTACTCAGTGATGTCCGTGGTCCATTGCCGAATTGTCATCAGTCATTGGCCATTTGTCATTTGGCTTTAAGCTCAACCCCTAATGTTAAACTCACGATTACTTCTCGTCTTGATACTTTTTGCAGCTGTCCACGAAATTAGCAGCTGTCTCCGGGTTACTGCCGAAATGAAGATGAATGTAGCCAGCTAGCACGTTATGCAGCATGAAACCATCTGGCATAGTGTCCACCCCCATGCGATCACTCACCTGGAAAAGGTCAGGGATCTCCCCGGGATCATCGATCAATTCAGAGTAATGATATTCGTGGCCCCGGGCCCTGAGCCCTTTTGGCCCCAGCAAACTGTGCTCTTTGAGAAGGACTTCGCGATAGCCCAGGGCTTTGCGCTTGGGGAGCATCCGAGTACCGACTGGATAGAGACCAACCATAGCGTAGGTTTGGGTTCCCACCTCGATAGAACGAGTGAGGTACATAAACCCGCCGCACTCAGCGTAGATGGGCATTCCTCTCTGAGCTGCAGCCAAAATCTCACTTTTCATGCTTTCATTGGCAGCCAACTGCCGAGCATATAGTTCCGGGTAACCACCACCAAGATACAACCCCGCCACATGATCAGGAAGATCCTGATCTCGAATCGGTGAAAAAAAACAGAGCTCTGCACCGAAATGGGTGAGAAGGTCCAGGTTGTCCTGATAGTAAAAGCAAAAGGCCTCATCCCTCGCCACCCCGAGCCGCACCCCGGAGTGAAGCGGCTTTGGCAGATCCAGAGTCTCATTCCTGACCCCGGTGGTTGATATGCTAAGCAGTGTATTCAGATCGAGGTGCTCTTCCACAAGTAAGGCCATGGTGTCGAAGAGATCAGCAGAATAGGGCTGCTCATCTGACGTCACTAAACCCAAGTAGCGTTCAGGAATTGCCACATCCTCAGTCCGGGGGATACCCCCCATAAAGGCGACTTCAGGAACTGAGTCCATGGCCTCCGCCAGAAACCGCGCGTGGGTGGGGCTTCCCACCCTGTTGGCGATTACCGCAGCCAGATGAATGTTCCGGTCAAATGTACTAAAGCCGTGCGCCAGGGCTCCAATGCTCCGCGCCATACTGCTGGCGTCCACCACCAAAACCACCGGCGCGCCCAGCCACTTGGCCATTTGGGCGGTAGACCCTGCCTCTGAGCGTCCATCATAGCCGTCGTACAACCCCATTACCCCTTCAACGACGCCCAGATCTTTGCCGTTCATAGCCTGGCTAAAAGTTGCCCTATTATACCTCTCGGAAAGCATCCAGCCATCGAGATTTCGGCTGGGCATGCCGAGCAGTCGGGAGTGATGACCCGGGTCTATGAAATCAGGACCCACTTTGAAGCCCTGAACCCTTAGCCCTTTTTTCTGAAAAGCGGCCATCACGCCCAGGGAAATAGTTGTCTTGCCCACGCCGGAATGGGTTCCAGCGATCACCATACACTTTGTATTCGGGAGTGTTTCGATACGTTTGTTTGACTCAATCATCCTGGTTTCTGTCAGTAGGTCTCTGAAATATAAATGCTTGTTTAATATCTTGGAATTTCTACAATATATTTGGTTACTCCGGTTAAATCAAGATTTACTTGTTTCAGGAGTTTCCCCAAAAAGGTCATATGAGAATCAGGCATGAGGGGAAGGCCTAAAGCGCAGGGCGTAGGGCATGATTCAGCGGGCAGCTAGCAGTGGGCAGTTCGAAAGACGCGGTGAGACGGGGACGCGGCGAACGATAGCGTAAAGATTTAGATCCAGGGAGTGAGGACTAAGAAGGCTGAATAGATTTCTTCTTTTGTTTTTCTCCTGACTACTGGATTCTGGCTACTGGCTACTTGAGATTTGATGCCTCTATGCTGTTGCCCAGTGATTTGATTGCCAGGGTGGTATGTCAAGTGCGGAGAGTGTTTTGACTAATCCACCGGCAGATGCCTGCTCCCTTTCTTGATAAGGATATGGTAGGCTTTAAGTCGCCACTCGGGGGGCAAGTTCCGAATATCATCGAGCAGCTGGAGGATTCCCTCTTGCTTCACAAAATTGTCATCGTAAAGCTTCGTTAAGGAGTAGTCCCGGATCATATTCAAATAGGGGTCTCCAAGATTGACAAACTTGATTCCAGTGCCCTGCCGCTGTTCTTCCTCTACCTTGCAACTCCAGACTGACTGACCTTGCACCTGGATCGAATTGAGGGTTTCGGGTAGTAAAAACTCCAACCCGACGCTTGCCTCAATGGAGATGTTCTCGGAGGTACTAATGAACATTCCGGCGGTGCTCATGTTGACTGCTTTGGCCATGAAAATTTGGGCACCGGGCAATTCACATTTTACGTCGAAGCTAACCGGAACTCTCAGCCCGGTTCTCTTGCCTCGTCCTGTATTGTTAAGAGACATAGCTTAAGCGCCCCGATGTTTAAGTATATTCCAAACACGGTGTCCTGGTGCAAAAGTGGTACCAAACCAGATCACAGAAAAGATAACAGGTAAAACTAAATAAAATTCACATCTTAAGATTTACTATCTATTTCCTGCTTCAAAAAATAGTTGGTCAAATAACCAAATGGCCAGGAGCCAATTGGCCAAATGGCCAACCAGTGCACCGACGCAGGACAAAGGCAGGATTGCGGCCAAGCGCGGCCACTCTATTCGAACAGCACACCCAATACGTCTTGAAGAGACCTTACCCCCACCAATTCTAATTCCGCATAAGCTTTCAATTGTTCCACATTGCTCTGCGGCAACACACAGCGTCGGAAGCCCAATTTGGACGCCTCTTTGACCCGAACGTCTGTGCGGCCGACTGCTCGAACTTCACCGGTAAGGCCGATCTCCCCTAGGAGAACTGTCTGGGGCTCCACGGGCTTGTCTAAAAAACTTGACGTAACTGCTGTAGCTATGGCCAGGTCAACGGCGGGCTCATCAATTCGAACGCCTCCCGCCGCATTGACAAATATATCCTGGTTCAACAGGGAAAGACCCACCTTCTTTTCCAACACCGCCACCAGTAGGGCCAGCCGATTGTGATCAATACCCATTGAGGTTCGTCGTGGAACGGCCAGGCTGGATGGACTTGCCAATGCTTGCACCTCTACGAGAATAGGTCTTGTGCCCTCCATTGCCGCAGTGACAGTGGATCCGGCTGTATCAATGGGCCTTTCAGCCAGGAATAGTTCAGATGGATTGCTCACCTCCTCCAGGCCACTGTCTTTCATCTCAAATACGCCGATTTCATTGGTGGAGCCATAGCGATTTTTTGTAGCCCTTAAGATACGATAGGCATGTCCACGATCGCCCTCAAAGTAAAGTACCGTGTCCACCATATGTTCTAGGACCCGTGGACCTGCAATGGTGCCTTCCTTGGTCACATGCCCGACAAGAAAGGTTGGTCGCCCTATCCTTTTGCCGTCTTTCATGAGACGATCGGCGCAATGCCGCACCTGGCTTACACTGCCCGGTGCTGACTCAAGTTGAGTCGAGTACATTGTCTGGATCGAGTCTATCGCTACAATAGCAGGGCTGATCTGGTCTATTAATTTAAATATATTTTCCAGTGCTGACTCTGCGGCTACATACAGATAGGAAGAAATGAGCCCCAAGCGCTGCGAACGCATCTTGACTTGCAAGGTGGACTCTTCGCCGGATATGTAAAGGATGGGTCGTTCGAGCGCAACGAGACCATGGAGAGCCTGAAGCAAAAGAGTGGACTTACCTATGCCGGGATCGCCACCAATGAGCACGACCGATCCATGCACTACCCCCCCACCCAGAACCCGATCCAATTCCTTAATCTTGGAAGAAAGTCTGCGTTCTTCCTCCGCCACCACCCCATCGATGGGTTGTGGTGTGGCGGGCGGCAGTATTTCCCCGCTGCCTGAGGTCAACTCTCGGCCCAGGGTCTCCTCCACCAGGGTATTCCACTGGTCGCAGCCAGGGCAGCGCCCCAGCCACTTAGGACTCTGGAAGCCGCACTGTTGGCAAATATGCTGACTTTTAGCATTTCTAGCCATTGCAGCACCTGATAAACCATCAAGTCTCAAGTTTTGCCGCCCAGTTTGGCGGGAGAACAGTTGGTTGTCAAGATATTGTTTACTGACAACGGCCAACTGACGCACCTGCCAAGTTGACATTGACAAACAATAGCCGCTATGTTTAAATTTGTGACCTTAGCCTCCTTAGATTATATTATTTAGGGGGCCCTCGTATTGAGCCTTACCTCAGACAAATATTCCGTGAGCCGACAGAATGGGCTTAACTCGGTGGGGAACCAGAAATTGCTGGCTGGGCTGATTCAGTTCACCGTATGATCCCAAACCATGGGAACGGGTTGTTTGTCGCAATCAGCCAGAGGTGATAAGTAAAGACAAATAACACAGCATCTCCAGCTAAACAGGTGAGAGCGAAAAGTAGGCAACAGGTCCCCGAGCGGGACAATTCCTGTTCAAAGTGGAAGGAGTCTCATAATGGCAGATAAGAATATCGTCGAACTCAATGATGACACTTTTGAGGAAGAGGTGATTCTATCAAACACTCCGGTACTCGTAGATTTCTGGGCTCCATGGTGCGGCCCCTGTCGAGCCATTGCCCCCGTGGTTGCTGAGCTTGCATCAGAGTATGAGGGTAGTCTTAAAGTTGGTAAGTGTAATGTGGATGAAAGCCCTAAGACTCCATCCCAATATGGCATCCGGGCCATTCCTACCTTGATCATCTTCAAAGAGGGCAAAGTTTCCGAGCAGATCACCGGTGCTGTATCCAAATCACAGATCGACGCTGCCATCAAGAAGGTGATCTAATTTGGCCTGCCAAATTTTGGATCTTGCCTAGGCAAAGAATCATGAAAATTTGTCGGATTGTAAGAGTTGCCGAGGCCCTATCCTTATCCATTATAGGATAGGGCTTGTGTTTTTTGGCAGAGTCACCCAAGATTAGTAATCCCGTGGCACTGAAAGATCAAAAAGTAAAGAATAGAAGGATTTGGCTTTGATTGAGAAGGAGTCAGGAGCCAGAAGATAGGAGACAGGAGAAACCATAGGAATAATGGAATAATGGGGTTAAGAGCGAAAAACATTTGAATTATAAATTATAATTGGTTCCGTAGCGTTGTATCTATGGCTTTAAACCCATTGTTCCAACATTCCATCATTCCAACCTTCCAAGGTGTTTTTCTACCGACAAAGCCATTGAAACTTGACCTGGCCCCAAAGGACCAGGTTTCTCGGACACTGATTATGAAGTGGGACAATAAGCTAATTTCCGCAACACTTCTGGCAATTTTCTTTTTGTGGGTAGCGGGATTGACTGGATGTGCATGGTTCAAGAGCAATAGGGTGGAGACTGCCGAAGAACTGGCCGTGAAGGGAATGGAATCTTTTGAAGACGAAGACTACCTTGACGCCCTCAAAGCCTTTAATACCCTCAAAGAACGTTACCCATATAGCCGCTATGCGATCCTTGCCGAACTTAAGGTGGCGGATGCCCATTTCTACCGGAAAGAGTACCCCGAAGCAATAGCCGGTTACGAAGAATTCGCTCGTCTTCATCCAAAGAATGAAGTAATTCCTTATGTGCTTTACCAGGTCGGCGAGTCCTATTATAAACAATTGCTAAGTGAAGACAGGGACCAGACATCGACACGCGAGGCCATTCTCTCTTTCGAGCGACTCCTCAAAACGCATCCAAATTCAACCTACGCAAGTCAGGCGGATGAAAAAATTAGGAATTGCCGTGAGCTTCTCGCGGAACATGAGTTGTATGTGGGCCGTTTTTACTACAAGGCAAAGCGTTATCGGGCAGCACTTGGCCGCTTTGAGAGTCTGCTCGCAGGTTACCAGGATGTCCTCGAGTCAGAGACGCAGCAGGAAGTTGAAGGGCTCATCCTCGTCTGTAAAGAGAAGCTAGCAGACTTAATTGAGTGACGGCCTCGACCGTAATTAATCTCCCTCAGCCTCCAGGACATAGCTTTGGCAATATTCCGCAAGCAATAATGATGCTATTACACGCGGAGAACTAAGATAAAAAAGACTTGACAGCATATGCCGTGTGATTTAGATTTAAATCGCACCTTACAATTGCCAGGTATTTGCAAAACTTCCTGCCTGAGGAGTTTTCCCAACGACATTAATTCGAACTCTGGCCACTGGCCGTCAACAATCCCAACGAGGTCTTTGATTTCAAGTAGCCTCAATGCCTGATGAAAAAGCAATCTGAATGGCATCGGGTGCAGCATTTTGATGCTGGCACGGGAACGCTTGCCGGAGGATATTCACAGAAACACAAATGTGAAATATCTCAACGTATGCCGGCTGTAAACATAATGGTGAGCCACTCTCATGTGGTTTTCATTGAATACCTCGCCGAGAAGGTACGCGCTGAGTGTAGAAAAATTCGAGATTGTTAAGACAGAGACCGCGTAGCCTAAATAGGCGGTCAAGCAGACTGAAAAAGAACTTTCTAACCAACCGAGAAAAGGAGGAATACCCTTCGCAGCTGAGGGGTCAAAAGGTATGGATCTTGTACAACTTAAAGAACAGAACATAAAAGGTTTGATACAGATGGCAAAGGAGTTTGGCATTGAAGGCTTCAGCACTATGCGGAAGCAGGAACTGATTTTTGCCTTGCTCCAAGCACAAGCAGAACAAGATGGTCTTATTTTTGGGGAAGGCGTTTTGGAAACCCTGCCGGACGGATTCGGCTTTCTCAGAGCGCAGAACTACAATTACCTTCCAGGTCCGGATGACATCTATGTATCCCCATCCCAGATCCGTCGCTTTGGTCTTCGTACGGGAGACACTGTCTCAGGACAGATTCGCCCGCCAAAAGAAGGCGAGCGTTACTTTGCCTTACTGAAAGTGGAGGGAGTGAATTTCGAGGATCCGGAGGATACTCGAGACAAAATTCTTTTCGACAACCTGGTCCCCCTGTATCCTGACGAAAGAGTTCGTCTGGAGGCGGATCCCGACAATTACTCCACCCGTGTCATGGATATGCTTACACCCCTCGGCATGGGGCAGCGCGGGCTCATAGTGGCTTCACCCCGAACCGGTAAGACGATGCTGCTACAGGCCATCGCCAACAGCGTTACGGCCAATCACAAGAACATATACATGATCGTGTTGCTGATCGACGAAAGGCCAGAGGAAGTTACCGATATGGAGCGCTCGGTGAAAGCCGAGGTGGTGAGCTCTACTTTTGACGAACCTGCACAGCGTCACGTTCAAGTTGCTGAGATGGTGATTGAGAAAGCCAAACGTTTGGTTGAGCACAAGCGCAATGTGGTTATACTTCTGGACAGTATTACGAGATTGGCCCGAGCTTATAACACTGTGGTCCCGCCCAGCGGCAAAATCCTTTCGGGTGGCGTTGATTCTAATGCCTTGCATCGGCCCAAACGTTTCTTCGGCGCAGCCCGTAATATTGAAGGCGGAGGAAGCCTGACCATCATCGCCACCGCTCTCATAGACACCGGCAGTCGGATGGACGAGGTGATCTTTGAAGAGTTCAAGGGTACAGGTAATATGGAAATTCACCTGGATCGGAAATTGGCCGATCGTCGCATTTTCCCATCCATTGATATCAATCGTTCCGGTACACGCAAAGAGGAGTTGTTACTGCCAGAAGACGATCTGAACCGCATATGGATTCTGCGCAAGCTACTGTCTCCCTTGAATACGGTAGACGCTATGGAGTTCTTGCTGGATAAACTGTCGGGCACCAAGAACAACGCCGAGTTTCTCGATTCCATGAACAGGTAGTTATCGCCCTCCCCACCAAAAAAAATCTTGCCAAAAAGCTCCTGTGAGACTATTTTAAGTAGGTTTGGCTAAATGAGCTCCTATATACAGGTGCCGGCCCGTCTGGTTGCCTGCAATGGTATAATGGTGCTCTAAATGGAATCAGAAAGGAAGGAAGGTTATGAAGAAGGAAATTCACCCCGAATACCGTCAGACCACTATCCGCTGTCACTGTGGCTATGAGTTCCAGGCTGGCTCCACAAAAGAAAATATCAGCGTTGAGATCTGCTCCCAGTGCCACCCCTTCTACACTGGCAAACAAAAGCTGGTCGATTCTGCAGGACGCATTGAGCGCTTCCGCAAGAAATACAGCAAATACAACGCCACCAAGGAAGCAGCTGAAAATGCAAAAGCAAAGGCTGAGGAAGTAACTGAAGAGTCGTGATCTAGTCAGCGGACACGTTTTTATAAGGGACCAATTTGGGCCGCAGCGGTCCACAGATAACAAAGGCCACCGAGGTTAATTGGCTCGAATGTTAGAAAAATTAGAGAGCATAGAGTCGCGCTATCTAGAATTGGAGAAGGCACTGAGCGATCCGGAGATAATTGCCGATCTCCAGGAATACAGAAAGCTTGCCAAAGAACATGCTGATCTGGCCCCTTGTGTCCAGACGCTCAGGATACACAGGGATCTTGCCGCGCGCCTCAAAGAAAATGATGAACTCCTAGATGATTCAGACCCGGAAATCCGGGAGCTGGCCCGGGAGGAAAATAGCCAACTCCAAGCGCAAATCCATGACCTCGAGCATGAGCTCAAACGATTACTCATACCCAAAGATCCCAATGATGAGAAGAATGTGATTCTTGAAATACGTGCGGGGACTGGCGGTGATGAGGCAGCTCTTTTTGCCGCAGATCTTTTTCGTATGTACAGCAAGTATGCAGAACTCATGGGATGGAAAATAGATGTGCTCAATAGCCACATGACCGGGATCGGCGGATTCAAGGAAATTATTCTGTCAGTTTCAGGTCATCGGGCTTATAGCAGACTCAAGTTCGAAAGTGGTGTGCACCGGGTGCAGCGCGTTCCGGTCACCGAATCACAGGGACGAATCCATACCTCCGCCGTAACCGTAGCTGTTCTTCCTGAGGCCGAAGATGTGGAGGTACAGGTTGAACCCAGCGACCTTCGCATAGACGTCTTCCGTTCTTCCGGGCCAGGCGGCCAGAGTGTCAACACCACTGACTCGGCTGTTCGCATCACTCATTTACCCTCAGGAGTTGTGGTCACTTGTCAGGACGAAAAATCTCAGCACAAGAACAAAGCAAAAGCTATGAAGGTGCTGCGCGCCAGGCTCTTTGACACGATGCAGCAAGAGCAGCGGGACAAGACCGCTGAAGACCGCAAGAGCCAAGTGGGCACTGGTGATCGCAGCGAACGAATTCGTACTTACAATTTTCCTCAGAATCGAGTCACGGAACACCGTATCAATCTCACGCTTTACAAATTAGAAGAAATCCTCGAAGGACAGATCAACGCCATTATTGATCCACTCGTCACCCATTTCGAAGCCGAGTCACTCATACAAGCGAATCATGCCTGAAGAATCCTGGACCGTTCTCAAACTCTTGGATTGGACCACAGATTATTTTAAGAAAAACAATGTGGCCGAACCCCGAGCCTCGGCCGAGGTTTTGTTAGCGCATGTCCTATCTCAAGACCGTCTCTTCCTCTATTTAAACTTCGACCGCCCAATGGAAGCAGAGGAACTAGCAGCCTATAGGGCATCTATCAAACGCCGTCTCACCGGAGAACCTAGCCAGTATATCACCGGAAATCAGGAATTCTGGTCTCTGCCACTGCGTGTGAGTCCAGACGTTCTAATTCCCAGACCTGAAACAGAGGTGCTGGTGGAAACGGTGCTTGACTTTGTTCGCCATGAGCTAGATTCTGAGATAAATTCCCCCATTATGGACTTAGGAACCGGATCTGGTGCTATCGCCATAGCTTTGGCCCGGGAATTGCCAGAAACCGAGATCGTGGCGGTGGACGTGTCCCTGCCTGCACTGAAACTAGCCCAAAATAATGCTCATTTAAATCAAGTAGATAGAAAAATCCATTTCCTCTGCTCCGACATGTTCAGTGGTTTTTCACCGGGTTGGCAGAAATTTGCGGTCGTGGTGACAAATCCCCCCTATGTGAGCCAAGCTGAGTTCGCTGAACTTCCACCAGAGATTCGTGACTATGAGCCTCGCCACGCCTTGGACGGGGGGCCGGACGGTTTGAGTGCCATTAGGCGCATCATTCAAGAAGCCCCCACAGTTCTGTACCAAAAAGGTGCTCTCGTTATGGAGATGGGGGCTGATCAGGCTGAGAGTGTATCCGCCCTAGTGAAAGCTAGCCAGCAGTATGAAAGCTGTCGGATAATTAAGGATTACAGCGGTATAGATCGGGTCTTGCTGGCAGTAATGGGGGAGTAGGTGGTTTGATAGATAACCATGGCCAATCCAGCAGCACAACGGCGCAAGGCGCAGGGCTCAAGGCACAAGGAAGAGTTGCGAGAATCTAGGAGCTTCAATCTAAGAGAATCAGCAAGTTGCCAATATTCCAATATTCCGCCCCACCCCACTGAATTCTGACTACTGACTACTGACCACTTATGATATGCTTTGCGCCTGAGGTTTAATTCATGGATAAAATCGTTATAGAGGGCGGTCGCCCTTTGAATGGTACGGTTCAGATCAGCGGCGCCAAGAATGCAGCGCTTCCCCTGTTAGCGGCAACACTTTTGACCGGCGGCGTGCATCGGTTACGCAATCTTCCCCTCCTTCGAGACATCCGTACGGCCAAAACTCTACTTTACCACCTTGGTGCTACCTTTGAAGAAGGAGATCCCCTCTGCATTCATACCGACAACGTCGACGGCTTCGAGGCACCCTATGATTTGGTCAAAACCATGCGAGCCTCGGTCCTGGTTCTTGGGCCTCTGGTAGCAAGGTTTAAGAGGGCTCGCGTTTCCCTACCCGGGGGGTGTGCCATTGGTGCTCGGCCCATAAACCTTCACCTGAGCGGCCTGCAGCGGCTTGGCGTTAAAATTGAACTGCAACATGGTTACGTTGAGGCCTCAGCCGACCGCTTGGTAGGCAATCACATCTACTTTGACATTCCCACGGTAACTGGTACAGCAAACCTTTTGATGGCTGCTGTGCTCGCCGAAGGCCAGACCGTGCTGGAAAATGCGGCTCGGGAACCGGAGGTGATCGAATTAGCAAAATGCCTCACCAACATGGGGGCGTCCATTCAGGGCGTTGGCACCTCGGTGATCACCATTGAAGGCATGTCCCAACTGCAACCCATGGATCACATCATCATGCCTGATCGTATCGAGGCTGCAACATACCTGACGGCAGCAGGCATTACCCGGGGCCAAATTACCGTAACACCGTGTATCCCTGAACATTTGGAAGCTGTGATTCATAAGCTAGAACAGGCTGGCGTTCGTTTCAACATCGGCGAAGACTCCGTCCAGGCTATCGGCGGAGAAGTTATTCGCAATGTAGACATCAAGACCAACCCCTATCCCGGTTTTCCTACGGACATGCAAGCCCAGATCATGGCGATGATGTGTCTTGCTGCTGGTGAGAGCATAATTACCGAAAAAATATTTGAAAATCGCTTCATGCACGTGAGTGAATTGAAGCGTATGGGTGCCGATATTAGCGTCGAAGGCAATACCGCCATTGTGCGAGGCCGTTCTGAACTCCAGGGTGCTCCGGTCATGGCCACGGATCTGCGGGCGAGTGCGTCTCTGGTCCTTGCAGGCTTGGCAGCCAAAGGCATTACCGAGTTATCCCGGGTATACCATCTCGATCGGGGCTACACCCGGCTCGAGGAAAAGCTCAGTGGCATAGGGGCAAAGATCAAGAGAGTAAAGGGGTAACTTCGTGGGTTTCGACGCGGGGATGCGGAGACGCGGCGAACTAATTCATTCAATTCTCCGCGTCTCCGTGTCATAACGTCGCCGTTTCAGTCTAACTCGGCGGTTGCGGTCGAGATTTTATCGGCTTATTATAAAGACGCAGTCTTCGTCCGATTACATCCCCATAGGCGCACGCACCATGCTTCCGGTACACCGTCCTCTTGCCTATCTCGTGGTTGGCTTCTGTAGTGGTATTGTTGCCGGCCGCTATCTTCCCATAGCGTCTTCAATTCTTGCTTTTTTATCTGTTTTTCTCTGTGGTCTGCTCAGCTATCGCACATTAAGGGGGCAAACCTCCCTGCTTCTTCCTCCCATTTTATTTGTAGTCATGGGTGGTCTCGCCTCTACTGGAATCCCTGACCCCGACCAGCCTCCAGCCACCATTAAAGAACTTTTGCGGCACAAGAGAGTGGTTGTCATGGGAAGAATTGGCCAATCTCCCGAAAAAGGTCCCAGCAAGACCAGAATTCGCTTACGACTTGAGGCGTTCAAAGAGGAAGAGAACTGGAAATCTATCTCAGGAAACATGCTTCTAGATATTCATAAATGTCAGCGGGAATGGTCGGTTGGCCAGCGTTTGCTCGGTGGAATCCGCGTAAGGCCGGTAAGAAACTTCAACAATCCTGGCGCTTTCAATTATCGGCAATACCTTGCAGACCAGAGGATCTGGGTCAGGGGTTATGTGCGCCGTGATACCGATCTCGTGCCTCTGGGCAAACCGGTCAATTCAGGGCCCTATTTACTGGATCGGATACGCTCCAAAAGTCGCTCCTTTTTGGGGGCCTGGTTGCCCCCGGACCATGCGAGTCTCTACGGTGCTTTACTCCTAGGCGAACGCTTCGCTCTCAGCGCTGAACTCCGTGAGCTTCTTTACAGTTCTGGAGTTGGTCACCTGTTAGCCATTTCTGGCCTCCATCTTGGACTTGTCGCCGGTTTTGCTTTCCTGGTATTACATTTTGTCCTGTTACGTGTCCCCGCCGTTGCCGGCAGGTGGGGCGCACGCCCAACCGCTGCCCTTGTCGCATTTCCTTTCGCACTTGCATACGGTTTGCTCACTGGGATGGGACTGCCGGCACTGCGTGCCATCATTATGCTCGGTGTTTTCAGTTTGGCATTGGTGAGCCAGCGAGAAAATGACCTTTTCAACACACTCTTGCTGGCAGCGCTGATCATCCTCATCCTCTATCCGGAATCCCTCTTTGCCGCATCTTTTCAACTTTCCTTCATTGGCGTCGCCACCCTAATCTTGGTGTTGCCGCTCCTGCCAGTGCCAACCGTGCTTCGCCACCGGGATGGCCCAGAGGAAAAATGGCGTCGGAGA
>JASFEM010000026.1:0-29278 GCA_050124835.1 Syntrophobacterales bacterium | reverse complement strand
GAGCGAGGTCAAGCCCATTCTACATTTATTAGCATGGAGCATAGGGCATGGAGCATAGAGATAGGGGCACAAGGCGCAGGGCGCAAGGCACAAGGGAACTGTCTTCTGTCCTCTGACCGCTGCAAGCTGATAGGACCGGCCAAACTGCTAGTTGGCTAAACGGTCGAAAGGCTGCCTGCTGGCACCGCTGCAGCTGGTGTTACCGGTTGACTCCCTAGAGGGCATCTGCTATCTTTCCGAGGATTTTAGAAAAAATAGATTTTAGTCCATAAATTTGGTTGCAAACTCAACCTGTTCACTCGCCCGGCTATCTTAGATATGACATACTTTTCGATATTAGCCGTCACGTCCCAAGCGGGGTGGATTGGGCTGGCGAAATTGTGAATGAGCGATGGAAAGCCATCTGGATCTTTTTTTCGACTATCTCACCGTAGAAAGGGGCCTTGCCGCCAATACTCGCGCCTCTTACAGCAGTGATCTGCTCAAGTTCCTGAGTTATCTTCAAGATCAAGGTATTCGTGAGTGGCGTCAAGTGGGCTACCCCGATGTCATGGCTTTCCTTGCCCAGGCCCAGGAACAAGGCTTGGCTCCTAGGACTAGGGCGCGGCTGTTGTCGGCAGTACGTGCGTTTTTTAAGTTTATGGTACGAGATAGCCATCTCAGCGAGAGTCCAGTGGCTAATTTGACCTCACCCCGACTACGGCGTCACCTTCCCGCCGTGCTGAGTGTGGCGGAGGTAGAGAGTTTACTGTCGCAACCAAATCTGGACCTGCCCCTGGGCCAAAGAGATTTTGCCATGCTGGAACTTCTCTATGCGACCGGCCTGCGGGTTTCCGAGTTGATTGCGCTTACAGTAGGACGGGTAAATCTTGCGGTGGGTTTTCTGGTCGCAGTTGGCAAAGGGTCCAAAGAGCGCATTGTGCCGATGGGGGAGGCTGCCAATGAAGCGGTGCACCGCTATGTTTTGGAGTCCCGCCCGCTTATACTGAAGGGCAGGATGAGTGACATGCTCTTTGTGACCAAACGAGGTGCGGCAATGACCAGGCAAGGATTCTGGAAGTTGCTCAAGAAATATGGACGCCAGGCAAATATTCGAAAACCGTTGACGCCGCATACTCTGAGGCATTCGTTTGCCACCCACCTTCTAGAGCGTGGTGCAGATTTGCGCTCAGTACAGATGATGTTGGGGCATGCAGACATTAGTACAACACAGATCTACACGCATGTCGCCCGGGAGAGACTCAGGGAGGTCCACCAGAAGTATCATCCCAGGGCCTAGAGGCTGACGCGGAGAGCCGGTGACGCTGAGAGATGAAATTTAATGGGGTTGTATATCCGCGTCTCGTTGTCGCCGAGTCCTTCCGCTTCGGAGTAAATGGTAAAATTGTTAAGGGACACTGGCAAGAGGTCCTGAGTAACTAGATTAGGTAGAAAAGTGGAAATTATTACCACCCACATAAATGCGGATTTTGACGCCATGGCGTCCATGATTGCTGCGAAGAAGCTTTATCCAGAGGCGGTGATGGTGTTTCCCGGCTCACAGGAACATAACCTAAGAGAGTTCTTTGTTGAATCCACCTTTTACTTTTTTGATTTTGCCAGGATCAAAGAATTGGACTTTACCAAGATTACCCGCCTCATCCTGGTAGACACTCGGCAAGCAGGCCGAATTGGCAAGTTCGAGAGCCTGGTCACAGGCAAGAAGAAAGTGGATGTCCACATTTATGATCATCATCCCAATTCAGAAGATGACGTCTCGGGATCCGTTGAGGTTGTCAAGCCTGTGGGCGCTACCGTGACGCTGCTCACCGAGATTATCAGGGAACGCAACATTGTTCTTACCCCTGATGAGGCCACCATCCTCGCACTGGGCATTTACGAGGATACAGGGTCGTTCACTTTCTCGTCCACCACTCCGGCGGATTATCGAGCAGCGGGATTTCTCGTGGAGCAAGGGGCCAACCTGAACACAGTGGCGGACATGCTTACGAGGGAGCTGACCGCGGAGCAAATTTCGCTGCTAAATGATATGATCCACTCTGCTACTACTCATACCATCAACACCATCCCCATTTGCATAGCCCGCGCCTCCGTTGATAAGTACATTGGTGATTTTGCCTTGTTGGCACACAAGCTGATGGACATGGAAAACCTGGACGTGCTGTTCGCTCTTGCCCGGATGGAAGACAGGATTTACTTAGTTGCAAGGAGCAGATTGCCTGAGGTAAATGCGGGAGAAATAGCTGTAGTTTTTGGTGGGGGTGGTCACGCCAGTGCTGCCTCGGCTACCATCAAAGACCTAACCCTGATACAGGTTGAGGAGGAACTATTCAGACTTCTCCAGGGCTGGGTCAACCCAAGACGACAGGCGAGGAACTTGATGTCTTCTCCCGTCATCTCGGTGGATCCGGAGCTCAGCATGGAGGAGGCCGCTGATCTGCTCACCCGCTACAATATAAACGCTGCACCGGTAGTAGAAGGGATCCGCTTGGTGGGCATACTCTCGCGCCAAATGATTGACAAGGGGATCTACCACGGTCTCGAAGGGGTGAAGGTGGGTGATTTCATGAGTACTGAATTCAGCAGTGTTTCACCCAGCGCCTCCCTACTGGAGATCCAGGAGCATATTGTGGATCGCCAGCAGCGATTGCTCCCCGTTGTGGAAGGCGAAGAAGTGGTTGGGGTCATTACCAGAAAAGATCTGCTCAACACGTTGCTCAACGATCCCAGCCGCATTCCCACCTACCTCTACGAGCCGGTGCATGCAACGGGAAATAAACGACGCAAGAACATAAGCAACATTATGGCCGAGCAGCTGCCCCGGCGGGTTACCCAAATACTCCGAGAAGCGGGTGAGGTTGCAGAAAGGCATAAATATAGAGCTTACGCAGTGGGAGGGTTTATTCGAGACCTGGTGTTGCGGCGGCCCAATCTGGACATTGATATTGTGGTGGAAGGTGACGGTATTGAGTTTGCCAAAGAGTTTGCCCCGGCCTACGGGGCTAGGGTCCGATCCTACAAGAAGTTCGGCACGGCGGTGGTGATTTTTCCGGATGGTTTTAAAATTGATGTCGCCACCGCGCGGTTGGAATACTATGAGTATCCGGCTGCACTACCCACTGTTGAGCTAAGTTCTCTGAAGCTGGATCTTTACAGGCGGGATTTCACCATAAATACCCTGGCTGTGGAGTTAAACCCGGGGAGCTTTGGGCAGCTCATCGACTATTTTGGAGCTCAGAGAGATTTCAAGGATAAATCCATCCGTGTGCTCCACAATTACAGCTTTGTTGAGGATCCAACCAGGGTATTCCGCGCCATTCGCTATGAACAAAGGTTAGGGTTTCGCATCGGTAAGCACACTTACAACCTCATTGTGAACGCGGTCAAGATGAACCTGCTTGTCCAGCTAAGTGGCAGGCGACTGACAAACGAACTCAAGCTCATTCTTAGCGAGGAAGACCCGGCACCAGCCATCAGACGGATGCATGAATATAATTTGTTGCCTTTTCTTCATCCTGATATCACCTATGGTCCTACCTTGGAGCGACTCCTGGCAGAGATACGGTCTGTACTGGCCTGGTATGACCTCAGCTTTATTGGCAACGGCTGTCGCCGTTGGCTTGTTTACCTCTTATCCTTGGCTGATCCTTTGAGCTCCGAAAGGTTGGAGGAGTTTTGCCATAGAATGGAATTCCCCCCATGGCTTACAAGCTGGTTGGTGGATGGCAGAAAAGAGACCATTGCTGTGGGGCAAGGGTTCTTTCGTAAGAAAAGCTTGAAGCCGAGTGAAATCTATCATCTACTGGAAAATCTTGACCCAGAATGGCTCCTCTTCATTATGGCCAAAACTCAGCAGGAGAACACCCGAAAAGCCATAAGTCTCTACTTCCGTAACCTCAAAGAAGTGCGGCCGGACTTGCGCGGAAGAGACCTGAAAGACATGGGGATCACACCTGGACCCATTTATCGTCAAATCCTAGACCGTCTTCTGGATGGACGACTGAATGGCGATTTGACCAACAGGAAGGAAGAGGTGGAGTTTGTGCGGAAGCATTTCATAGAGGCTGCGTAAATGTGAGATGTGGGATGTGAGATTTGTGATTTGAGACGCTGAGCGGTAAGAGTTACTAACTATGTCACAAGAATATGAGGTTAAACTCGAAATATTTGAAGGTCCCATGGACCTCCTGATCCACCTTATAAGGAAAAATAAGGTGGAAATCTATGACATTCCCATAGCTTTTATAATGGACCAGTACCTCGAGTATCTTGACATCATGAGAAGCCTAAATATAGATGTGGCTGGCGAGTTTCTAGAAATGGCGGCCACCTTGGCGTATATCAAATCAAGAATGCTTGTGCCCCGGGTCAGTTTTGAGGATGAGGAAGATGGGGAGGACCCGCGCATGGAGCTGGTCAGACCTTTGTTGGAGTACGCCAAGATTAAAGAGGTGGCCCTGGCTCTTTCAGAGAGCCTGCAACTGGATCGGGACGTTTATGTGCGAAACATTCCGCCAGAAGAGCTCTGGGATCAAGAAGGAGGACAGGAGATCGCCGAAGTGGGTCTCTTCGAACTGATCACCGTCTTTCAAGAGGTTCTGAAGCGGGCCGAGCCTGAACACTTTATGGAAATGACTGCGGACTCCTTGCGTCTTAAGGACCGAATTGCCCAACTCATGGAAACTCTCGCCGGAGTGAGCAGCATCACCTTCAATGAGCTGTTCTCAGTGAAAATCAGAAAGGCAGAGATAATTATAACTTTTTTGGCGATCCTTGAACTCATGCGACTGCAAATGGTACGGGCTTTCCAGCATCAACCAAGTGGAATCATTCGGCTCTACCTGGCGGTCGAAGATGGCGCTATGGCTGGTGAATAGTAAACGGTAAAGGGTGAACGGTAAGCGTTAAAAGGTACAGGCTCCTGGAAGAAGGACGGATCCAACAATACGTCAGAAATGACCAACGACGCTAAGCGTTTTGCGTGCTCTGGAGATTCCCCATATGGCTGAAGTGCGGGCCATCATCGAAAGTCTGCTTTTCGTCTCCGAGGTTCCTTTAAGCCTTGCTAAGATCAAGTCCGTTCTTGCCATGTACACCCATGCAGAGATAACTGAGGCTTTGGACGAATTGCGCAAAGAATATTCGGGCGAAGGGCACGGGTTTTTTCTGGCCGAGGTGGCTCAAGGTTATCAGTTTCGCAGTAAGCCAGAGTATGGGCAGTGGATTCGTGAACTCAAGAAGATCACCCCAACCAGGTTGAGTCAGGCAGCCCTTGAGACCTTGGCCATCATCGCCTACAAACAGCCAATTCTCAGGTCTGAGGTAGAGAGTATTCGTGGCGTGGATGTTGGCGGCATACTCCGCTTACTATTGGAGAAAAGGCTCATAAAGATTCTGGGACGTAAGAATGTGCCTGGGCGCCCCATCATTTACGGGACCACCCAAAAATTTTTGGAGTTTTTTAGTCTCAAAGATATCTCTTCGTTGCCTACGCTTGAAGATGTTGGAGAGTTGGCGGAACATACCGTCACTGCTGAGGGGACTGAAGAGGGCGAATAGCCGTCATTAACATTTCTCATTGCTCATTTTGCATCTCTCATTTCACATTTATCATTTGAGATCGAAACAGAGCCCTATCATTTTTTAGTTAGTGTTCAAATTCTTAAATCGAATGCTTTAAATTGATTTAAGCAACACTAAATAATAAGTCAAAGCAAAATGTTAAGTGAGAAATATCTGATGATAAATGCCCAATGTGAAATGATAAATGAAACCTGAACGGCTGCAAAAAATTCTCTCAAGAGCTGGGATTGCTTCCCGGCGCAAGGCAGAGACCCTAATCCTTGATGGTCGTGTGTCTGTTGACGGCAAGGTGGTAAGTGAACTGGGCACCAGAGCTATTCTGGGCAAAGATGATATCAGGGTGGATGGGAAAGCTATTGAAGCCGAAACGGAAAAGGTGGTTTTGGCATTCTTCAAGCCGAGGCGATGCGTAACTACGCTCCACGACCCTCAGGGAAGAGTTACAGTGGCTGAATTTGTTGGTGATTTTCCATTGCGGGTATATCCTGTGGGACGACTGGATTACGATGCAGAGGGTCTGTTGCTGCTCACCAACGACGGGGAACTTGCTCACCGGCTGCAGCATCCCCGCTACAAGGTGCCTAAGACTTATCAGGTAAAAGTGCGCGGCCGTCCGTCTGAGGAGGCCTTGGCTCGCCTACAACAGGGTGTCAGCCTCGAAGATGGGGTCACGGCTCCGGCAGAGGTGACTGTATTGAAAGATGGCGAAAAGACGACCTGGCTTTCTTTAACTTTACGAGAGGGGCGTAATCGTCAGGTAAAGCGCATGTGTGAGACCGTTGGATACCCGGTTTTGCGCTTGCGAAGAACAAAAGTAGGACCGATAAGTCTTGGAGCTTTGGGGACAGGAAAAACTCGGCGACTCAAGTCCAAGGATTTGAAAGCATTGCGCAGAGCTGTTGGGCTGGAGAAGTAAAATTTTTTCCTGAACGCATCGATTCGCAAATTTGCCGCTGGAGTCACAAGAAAAAAGCCGAAACCCAAAGCACGATCAGCATTAGGTAGACGAAACGAGTTCAGATGTCTGATGAGGGATGTTAGATAAGATTGCACTGCTAGACCAATTTACTCGATTATCTATCGCACATCTCCTACCCATCGACTGCCCCTGTATAGGGTTTCGATAGTCGAATTGCTGAATCAGAGAGACGAACTTATGCGTCTTTGTTTATCCAATCTCGAGGTAGATGAAGCGAATGCAACAAAAAACTAACCGCAGAAGGATTCCCTTAAGGCGATTGGAGCAAGAGCGGCTTGCGGCGCAACAGGCGAGAGAGCGACGGCGCAGATTTTCCCGTAAATTAAAATGGTCTGTTCTTCTTTTATTACTGGCTGTGATTATTGCTGGGGTCACTTACGGGGTTTTCTTCAAGCGCTACACTGCACTCCAGAACATGTTACCCATGCCCAGGCAGCTGATATCTGTGGTCATTATTGTGAATGAGGTGGCCCATACCATACCCGCGGATGGCACGCTGGTGGTGCATCCGGCGGATATGGTCAAAGTTGACGACGTCCACACAGATGGACGGTTTAATTGGGGGCTACGTCTGAGATCGGAGCAGTTTTCAGCAAATGAGCTACTGGAGGGACGTCGAGAGATCAAGGAGTTCTGGCCAAATTTCGAATATGAGGAACCTTTGAAAGCTGTAGTGGAGGTATTGGCCGGGTCTCAGTCCATTGGCCGTTTCCACATGGTAGTGCGTTTGCGTGCCCGAGATTGGGTAGAGAAAGCGGAGGAGGCCACCAAAATCGATCAAAAAGTACGTTACTATGAACGAGCCGCTCGCCTCGCTTCCAATAACGACTTAATCCTGAACAACTTGGCGCAACTCTATGCCGAGCAAGGCCAGTGGGCCAAGGCTGCCGCCACCTATGAGAAGGTGGCAGCTTCCAGCAGTACCGTGCCTGTCTTGAACAAGCTGGTTGAGGCTTACCAGAAAGCAAACAACACCAACAAAGCCCTTGCCGCATATCTTAAGCTGATCCGGGTGAGCGGTTCTAATAAAGAGCCCTTCTATAGTTTTATTAAATATCTAAGTGATAAGAAAAGCCCAAAACAGGCATCCTCATTTCTTTCCAGCAATTTGAAGTCGTTGCCGAAATCCTATCTACCAGAGGTCCATGCTTACCTGGGAACCCTGTATGGCCAACAGGGGGAATGGCAGCAGGCGATTAGTTCATATAAGCGTGCCATGGCCGGCGGTATGGATGATCCACTAATTCATTTGAACTTGGGCGAGGCTTACAGCAGAGTCGGCAATTATCGCCAGGCTGAGAAAAGCTTGCAGGCGTATCTGAAAGCAAAGCCTAAAGACGTGGATGCAAGGCTTCGGCTGGCAGCGGTGTATCGGAAAAGAAAAAAGAATAATGATGCCATTAAAACCCTGAAGGGCATCATCAAAGACAATCCGAAATCCCTCAAAGCACATTTGGCCCTGGTGGATATCTACGAAAAATTGAACAAAGATAAGGAGGCTGCCGCTGTCTACGAAGCTATTGCTAAACTGACCCCTGACAATAAAGTGGTGCACTACAACCAGGGAGTGCTCTACTTCGAGATGAAGCAATACGATCGGGCCGCGAAATCCTTTTCCAAGGTTGTGCAATTAGACAAGAAAGATATCGATGCCAGGGAATATCTAGTGGAGGTGTATCGCAAAAGTAAGAAACCGAAAGAGGCCCTGGCCGTTCTCAATGATCTCATCAAGCTTAAGCCAGCCCATTGGGAATACTATAGAAAGGCCTTTGCACTCTACGATGAGCTCGGGGCCTACCAAGAGATGACCAAGTCCTTTGCCCGGGCGGTAGGAAAAGCTCCGGAACAGCCTGAACTAAGGTATTACCTTGGTATGGCGTACGAGAAACGCGGTCTGCTGGTTGAGGCTATTCGCCAATTCGAAGAAGCTTCGAAGTTGGAGTCGAAAAACAAGGACTACCTCATGCACCTTGCCGGGCTTTATGAGCAGATTGGGAAAAAGAGCGAGGCACTAACGGCTTATCAAAAGGTTCTAAACCTGGATCCTGAGAATCCCGAGGCCCAGGAAAGTTATCTGCGATTGAAAATGGAGGAGATAGGAGGGTAATTCACGAATTCCCAAATTCACTTATCGAGATTTCCCTTGCAGATATTGGCCCGTTGTTGTATAGAATCTGCACTTACGCGGACCTGGTTGGGCGGGTAACTCAGTGGTGAGAGTGCCGTCCTCACACGGCGGAAGTCGGGAGTTCGAATCTCCCCCCGCCCACCATTAAAACAAAAAGGGTTGACATAGATCGTCACCCTTTTTTTGTTCAAATCTGGTCTTCTTACAAATGAATCGTTTGATCGCCGTTCTCTACATTTTCAATCTATGCATGGCGGAAGTCGCTGAAGTGAGCTTGCCCTGAGCGAAGCGAAGGGAATCTCCCCCCGCCCACCATCATAAAATCTAGGGTTGCCAGCATCTCTGGCAACCCTTTTTGGTTTCAAAGAACTTACCTTAATCTGCTAGGCTTTTTGAGATTTCTTGCAAAATATTTTTCTCCAACCCTTGCGTATTAACAATAGGGGTAGAGATAAAACCAATGATGCCCCACTACGGTACAATTCTCGCGGAACGGTTGCCGCCGCGTGTTTTCCTACCAAACCTGAAGGAATCAATGTTCTCCCTCCTTGCCGAAATCAATTAAACGCTGGTTTCTCTTTGCTGCGCAAATAATCCCATCAAGCAGAATTCTCTCCTGCCTCCCCTTGCGCAGTGGTGCGCCTGTCAGCTTTACTCGTGGCCATGCAAGATCTGATCCACGCTTAAACCGTCAAAGAAGGGAATGAGGGGATAAACGGGAAGGGAATAGGGGACATCCGTGAAAAGGTGAAATTCTGGCTGGTCATTATTTGGCGGATTCTTGTTCTACGAGGGTCGAGATGAATTGGCGGTCTTTGGTTGATATGCTTGTGAACTGAACACCCATGCCGAAAACGTCATTTTTACCAGTTTTAAAGGTGCCCGACCAAACGTGCCGTGCAGTCACTGTAATTGACTTTTGTACAGTAGGTTTGAGGAGGATTTGAAAAACTTCTCTGAGCTCAGGTTCCTCCGAGCATTGGATGAACACGCCGTCCACACTGATATCTTTGGTCACTCCTTGAATGAACCCGTGAAGAGTTTCGACAATAGCAGGCCACTTTACGAGAATTCTGGGATAAAGACGTCTTTCTATAGTACTCATGCCGATGCCCTTTCGGACCTGAGGGAAAACCTTTTTCAGCGACCATCTGGCGCTTCCCCAGGGTTCAGCCAGATAGTCGAGTTAAGCCTAGAAGAATCTAAGGTGATTATCTGGGTCAACGACGCAGGTCCATTTGTCCCTGCATTTGGCGCAGCAAAACAGATAGAGCCGATTATCCCTAAAGACAGTAATTGCCTGATCCTGAGACATATTATTTTTACAGTATTCACAAGTGTTCATAATTACAGACAACTCCTTTTTTAATAGTCCTGTTGTCATTCAAATCTGCAAGGAAAATGCCAAAAATAGTCAAAAATGGTTTGCCAACTCTATCCTGTCACCACAGGAATATGCTAAGGATGGTGTCCTTTACAAAAAGAATAGGGGATTTCCCCCCATCGACAACATATTAATTAGGCTTACTTTTTCGGCTCTAAAGCCATCATTGTTAAAATCTACACAACTCTATACATTTTGTGATATGTTTGTCAAAATGGCATAAAGATTGCTGATTTCACTTGCTGGTACCTTTAAAACGTTATTTCTTGATGATCCTTGTGGATAGAAAACTTGCATTTAACAACTTTAGGCATTTGAGATCAATTTAGAACACTTTGGGCAATCTCCCGGATCTCCCATGTTTAAATTCCTTTTCAAAAAAGAGCAACAGGTCCAGCAGCTGATATCAAAGTACCTGGAGAACTTGAGAATGACTCAGGAGCACTTTGAGAAGGCTATGGATTGCTATTTTGACTTCGGCCTTGGGGAAAACTGTGATTTCCTCATACAGCAGACTCATAAGTTCGAATCCAGGGCAGACGACATTCGCCACGAAATTATAGAGATGATGTATTCCAAAGTTCTCATTCCGGAATCTCGTGGTGACATACTCAGACTTCTCGAGTCCATAGACCTCATCCCCACTCACTTCGAGACAGTTCTTTTCATGATACAGGGCCAGAGCCTTAAAGTCCCAGATTTCATCACGCCTGAATTCAGGGAACTATTGCGGGTTTCACTGGAATGCTGTGATCTGGTGATCAGGCAAGTTGAAGCCTACTTTAAGAAGACTGAGGATATCAAAGCACTGGTACATACTATCGACAGCCATGAGAGCAGATGCGACCACATGGAGCGAGAGATAGTCAGGAATATTTTTGACTCCCATTTAGATCCCTTTGAAAAGATACAGCTCAAGGAACTCGTGATCCAGATGGGCGAGATTTCCGATCAGGCCGATCGTGTCTCCAGAAGCGTCCACATCATCAATATCAAGCATCGGGTGTAATGACTTCTCTTCTTGGTGGAATATTCCTGGGCTGGTCTTTGGGAGCCAATGATGCGGCCAATGTTTTTGGTACGGCTGTATCGTCTAGGATGCTTAAGTTTTGGACTGCCGCTATTTTGGGCGCTTCATTTGTCCTCGTCGGCGCTCTGCTGGAGGGCCAGTCTGGAATTGAAACCCTCCGAGGTCTTACCAGCTTCACCTATGATCAAGCCATCATAGCCTCCATCGCTGCCGCCTGCACCGTAACCCTGATGACCCTGCTTGGCCTGCCAGTTTCCACCTCCCAAGCAGTGGTGGGTGCCATCCTAGGAGTTGGGCTCCTGAACCGCCAGCTCAATTTTGCGGGTTTGGGAAAGGTAGTGGTCTGCTGGATTGGGACCCCTGTGGGGGGCACGGTTTTAGCGGTTATTATCTACAAATTGCTGGCGGCAATAGTGAACAGAATGAATCTGAATATCTTTCAGTCAGACAGTCTGGCGCGGCTGAGTTTGATTGCCGCTGGTTCGTATGGTGCCTACGCCCTCGGGGCCAACAATGTGGCAAACGTTACGGCAGTTTTCGTAGGTGCCGGAATGCTGAGCGTTTCTGCTGCTGCTCTCATTGGGGGATTGAGTATTGGCCTGGGGATCCTCACCTTCAGCAAGCGGGTGATGGAAACGGTGGGAAAGAAATTGGTGAGACTGGACCCTTTTTCAGCCTTTGTGGTGGTGCTGGCACAAGGAGTAACCGTTCATATTTATGCTCTGGTAGGGGTTCCGGTATCCACATCTCAGGCAGTGATCGGAGCGGTTCTCGGCGTGGGAATTATAAAAGGTGTCAACACCATACAGCGCCGGACCCTGGTGAGTATTTTTCTCGCCTGGTTTGTCACCCCTCTAATAGCCTCCATATTTGCTCTTGCCTTAGACTTTGTCACGCATTTACATTATATTCCCAGCCATTAGAGTTAAAGGACGCTATCAATGCATGGACGATGTGCGATGTGTGATGTGTGATGTGTGATGTGAGTGAAAGATTCTTGCTGGCATCTCACATCCTATATCCCACATCCACTGCTTTCTTCACTCCTGACTAACGATGGACATGAAGCAAAAAGCAACCCCTCCCTTCAATCCCTCCCTGGCTCTGGTAAGTGGAGTTCTCGCTGTTTCTACGGGAGCCATTTTTGCGCGGTTGGCTGAAGCACCGGCCCTGGTCATTGCAGCATATCGGGTTGGGCTGGCCTCATTGTTGTTGGCTCCCATTGCCTGGTGGCAGGCTAGAGCTGAGCTCTTGGGGCTTGAGAAAAGAGATTATCTGCTGGCTTTGCTCTCTGGACTTTGTCTGGCTTTGCATTTCACCACCTGGATATCATCACTCAATTACACCTCCGTGGCCAACAGCGTGGTTCTGGTTAACACCAATCCCCTTTGGGTTGGGGTGTTGACCCCCCTGATAAGTAAAGATCGTCTTACCAAGTTCACCAAAATCGGTATTGTATTGAGCGTTATCGGGGGCATTGTCATCGGCGCTGGAGATTTTGCCACTGGCGGACAGGCATTATGGGGCGATTTTCTGGCCTTACTCGGCAGTATCTGTGCTGCCCTTTACTTGTTGCTGGGCCGCAATTTGCGCCGGAAGCTTTCCTTGCTCGCATATGTAATACTCTGCTACGGTAGCGCTGCAGTGATTCTGTGGACACTGGTCTTTGCCCTGCGGCTTCCAGTGGTGGGTTTCAGCCCAGGTACCTATGCGGCACTTGTCGGTATGGCCCTGATCTCGCAGATCATTGGCCATACCAGCTACAACTGGGCGCTCAAGTGGTTCAGTGCCAGCCTTATTGCGGTGAGCCTTTTAGGTGAACCCATTGGCGCCACCATTCTGGCCTATATCATCTTTGACGAAGGCTTGACCTGGACGAAATTCATCGGGGGCTTTTTGATTCTTGCTGCCATCTATCTGGCGGCTCGCGGTGAGAACAAAGGTAATTGAAGAGAGAAGACCGATGGGCGATATGGGATGTGAGAGGTGAGAGAAAGATTTTTGCTGGCATCCCACATCTCTTGAGCACTGGGGTTTTTCTCGATAAATGTGGGGACCGCGAGAACATTTTTTCTCTGCTATCTCAGCGTTCCCTGCGGTTACAGATTCTTTGAGGATTCCGGGATGCCACTTATTGCTGAATCCAGCTATGTTCCGCCTCTTGGCTTCAGTAACGGGCACATTCAGTCGCTCTTTCCTACCCTGTTCCGCAAAGTGAAAGGGGTCAGGTATGAAAGAGAGAGAATCTGGACTCCTGACGATGATTTCTTGGATCTCGACTGGTCCAGGGTAGGCGCAGAAAAGCTGGCAATCATTACGCACGGTTTAGAGGGGAATACTGAACGGTGGTATGTTCTAGGAATGGTCAGGGCGATTAACCGCAGCGGTTGGGATGCTCTGGCATGGAATATGAGAGGATGCAGTGGTGAGCCCAACAAAAAACTGCGTTTCTATCACAGTGGCGCCAGCGAAGATCTTCAGGCGGTTATCCAGCATGTGTTGGAGGGTGAAGAATATCATTCCATTGCTCTGGTCAGCTTCAGCCTGGGAGGCAATATGACCCTCAAGTATTTGGGAGAGCGGGGCAAGCAAGTAGATCCTCTAATCTCCAGAGCCGTCGCCTGTTCGGTACCTTGCGACCTGCGCTCCGGTTCAGTGAAGATGGCGAGATTGTCGAACAGACTCTACATGAAAAGATTTACGCATATGCTGCATGAAAAAATCAAAGCAAAGATGCGTATCTTGCCAGGAGAAATTAGCGACGAGGGATACCATCTGATAAGAACATTCAAGGATTTTGACGATCGCTACACCGGACCGCTCCACGGTTTCAGGGACGCAGAAGACTACTGGCGTAAGTCGAGCTGCAAACAGTTTCTGAAAAATATTACAATTCCTACACTGCTCGTTAATGCGATGAACGATCCATTCCTCGCCGAACCGTGCTACCCGGTTGAAGAAGCAAAGGCCAACCCCAATTTTTTTCTTGAAATGCCGGCCTCAGGGGGCCATGTGGGTTTTGTCTCCTTCAACAAGAGGGGGGAGTACTGGTTTGAATCTCGGGCAGTAGCATTCTTGAGCGATCAAAGGAAATGAATTTCAGATTTTAGTCATCCTAACTGCGATTCTCTCAGCGTTGAAATCTAACATCTAAAATCTGCAATCTATATCCTTTGACTGATTCCGCCACCCTGTGCTAATTTTGAACACCCCACGGCGGGTCTGGGTTATTCATTCGGTCACCGGCCCTTTTCTTTGGATACCTGCCCTGTGGAATTTCGCCTCTGGCGAACCTGCCAAAGGCAGGATTCCACAGGGTGAAAATTTGGTGCTTGGAATTTGATATTTTGTAACGCTCCTTGCAGAGGAAAGTATGCTGAAGAAAAAAATTCTGATTGTTGACGATGAACCTGATCTTGTTGAAACGCTCAAGGTCAATCTCGAACGGGAAAATTATGAGTGCTTTGCGGCCTATGACGGCAACAGCGGCCTGAGTCGCGCGCGCAACGAGATGCCTGACTTAATCATCCTCGATGTCATGTTGCCAGGTATTGATGGCTACATGGTTTCTCGACTCTTGAAATTCGACGAACAGTTCGAAGGGATTCCGATTATCATGTTGACTGCCAAGGGACAGAGAGAAGACCGCGAGATGGGTGAGCAAACTGGAGCGGACTACTACATGACCAAACCATTCTCGACCGAGAAGTTGCTCGCCAAGGTCAAGGAATTCTTAGGTGATTAATCGTAAAGTAGTGAGAGGCAAACCGCATCTCTCCACACCGTCAACCGTTAAAGTTGACTGTGATCATCCCGCGTCCCCGAAGCCATACTTTTCTGCTTCAGCTTCATTTAGATTCCCCGTATTGGTTTAATCGTGCCCCATGGGTATAATAGATCATTAAATAGATATACTCACTCAGCGTATCTACAAGAATGCTTACTGGTCATTTTGCACTAGGCGGGTGAAAGTCCTCATAAACCCACCTAGGAAAGGATGATGCCATGCCGTCCGAAGTCTCGATAGTCAGGGGGGACGACCGGAGACAGAATATCCGTCGATCTCTGGAGTTGATCGAGGACCAGATCCGTCTCGGGCACCGCATCGTCGTCAAGCCAAATATGGTTTCGATCACAAAGCCTTTGTCTGCCACGCACGCAGAAGCCCTTGACGCGGTTTTGGAGTTCATCTGCGAGCGCACGGACAGGGAGATCACGGTGGCTGAAGGCTGTGCGGCTGCGGATTCAATGAAAGGCTTTGAAACTTACGGGCTGGCAGATGTCGCCAAGCGCTACGGGGCTCGGCTGGTGGACCTCAATCGTGACCAGCGGGTTGAGGTTGAGGTGATCGATCGGGACCTGCGACCAATGAGGCTGCGCTTCGCCCGAACTGTGGCGGAAAGTGATTGTCGCATCTCTCTGACGCCCATGAAGACCCACGATGCGGTTATCATCACCTTGTCTCTGAAAAACATGGTGATGGGAAGCCTGATCCGCGAGGGCCGGGACAATTTGGACCGGTTGATGCATGGTATGAGCCACTGGGTACGCCCGCGCGACGCCCTCTATCCACGGGGTCTGGGGTGGGTGGTGCGGCATATCCTGCGAAGCGACAAGGTGGCGATGCACCAGACATATGCGACCATAAATTACAATCTTTTCCTCATCGCCAAAAGGTATCCTGTCCACTTGGCTATCTTGGACGGCTACACCGCCATGGAAGGATGTGGGCCGACGCAGGGCACGCCTGTGAACCTGCGACTTGCTGTGGCCTCCACTGATTTCATTGCTGCTGATAGTGTTGGTGCACGCATTATGGGTTTCGAGCCGGCAGAGATTGGCTATCTCCATCACGCCATTGCTGACGGCCTTGGTGAGGGTGGGTTGGATCGGATACGGATACTTGGAGAACGATTGCAGGATTGCATTCGCCCTTTTGAGCCCCATCCCAACCACGCACGACAGCGAGAATGGAAAAGAGCTGAACTAGAGGATTTACGTACTTCTTTAGCAAGAGTTTAATTTTCCAATCGTGCAGAACCATTGAGGGGATGGCAACAGCCATGAAAAAATACTACATTCTCCTAGTAGTGATACTACATGTCACGAAGCCAGCTATTCTCAGTGCTGCTTCAATTTACAACAGTGATTTCAAACCACACCAAATCCAGGTGAAATACAAAGACGGAAGTCAATACCATGTAACCGTTTATAATTCCTCAACCCACTATTTTAGATGTAAATACGGTTGTCAAATAAAAGTTCTCAAAACGGGTGCCACAATAACCCTAAATTCAGATACAGTCGTTTTGATTGATGATGGAAAACTGCGGGTCAGATGAAATTATTCACTGGCAAATAGTAACCGTACTTCTAAATACCGATACAATATTGGCAGTTTGGCCAGATCTTAGTTGCTTACCGAGACATATCAAGAACTCCGCATCTCCATAACTGTATTATTTCAATTATTTAGGTTTATTCATGATTTTGGCATCACTTTCGCATTAAAACAGCAAAAGTGGTTAGAGGAATACCCGGTTATTATTGGCTTGGGAAATTGCCCGAGATTAGGTTATAAATGAGCGGCCGGACCAGGAATGTGAAGATTGCTTTGGTGGCATGCGAGCAAGGCGAGGCGGGCGGGTCTCCCGATCGGGCAAAAAAGAAAACGGACTCTGTGCTCTCCGTGTCTCCGTGGTTAATAAATAAGAGTGGATATCGCGATCCAGTGTCAACAGTATGCGGAGCCAAGGGAATAGGCGTTAAAAAAATAAGGGCTAGGCGTGATAGATGGCGAAGTCTAAGAAAGCAGTTTACAAGGGCTGCCATTTCAGCAGTAGTTTAGAGGCGAGATGGGCGGTGTTTTTTGATGCTCTGGGTATTACCTGGGAGTATAAAAAAGAAGGACGTGATCTGGGCGAGACCAGTGGTTATCAGCCAGATTTTTGGCTACCACAGCAAGAGATATATATAGATGTAAGGCCGGCGACCTACAATGATAAGGGGGAGATTGAATTTCCAGAAAATGCCAGAGAAAGAGCACTGGAGAAGAAGACCGGTATTCCAGTGGTTACACTGTGTGGGATCCCTGGGAAAGTCACACATCCCTTCCCACCACCATTTGGAGACTACGTTGGCTTTAGACTGAATGATAGTTGTTATTACTGGTGCGAGTGTCCCTTCTGTGGTGCGGTAGGTATCCAGTTTGAAGCCAGATCTGCAAGAAACAAGCACGAGGGTGGATGCCGAATCCCGCTGACTGAACATCCGGACAAAGTCTACAGTTACGACACAGAACGTTTGAACGATGCCTACATAAAAGCCAGGCTCGAAAGGTTTGAGAACAAATAATAAAGAATCAGTACTATCTTGGACCTAGCTGATCGGACTGTCATCGCCCTTTTCCGTGGATATCTGCCGTCATATTACGCATGATTCACGCATTGTAGTTTTTGTAGCCGGCTTGTGGATCATGCGGCTTAGTAAAGATCTTACCTGAGCACATCTTTCATGACGCTGAAAATGTCGGTATTATCCAGCACCCTTGCCAAACGGTGACTGCCCGGGCCCTCACTCCAGATGAGGACATCATTGCCGGTATGTTTTCCAGAAATCCATGCCTCCTCCACAAAATCTCCCGGCTGGGCAAGCTCGCCTTTGGGTCCACTGATGGAAAATCCACCGGTTTCATGATCAGGTGCAATAATAACGAGGGTGCTTAGCTTTCTGCTTGGCTCTTGGTTGATCCAATCCAAGACTACCTTGACGGCTTCGTCAAAAGCGAGAGTTTCGCAGATTTGATGGAAAAAATTGTTATGATGGTTGGCCCAGTCGATCTGTGAACCCTCCACCACCAGGAAGAAACCATCCACGTCTTTCTCTAGAATCTCCAGAGCGGCGGCTGTCATCTCGGATAGGGTCGGCTCATCAGCTGGGTAGACCTGTTCAGGGTCGGCGCGAAAGAATTCCGGTGTCTTTCCAGCCGGGCTGAAAAGTCCCAAGATTTTCTTCGCGCCGCTTGAGACAGCATCCGTAAGGGTATTTTTGGTGTAAACCACCTCATACCCTTTATCTATTGCGTCAGCGATGAAGTTTCCGAAAGTGCCACAAACGTCAGCTTCACCCTCTGTGGACGTGAATCTTGTTTTTCCGCCTCCAAGGATTACCTCAACTTCGGTCACCTGAATATACTGCCGGGCGATTTCATTCTCGCACTGGCGCGTGTGAACATGGGCGGCGAAGGGAGCAGGAGTCGCATCAGTGATGGTAGAGGTGGCCACAAGTCCCGTAGCCTTTCCTTTTTCCTTGGCCAGTTCCAGTATGGTTGCCACCGGTGCGGGTTCACATTTCCCGTCCTGATCCTCGTCGTGACAGGAGATCTCTCCGTTTCGGAATTTTTCGCCACTGGCCCAGGCCGAAGCAGCAGCGGCCGAGTCGGTTATCGTGCTGTTGGCCGAGTGGGTTCGCTGGTAGCCAATGCTGGTCAATGTCTCCAGATAGAGAGGGTCTCCATTGTGTCCATCTTTAAAAACTCGAGCCGCTGTAACATTGGAAAGGCCCATACCATCAGGAACCATAAAGACAATGTTCTTGGCTTTGGGGCTCAGCTTGCTCTTTTCTCTGTAGCCTACTGTAGATGAACACGCGGGAAAAAACAGGACAAAGGCAAGAAAGCAGAGCGTCAGTGACGGAGACCTCTTTCTCTGAAGCAACTCAATCATCAATATAGCTCCCAAGATCGGATGTCAGTGATTAAAAGGATAAAAATTCAATCCTGGGTCGCAGCTGGATTGAACTTTGTCTCTTGTAATCAGCAGAAAGCCTAACCGTCGAGACCATGCATGTCAATAGTTGCGGGTTAGGTCAAAAACATTGAAGGTGCTGAATCGTTTCTGATCGGTTAAACTATTTAAACAGCTAGGGGTTAAATTATAATTTCAGATTTAAGACCTTAACAGTTAACAGTCAGAAGAACTGCGCAACTTCAATCTGCAATCTGAAATCTAAAATCACCATGACTCAGTAGCTAAAAAGGAGCCTCATAATGAAGTCGGCAAATCGTGAGCCTCGTAACTTCATACTAACAGCTATCGTTGTGCTTTCTCTGTTTATACCAAACTGTGCTACAGCACCCTCCTCGTCCGAGGGCAAACCGGTATCTTCAACCGAACTTGTCAAAATTGAAACGCGGCCTGGCGTAACCCAGAAGTTTATTCTGATCACACCGGTTGATCCTGTCGCTGCCGTTGTTTTGTTTGCAGCTGGACGTGGAAAGTTGGGAATGGCTGGTTTTGGCGGCAAACCGACCTTGGCACGTAGTGACAACTTTCTCGTCAGGGCAAGGGAAGATTTTGCTGACCACGGACTCATGGTAGCGGTAGTAGACTCTCCTTCTGACCAACAGGCCAGAGGAATAAATTCACTCTTTAGAATAAGCAAAGAACATGTTCAAGACATCGAGGCAGTTGCTTCCTATCTAAAAAGCAAGGCAGATTTGCCGGTCTGGCTGATTGGCTCCGGTGAGGGAACTTTTTCTGCGGCCAATGGCACTATTAACAGCGAAGAGAAAATTGATGGTTTGATTCTCGCCGCCGGTATTACGAGAACTCCATCAAGCTGGCGAATGCATAGAACTCATCCGCAAGGTGTCATAAATATGCGTCTTGCAGATATTGGGGTGCCAGTATTGGTAGTCTGGCATTCGGCTGATAAGTGTCAGTTGGGTTCTCCCGCCGACGCGCCGATTTTGAAAGCTGGACTCACAAATTCCCCGAGCGTCGAGATCCGGTACGTCACCGGAGGAAAGGCTCCCATGTCAAATGAATGCTACCCGCAATCTCCCCATGGGTTCTACGGTGTCGAAAAACAAGTGGTATCTGCGATTGCTGAATTTATCAAGTCTAACTGAAGATAAGCCCGGCTCGGGCAGGCTTAAGCTATAATCTTGCCGAGGCCTGGCTTGGGCGGAGGAATGGCGCTGGTAAGATAGCAAATTAAGATGGCACGAATTATTATCTTGTAGCCCTTTCCCCGGGGGAAATGAATGACTAGAATTTAATCCAGTAACCCTGGACCCGTGATAGTTGTAGGAAGGCGATCACATTTTCCGGTCGCTTGAATACAGCCGGAAAATACAAGGAGGTTAGGAATGATTAGCTATCGTAAACGCTTAGCAGCAGTTTTTATTCTAGTTTTAGCAACAGGGCTTGGCATTGCTTATGCGGGAGGGCAGGAAGGCATTGCAGGCTGGGAGAAAGACAGTGTTTACAACAAGCTCTATGATCTGGACGAGTGGGATAAATTCAAGGGCTATGTGATGTCCATTAAGAACATTACTCCTCTGCCGGGTATGGCAACGGGTGTAGCGGTGATTGTCCGCAGCAAAGAAGGTGAAACTGTGACCGTTCACCTCGGCCCCAAATCGTTCGTTAATCCCAGTAAACTGGGGATCAGGAAAGGTGACAAGGTGAGCGTCAGAGGTTGCTGGGCTGAGATCGGTGATAAAGAGGTGTTCATGGCTTCCAAGGTCAAAAAGGGTGACTATTTTGAATACAAGGTGCGTAGAACCAATGATGGAACGCCCTACTGGACCATGAGCCCTCAGGAACTGGCCAAGGAAAGAGTTGGTCAATAGTTTTCGCCGGGTAAACTGTTGGCTGCACGCACGCCAATGGAAGAGAATATTCGTATCTAGGGTATCCAGCCCTTTGGTCCATGTCAGAGACCAATGGATTGCAGATTGCAGAAAAGGTAAACCGTAAAGGGTGAAAGGTGAACAGTGAACGGTGAACAGTAAAGCAACCATTACTTGAACCGTTTACCCTTTGCCGTTCACTGTTTATCTAATATTTTAAAAGATCCTAACATCTTCCACACAACCGGATCTTCGATAGGTCTGATTTTTTCTTTGACCCGCTAAGCCATGTCATGTTAACTTAACGAAGATCCGATCTTTCCTTCTGGATGATAGGCGCATGATCCCATTGAAGCAGCATAACTAGTTATATCTCATCCGAAACCACGTCTGCTCCCCATTTTCATCGGTACGTCTTTTGGGGTCGACTGGATCGTTCACCAGGTCAACTGCACCAACATCGAGCAAGATTGTTAAAGTTCGCCAGCCCGCAGACCACAATCCGGTCCCTCCGGTTTTGCAGGAAAGGGCCAATACTAAGAGGAGGGAGATATGGCAGAAATCACTCTTAAAGACCTTTCCCTAAGGGACTATGAGCTCACCAAGCGGGTTTCGCATCTCAGGAAGAACTATTTCAGAGCTCTACCTCAGATCTGTGTGGAACGCCCGCGGTTGGTAACCCGCTTCAGCCTCGAGAACGGCCTATTCGAACAGGAGCGTATCTCTATCCTCGATAAGGCCAAAATGTACCGGAAAGTCTTGGAGAACCGCAAACCCATCGTCCGTCACGCCAGGGGATACGAAAAGGGGATGAAGCCGTTTACACTCGAAGAGGCCTCTCTCTTTGCTGGCTCTACCACGAGTAAGTTCAAGGGAGTTCCGCTCTACCCCGAGTTTTTTGGTTTAACTGTTTGGCCGGAACTCTGGACCATCTCAAAGAGATCAAACAACCCCTACCACATTACCTCCAAAGAGGTGAAAGAGCTCAACTATAAAATCTTCCCTCACTGGCTGGACAAAAACATCCTTGAAATCGCAAGAGACAGGCGATTCAACGAGAACTTTCAAAAGACCGGTCTCAAGAAATATGCCCCTGATTTTACCCTACTTGAACGATTAGTTTTCTTTATGACCAGTAAACCCGAGTGTATCTCCCACACAATTCCAGATTTCTCCAAAGCTATGAATTTGGGCTTGCGTGAGATGATCAACCAGGCAGAGGGAAAGCAGCTTCAGTCAAATGAACCCTCCGAGATCGAGTTTTACCGTGCGCTTCAAGAGGTTCTGGAGGGAATCATTGTCTACTCCCGCAACCTGGCCGTAGAGGCCGATCGGCTGGCCAAGAAAGAATCAGATCCGGTGCTAAAGAGCGAGTTTCAGGAGATTGCAAAGATCCACCGGCAAGTCCCTGAGCATCCAGCGCGGAATTTCCGTGAAGGACTTACCACCATCTGGATCTGCTGGACTGCCATCCATCTCGAAAACCCAAACATAGGGCTCAGCCTTGGCAGGTTGGATCAGATCCTTTACGACCTCTATCGTCAGGATATGGATAATCGTAAGATGGAGATCGAAGATGCCATTGAATTGATCTGCTGTCTGTGGCTGAAGATAGGCGACCATGTGCCGGCTGCTCCGGAGGCAGCGGAGCAACTCTTCGGTGGAACAGGTTCAAATCAGGCCATCACCTTGGGCGGGGTTGATAAAGCCGGCAACGATGCGGTGAATGACTTGACCTACGTTATGCTCAGAGCCACTGAATTGATGAAACTCCGGGACCCGAACCTCAATGCGAGGTATTACTCAGGTGTGAACGCCAAGGAGTATTTGAGAAGGCTCTGTGAAGTCAATATCAGCACAGGTGCCACCCCGGCACTTCACAATGACAAGGCGGTTATCAAGGCGCTAACCAGCAAAGGAGATACCGAGGAACAGGCACGGGATTATGGAGTGATTGGCTGTGTAGAGCCAGGGAGCAACGGACGGTTTTACGGTCACTCCGCGGCCATATTGCTGAACCTCACTTCAGCCCTTGAACTCGCTCTTTTCAACGGCAGGCACAGACACACAGGGGAGGAGCTGATAAGCGAAGAAACCGGTGACCCTGACAACTTCAACAGTTTTGATGCCTTCAAGGCCGCCTTTACAACTCAGACGCGCTGGCTTATCGATCAGGCAATCAGTCTCAACGACTTCTTTGGAAAGGTCCACCAGGACTTCTATCCCACCCCCATTCTGTCGGCCTTTTTTGAAGGGCCCATGGAGAAGGGGAAAGATCTCATTGAAGGCGGAGCTATCATCAACTCTTCTGGTGCGACGATTATTGGATTGGCAGATGTTGCCGATTCTCTAAGTGCCATTCAGAAGGTGGTTTTTGATGACGGATGCTTATTTGCTGACCTCCTTGCTGCGCTCCAAGGGGACTTCGTGGGTTTTGAATCCCTGCGCCAGCGTCTCATGGATCCTGACAAGACCCCCAAATACGGCAACGATGACCCGGTGGCGGATGCCAATGTTCGCTGGCTCGCGGAATTGTTGGATAAGGAATTCGGAGCCAAGGAGAACTACCGCGGTGGACGTTACCGGGTTGGGTACTGGACCATGACCAGTCACGCTGGGTTTGGCAGGCTGATGCAGGCGCTACCAAATGGACGGAAGGGTCGTGAGAACTTTACCAGCGGCATAACGCCTGTATCAGGAGTCACCCCTTATCTCACCAAGGCTCTGAACTCTGTGGCAAGTCTTCCAGCCAGCTATCTTTCGAGTGGGGTGGCCCTGAATCTCAAATACACCCCTGAGTCCGGCAACGGTGACAAAATGCTGGACAACTTTGTCGCCTCTGTCGAGGGCTATTTTGATGATAACGATGGCGAGAGGGATGGAGGGATGGAGATCCAGTTCAATGTCATTACTCGTGACACCTTTCTTGAAGCGATTGAAAATCCTGAGGAGTACCCTGAACTGTTGGTCCGGGTCTCCGGGTACACCGCCTATTTCAAGGACTTGAATCCACAGATGCAGAGGGAAATCCTCCAACGCACGGAATACCTCTTATCCAGTGGAAAAATGGTGTAATTTGGACTAGCCAGAAAGGAGGGAAGGATCTATGGCCTCCAGAGCAAAGCGTATCGCACTTCGACCCGTTCCCTATCTTTTTACCGACTGGATAGGGCACTTAATAACAAGGCTCTTCTCCAAGAAGTTCAGAGAGGAATTAAAGGGAGCGCTGACCGATGAGTTCCTGGAACTTCTTCTGCGGTGTCAGGACCTAGCCTTCTGCCTTTCCAAGGGCTATCGAAAGAACATCAAGGATTTTAAGGGAAGGTATGTCTTCTGTACCAGAGAAGGACTCGTTGCCGCCTCTGCCACATTTGAAAATGGCGATATGAAAGTGCATGATGAGCCCATTGAGGACTGGGATGTCCGGATAACCTTCGAGAACCAAGCTGCACTGAGAGGATTTATTTTCTCAGGGGAGCATGACATCCTGGATTCAATACTAGAAAACAAGGTCGAGGTGGAAGGAAACCTCAACTACATGTACAAATACGCATTCATGGTCAGAGACCTTGGCCGCAAGCTGGGTGTTGTCTAAGTGGATAAACTCCCTCTCATCGTTGATATCAAGAGGCACAGCCTTGAAGATGGACCCGGCATCCGCAGCGTCGTCTTCTTCAAGGGATGTCCCCTCAGGTGCATTTTCTGCCACAGCCCTGAGACCCAGGAACCTGGATTGGAGATCGGTTTTTTCCCGGGGCAGTGTATTCGGTGTGAGAGCTGTGTGGAAGCCTGCCCACAGGAGGCCATAGATCTCGAACTCCCCGGACGTATCCACAGGGAAAAATGCTTACATTGCGGTACTTGTGCAAGTGTCTGCCCTGGAAAGGGGCTGAGGCTCATAGGCACTTACTATTCGGTGGAGACCCTAGGAGAGATTCTCCTGCGGGATTTGCCTTTTTACCGCCATTCAGATGGTGGGGTGACCCTTTCGGGCGGGGAATGCACCCTTTATCCCGACTACCTGGAACCCCTGCTCAAGCGACTGAAGGGCAGCGGGGTCCATCTCGCCATGCAAACATCTGGTTATTTCGACTACCCGTCCGTGAAGAAGAAAATACTTCCTTATATGGACCTCATCCAGTACGATATCAAGCTCGCTGATCCAGAGAATCATAAAAGATATCTCGGTAAGTCAAACCGGAGAATCTTCAACAACCTCCGGCGCCTCATTCAGAAGGAGAATGTCGAGGTGCACCCCCGAGTACCCCTCGTCCCAGGCATCACCGCAACCGAATTGAACCTCTCGGCCATCATCGATATCCTGTGCGAACTCGGAATAGAAAACGTCTCTTTGCTTCCTTACAATCCCATGGGAATAGATATGGCGGTAAGCCTAGGCCGAGAGAAGCCAACCCTTCCGGAAAGATTTATGACGCCTGATGAGGAAAGTGAGATCTATACCTTTTTCAGCAAACTTCTCGAAGAAAAAGGAATAAGAAGCTCAAAGGACCGGAAGGGTAGGGGTATCAAAGCAAGAAAACTCCCAGCGAATAATAAGCCAGCCTCCATGTCGTTCCCTAGTTAGAGTCTGATAACAGGTTTCGCCCACCAAGACCAGTAAAACCAGCCCCCATGGAATGATCGATCTTACTAGATAACGGAAATCACTGAACAACCGATTCTCAATATTCAAGAGCAAAGTCGGCCCCTTTCACAAAGATTGACACTCAAGGCTATCTCATTCTATACTTCGCCCTTATCGATAGAGACTTCTGAACAGAAATGACGCCGCTGAAGAGGAGGAAAAGACGATGGATCCGAAGAAAATACTTGCAGATGCCCGAGCGTTAGAGGAAGCATTTTTCACCAAAGAGAACGCTCGACTGCTCGAGCAGTTGCGTGAGAAACAGCAACGTGAGGCGCTCCGTGAGGTGGTTCAGGTCGAGGACGACGCATTTATCGACCGGTTGATCGAGCTGGGCATCAATCCCGAGACGGTGCTGGCGTTGACCCTCGTGCCGCTGACGACAGTGGCCTGGGCCGACGGCAAACTAGACGATCCGGAGCGTGATGCGATCATAAAGGCCGCCGAGGAAAAAGGCATATCACCGGGAACCGCCGGACACCAACTGCTGGAAACGTGGCTTTCGCAGCGGCCTGACAAAGAGCTGTTCGAGAGCTGGAAGAGGTACGTCGGAGGTATCTGGGAAACCTTCACCGAGGAGGAGCGCCGCCAGATGCGTAAGTCGACGCTCGATTTGGCGTTGGCCGTGGCCGAGTCGGCCGGTGGATTCCTCGGGCTGACCTCGAAGGTGTCTGGGTCGGAGCGGGCCGTCATCAAGGAGTTGGAGAACGTACTTCCGGTGTCCTAGCAGCCTCGCTTTGCCACACGCAAATGTGATTCACCGGGCAGTTTGATGTGGATGCTCACAGTTATCTTCTGCAACTTGTAAGATAAATCCTTTGCAAGCAGTAATAGTGGAGGAGTTAGCAGTGAAGCAGCCACAGAATGCATTTGTCGAAATCGAAGAGATGGGATTGGCTGCACAAAGATCTCGTTCTTTCTCTGCCGAGTAAGGACAAACGAACCGAAAAAGCGACAAAATGAGCAAGCACGTAAGTTAGCCAAACGTCAAACGGAGACTTAACCCCTTTTAATGAACGAACCAGACAGAGTTACCCAAGAAAAATCATCCACAGGACCAGCAATTGATATAGCGATTCGAATCGGCCTTATAGCCCTTTTGATAGCACTGTGTTTCCAGATATTAAGGCCCTTTATCTCTCTGGTGATCTGGGCCACCATCCTTGCTATTGCCTTCTTCCCCCTTTGCAGAGGACTCAGCGGTGTACTGGGCGGCCGTGTCAAGTTGGCGGCAATCATAATTACTGTTGTCACGCTCCTTGTTATCATCCTCCCGAGCATCCGGATGGTAGGCTCGCTTGTCGAAGGGACGAAATATATCAACGACAGGATTCAGCGTAGCGAATTTAAAGTGCCGCCTCCGCCAGATAGTGTCGAGTCGTGGCCCTTGA
Source organism: Syntrophobacterales bacterium (assembly GCA_050124835.1). Lineage (GTDB taxonomy): Bacteria > Desulfobacterota > Syntrophobacteria > BM002 > BM002 > BM002. The sequence goes on along the minus strand of JASFEM010000026.1, from coordinate 2,501 downwards.
TCGGCGAGTCATTGAAAAGCGAATGGTATGAGGCTTCGACAGACCTAAAAGCGACGCTGACCCGGTTTCAACCTCAGCTGAAAGCAATGAGCTTGAGGCTGCTGAGATCGGCGATGGGCACCACTCTGGGATTGCTGCAATTTGCCCTCTCCATTATCATTGCTGGAATTTTCATGGCCAATGCAACCGGAGGTGGAAAGATGGCAAAAGACCTGTTCGTGCGTCTGGCCGGAGAGCGTGGCGCTGACTTTGCTGATATTTCGACGAAAACCGTGCGCAGTGTGGTCAAAGGGATTCTGGGTGTGGCCATTATTCAGGCACTGTTGGCAGGTACTGGGTTTGTGGTAGCTGGGGTGCCGGGAGCTGGTCTTTGGGCGTTTGTCTGTCTGTTGTTGGCCATCGTTCAAATCGGCATTTTACCGGTTGCCATTCCGGTCATCATCTACATGTTTTCCACTGCGGACACTCTTACTGCTGGATTGTTGACGGGCTGGCTTATTCTGGTTTCTTTGGTGGATAATCTTTTGAAGCCCATACTCCTGGGACGCGGTGCTCCGGTGCCCATGCTCGTCATTTTTCTTGGTGCGATCGGAGGGTTTCTTTACATGGGATTTATTGGTCTATTTGTTGGGGCCGTTATCTTATCCCTAGGATTCAAGCTCTTCCGGGTCTGGCTCGATGACCTTTCGCAACCCGATACAAGCGGTGGACCTGATGACTTTGCCAGCGAAAAGACCAAAGCCGCAGGCTGAAAAATGAATTAAGTACCAAGATTTCCCACATCGTCGATTTTAGTCGCAAGAATGGCGATATTAGTGATAATTTCAATATTTTAGCTTGGTCTGACCCCATTAGAACCCCCCATTAGATTGATGTGAATGGGGGTATGTAACATGATTGTTGCCTTGACTTTGGTCGTTTTTGAGATAACAATATTTAAATTAGGTTAACTCCCACCCTATTCTTAAGTTAACTTCACTTTTAAACAAATTCAGATTTTGGAATTGACAGTTTTTCCTAAAAACTTGCCTTCACCTAAGGGCATCAATATCTTGGACACTGCATTGCGATCCTTTCGTTCGCGTAAGGTGTATTTTTAATTATACGTACTTAACCATGATGTTTTCCAAACCAAGAGGGAGGTTGAATCATGAAAAGAAGCAGGATTAAACTAGTCGGATTGGCGATGATTGTTGGATTGATCATGCCAGGTCTGATTGTGACCAATGTTCTAGCCGCAGAAGTTGTCGTTGAACAAGTAGCTGTGCAAAGGGTACGGATGGTAAAAGAGGTTGTGAAAACAGCGGATAATTTCATTGTGTTGTTTGATGCTTCGGGCTCGATGCAGGATCTATATAAAGACACCAACATGAAGAAAATTGATCTTGCCAAGACAATGTTCAAGGAGAGAATCGCACGCGCCCCGGATCTGGATTGGAACGCCGGCTTGTATTTATACACCCCGTGGAAAAGCTTCTACGAGATGCAGCCATTCGACAAAGCAAGGTTTGGTGCAGCAATTGACGCAATGGAGGCTTACCAGCCCTCACTTAGCTTCAGAAATCAGCCCACACCATTGGGAAATGCGATCAAGAATCTTGATCCCACCCTTGCCAAGCTGTCCGGTAAAACGGCTGTGTTTATTTTTTCAGATGGCCAATTTACTCATGGCAAGCCAAAGGTATGGCCTGTGCCAGCAGCGAGGGAGCTAGCCTCCAAATACGATGTCTGTTTTTATATCATCAGTTCAGCGCAGACGGCAAAGGGTGAAAAACTGGTGAATGATCTCGCATCAGTAAACACCTGCTCCCGGGTCATAACGTTTGAAACATTGATGGACAGGCCGGAATATATGATAGGGGCTCTTTATATGGTCATGGACAGGGCCATTGTTGAGACCGAGCTTGTAAGCAAAGTGGTGGGCGTTGAACTCGATAATATTTTGTTTGATTTTAACAGCGCGGAAATCCGTCCGGAGTATCACGACGAGTTGGATGCCCTGGCAAAGTTTTTGGAGGAAAATCCTAAAGCATACGTTGTTATTGAAGGCTTCGCTGACAGCACAGGTGATCCAACATACAATTATTTGTTGTCACGGCAAAGGGCTGAAAGCGTCAAGAATTACTTGATGAAAAACTACACCTTCCTGGCAGCAGAGGCCATGGTTCCTAACATTGCTGAGAAACGGCTAGTGACGGTGTGGTATGGGCCAGTCGTTCCTGCCGCCAGTGATGAGACAACAGAGGGACGCCAATTGAATCGACGTGTCAGGCTATCGGTAGGAGGGTTAGATTAACAAGGGTTTTGTGAGAGTCTCACCTACTCAAAAAAATAGTTAAACCTGAAAACAAAGTGAAGAGAAAGAGCAGGGTCAGCGATGGCCCTGCTCTTCTTCTGGTTGGTGGGTCGGTGCTTGGACCACTTGCGCCACTGCTTGCCAAAATAACTAGCCCGCCTCAGTGTTGTCCACCCCTTGGTGACATTCGGGACGCCCTTTACTT
>JASFEM010000025.1:0-29426 GCA_050124835.1 Syntrophobacterales bacterium | reverse complement strand
CTCATCGGGGACAGCCCTCTCATAGTCACTATCCGTGGTGAGGGATATCGTCTGGAGTCTGAAGAGTGAAAAGACTGAAAATACTCATTCTTGTTTTTTGCTTGGCCCTGTCAATTCCAATGGCCTATTTTATTCTGCGCACTTACTGGAGTCTTGAGCAGGAGGAGGTGGCCGAGCTTCGCTATTTTGGTGTTACCCTCTTCGATCAGATGGAAGAAGAGCTCGCCTACCTGGTTCTCAAAGAGGAGGGTCGACCTGTAGACCAATACAGGTATATCTACATCTCGCCCGATCAGATCCCCGGGTCTGAGGGATTGAGCCGGTCTCCCCTGTCCATGCCCCCGAAAGAGAGCTATATCCTTGGCTACATGCAGAACAATCCTGACGGTTCGCTGCAGACCCCCTTGGCCGAGAATAAAGAAGATATTCCCCCGGAGCACAACGCAGTAGTTGCACAGTTGAATGAGGTGAATGAGGTCTTTAACCAAAAAAGAACGACCGCCCTCGAGAGCGTCGAGGCCAAACCGGCCGAAATGCTTGCAAAGAGGGAGAGGGAAAAAGACGCAACTTTTGCCGATAAATATTTGGACATTTCCCGGTCAAAAAAGCAGAGGGCCTACCTTGGCCGGTCAGGGAAGAGAGTCGAAGAGATCTCCCCCGGCCAAGCGTTCAATCTCGCGCAGCGGGATCAGAAAGCAGCATCGAGCGAGTGGCAGCAAGAGGAAGGAATCCAGGCCGAAGGAAATGTACCACCTGTGCCCAGCGGTCGACAGCCAGCCAGAGCCCCCATGAAGGAGGAGGAGAAGAAAGGATACGGGGCTGAGCCCGCCGGCACATTGCCTCCAGCACCATCCCCGGACACGGAAAAGTTTCAGATTGAAGTAGATCCCATGCAGTCAGTTTTCATCAACGATCAGCAAATATTCATCTTCCGCCGTATTGTGATCAACAACCAGATATATCGTCAGGGATTCGTTCTTTTGGTAAAGGAGTTTCTGAACCATCTGGTGGATGAATATTTTGTCAACCAGCCCATGGCACAATTTACAAGTCTGCGATTATCGGTAATAGACCAGGGCCGGGAAAGCGCAGTGGTTCAGACCGGGGCAATCGTAGAACAGTCAGATTTTTCCCTGGATCGAACTTTTCCCCGCCCCTTCTCCTTCTTGCGTGCGACTATCGCCTGTGAGCAATTACCTCCATCAGTGGGGCGGAGGACACTGAATGTAATGATGGCCGTACTTGCCTTTATCATTCTTCTGGGGCTTTTCACCATCTATCAAAGTGCACGCGCTGTGGTGGCGCTATCGGAACGGCGTTCGAGGTTCGTATCATCGGTAACCCACGAACTGAAAACCCCGCTTACCAATATACGAATGTACATTGAGATGTTGGAGCAAGGAATAGCCCGCGACCATAAGCGGGAGGAAGAATATTTCAGGATCTTGGGCTCGGAGAGCTCCCGACTGTCTCGTTTGATAAACAACGTTCTGGAATTTTCCAAGTTGGAGAAAAAACAGAGACATCTCGACCTGCAGGAGGGTACCCTCGAAGAAGTGGTTCAGGAAATCAATGAGGTAATGCAGGAAAAGCTCCGGCAGGAGGGGTTTGTTCTAAAGGTGGACATGGAACAAGTCCGGCCGTTTGCATATGACCGGGAGGCAATGATTCAAGTCCTGATAAATCTCATTGACAACAGCATGAAATTCGGCAAGTCCTCTCCCACACGGGAGATTACTCTGCGTGTCTGGGCTGAAGATGGTTCAGTGAAAATTAGTGTGTCCGACACCGGGCCGGGCATTCCTCGCCATTCGTTGAAGAAAGTATTTGATGATTTCTACAGGGTGGACGACGACCTTACCCGAACCACTGGTGGAACCGGTATTGGCTTGGCTTTAGTTAATAAGCTCGTCACCGCAATGGCAGGTTCTGTGAAAGCAACCAACAACGAAGGACCCGGGTGTACTATAACTATATCGTTGCCGATATAGGGCATAAGGTATAAGGCTCAAGGTGCAAGGTAATTTTTTGGTTATGTCTATTCCTGTCTCCCTGTGCCTTAAGCCTTGTGCCTTTTGCCTTAATGCTTATGCAAACTGAATTCTGGATCCTGACTATTTGTTGCTAACCACTGCTCTCATCACCCCTGATCTCCACCGTCATTTCAATTCTGTCGACGGGATTATCTCGCGGATCTCGGGGCTGGGAGACTATTTGGTCCACCACATCCATCCCATCAACCACCTCCCCAAATATCGTGTACTGTCCGTCGAGGAAAGGGGTGTCTTCTACGCATATAAAAAACTGCGAGCCAGCGCTGTCGGGATCTGCAGCTCTCGCCATCGAGAGGGTTCCTCTTTTATGAGGCAACTTACTGAATTCTGCTTTGAGATTGTAGCCGGGACCCCCCATACCATGCGTTGACCTGTCATCACTTTTTGTATTGGGATCACCTCCCTGGATTACGAATCCAGGGACTAACCTATGAAAGGTGGTGCCATTGTAAAAACCGCCACTTGCCAGTTCGATGAAACTATTTACGTGGTTGGGAGCGACGTCTGGAAAGAACTTCACGGTAATTTCTCCGAATTTTGTGTTAATCACAGCCTTTTTCTCTTTCATAATCTCGATCTCCTGTTTGGTAAAGGTTCTGTGTCGGCTCTTTTCTGAATAAGCCGGTGAGATATTCATTCCCATGAAAACCATGAGCGACACCAATAAAACCATTTTAAGTCTCATTAATGCTCCCTTCTAGCCCCAAATGTCATAACGTTCTACCCAAAATCCCACATTGTTTGACCTTCGCAAAAAAAGGGCTCCGAAGAAAGGAGCCCTTGTTTTTTTGCTGGAGCGGGAAACGGGATTTGAACCCGCGACTTCGACCTTGGCAAGGTCGCACTCTACCCCTGAGTTATTCCCGCTTTAGTTCTCGCAAGCTTAGCAAAGATCACATATTTGTCAAGAAGAAACTCGCCTAGAGGCAGGTGACAGCTGGCAGCGGGCAGATTGCAGCAGGCAGCTAAAAGACAGCGGTCGGAAGTCAGGGGTCAGAGGTCAGAGGTCGGAAAGTCCAGCTGTATTTCCCTATGCCTTATGCTCCATGCTTCTCTTCAATCCCTTAATTCCTCAATTCCCTCAATCCACAATCTGCAATCCCAAGTAACAAATCTCAAGGTGTCAGGTTTCAGGAAGAGAAACACAAAAGTTAGAACCTGAACACTGAAACCTGAAACCTGAATTCTGGATACTCACTCCTCTCTCCATGCTCTTCCAAATCCGCAATTCGAAATTCTTCCCTGTGCCCTACGCCCTGCGTCCTGTGCCTTAACATCGAAAGTTATAATTTCATGACCATCCCTCTATGTCGAATCGGTTTCTTCGAGAACGTGCCAGAAACTGCGGAAGTAATTGATTCCTGACCAGAGCGTCAAGATGACCGCCAGCCACATGAAAAACATGCCAACCGCGTGGAAATCGACACCAAGGTAATCGTAGTGCAAGAGCAAGCCGAGCACGGCGACGATCTGGAAAACCATTTTTTTCTTTCCCAGCTCATCTGCGCCGATTACCTTCCCTTCAGAGACGGCAACTGACCGCAGTCCTGTAATCGCCAGTTCTCTGCCGACGATGACCACCACCATCCACGCAGGCACCCGGCCAAGAGGTATCAACATGATCAGGGCGGCTGATACAACGAGTTTGTCTGCAAGGGGATCGAGAAATACCCCGAATGTCGTCACCATCTGCCGACGCCGAGCTAGAAACCCATCCAGAAGATCTGAAATGGAGGCAAGACTGAAAACCGCCGCCGCCAAAAAACTGGTGAGTTTGTGAGGGAAGAATAGAAGAAAGACCAGGAGCGGGACGCAAGCTACCCTGAAAAGCGTAAGGCTGTTGGGAAGGTTAAAGATGGAATGCGAGCGTTTTGGCGTCATGCTCTCAACTTACCAGTTGTGACAATTCCATGAGGGAAAAACGTAGCCTGTCACAGGTCGCTTGTTCTTGCCTGGAGTGCATGCTGATGGAGCGGAGGAAAGGTTAATATTTATTGTGCCGCCGCAGATTAAACTCGTCCCAGTAACGCAGGACCCGGGCCACAAAGGTTTTGGTCTCTTTATAGGGTGGAATACGCCCATATTTGCGTACGGCATTCTCTCCAGCATTATATGCTGCCAGGGCCAGAGGCACGTCGTTGTTGAAATTCTTTAACTGCCGCTTCAAATAGCGGACACCAGCGTGGATGTTTTCCTTGGGGTCAAAGGAATCCACCACGGCCAATTCCTTGGCGGTCTCAGGCATGAGTTGCATCAGCCCCTGGGCTCCTTTATTTGAGACCGCATGTTTGTCAAAGTCTGACTCGGCCCTGATCACCGCTTTCACCAAGGCCGAGTCTATCCCGTGTTGCCGGGAGGCTCTGATGATGATCCTGTCGTAGCGATCGAAATAGTCCTTGTAGTCAAGCTTGGTCTCGCTAATGTAGAGACGATATCGAAAAGTTGTGGGTACGTTGGAGAAGTGAATTACCCCATCTTCGTCCACATACCGGTAAATATCCGCGCTCGCCGGCCTGGTAACCAGACCAAACAACACAGCCGCCAGGACCCACAGTAACACACTAAGCCGCGGCAGCCAAGTTGACAGTTTTGGCGCAAAGGCTGCCCCTGAATGTCTCATAAATATGTCCGAACCTATGATAACCGCCATGACCGCTTACCGCTGATCAAGTAGATTCCACGCGCTTCCAGTCGTCCAAAAACTTCTTCATACCAATGTCCGTGAGTGGATGCTGCGCGAGTTGGGCAATCACCTTGAATGGAATTGTGGCCACATCGGCTCCCATCTGAGCCGCCTCCAGAACGTGTAGCGGGTTGCGGATGCTGGCCACCAATATCTCGGTCTCGAAGATGTAATTCTGGTATATTTCAAGCATCTGAGCCACCAATTCCATGCCGGTGTGTGAAATATCATCCAGCCGACCTACGAAGGGACTGACGTAGGTTGCGCCTGCTTTGGCTGCCAACAGAGCCTGCAGGGGAGAAAAAACCAGTGTGACGTTGGTCTTGATATTCTCGGCGGCCAGTTGGCGAGTCGCCTTGAGCCCGTCGGTGATCATTGGGACCTTGACGACCACGTGCTCATGAATCTCAGCAAGCTCCCTTGCTTCCTTTACCATACCGTCCGCATCGGTACTGACCACCTCGGCGCTTACCGGACCCTTTACGACTTCGCAGATCTCATGGATGAGCTTCTTGAAATCTTCCCGATTCTGGCAGCCTTCCTTGGCAACCAGAGAAGGATTGGTGGTCACCCCATCGATGATACCAAGCTCTTTGGCCTCCCTAATCTCATCAAGATTCGCAGTATCAATGAAAAACTTCATTCACGACCTCCTCCAGCAACGGTTCGGTTGCTCAAGCCTCGACGGAGGCTAGACCAACAATTGCAATTATCGTTCCTTCCTAAATTAGAGAGCGATGAAGACTTGAGCGAAATCGGAATCTTCAAGACTGAATTTGGATTTATGGTACCCTAGTCCACCGTCCAGCACCGTTGATTCCGGAATCCCTAAGTTCTTCGCGCTATCTTCGCTCCGCTTAAACGGGTCCCCAGTTTCCTGAATTTGTAGAGTATGTATTGTCTAAAAACTGGATAGAATGGATATATTCGACTTCAATCAGTTCACTTATCAGTCTTCTCTGCGTGCTCCAAAAGGAACTGATCCCTGCAGCTTTCACTGCAGAAGTGGTAGGTCTTGCCGCCCATTTGTGCAACCTCGCCTTGAGCAGGGAGAATATAGGCGCCACACTGGGGGTCCTGGACCAATTCGGCGGTACTCTCGCCAGCCGGGACCTCCTGCTTTTCTGTGGTTTCAGAACCTTTTACCAGACCACTGAGGAGCTTGTAAAGTACAATGAGGAGAAAAACAAGAATGGCGAGACGTATCATTAGCTAATACGCACCTCCACTCGCTGGCCCCTGGCTTCCAGGTCAGCGAGAAGCTCTGCTACGGTTTTGCCCAACAACGGATGGCGAAAGCCCGGTGAAATTTCGTTGAGGGGTTCAAGGACAAAGCGTCGCTCGTGGAGCAGCGGGTGGGGCACACACAAATCGGCTGAATCGATTAGAAAGTCGTCAAAGAAGAGCAGGTCCAGGTCAATGGATCTCGGCCCCCATTTTTGAGTGCGGATTCTCCCGAGGGTGTTTTCTATGTTCAGCATCTGGCTTAATAGCCAGTGGGCATCTTTGCCGGTCTGCAGCAACGCAACCCCGTTTATGAAAGAGGGTTGGTCCTCCAGCCCCACAGGATCGGTCTCGTAAAATGAGGATCTTTTGAGGAGTCTGGATTCAGGTAGCGCAGCCAAAGCCTCGAGGGCTTTGCGACAATTTTCCAACCGATCTCCCAGGTTGGAGCCAAACCCGATGTAGGCGTGATGCTTTTGCATGGCAAGCAGCCGTCAGCTATCAGCGGGGCTTTCATTTCAAGGTTAACCACAGAGGCACAGAGGACACAGAGGGGGTGATTTTTCCCTGGCCGGGAGACCCGCCCGCCTCGCCTTGCTCGCATGGCGGGCTGGCGACGGCCAGGGAAAAGGACCTCCGCCTGCGGCGAAAGCTCTTTAGCCTGTCGCCAACCGTGGACATGAAGCCACCCGGTTACTAGATCGTGCCCGGAGGGCTGCGATCTTTTGCCCGATCGTCGTCTCCCGATCGGGCAAAAAAGAAAACGAACTCTGTGCTCTCTGTGTCTCCGTGGTTAGTAAGTAAATGAGGTGTCGATACGGTTTATCACTGAGAGCTGATCGCTGAAAGCTATTTATTTCAACCCAAGCACGTGCTGCATGTCGTAGAGACCGGGGGGTTGGTTGACCACCCAAATGGCCGCTTTCACCGCACCCCGGGCAAAGTTATCCCGACTGTGAGCCCGATGGGTAAATTCGATCCGTTCGCCAACTCCTGCAAAAAGGACGGTGTGCTCGCCGACGATGTCGCCACCCCGGATGGTCTGAATGCCGATTTCCTCGGGTCGCCGTGCTCCGATCATTCCATGCCGCTCATAGACCCCAACCTGCTCCAAATCTCGCCCCAGGGCAGCAGCCACGTTCTGGGCAAGCTTTACGGCTGTTCCACTGGGGGCATCCTTTTTGTGATGGTGGTGGGCCTCCGTGATTTCCACATCAAAGCCGTCGCCTAAAACTTTTGCCATATCGGCCACCACTTTGAACATCAGATTGACGCCCATGCTCATATTCGGTGCCTGAACACAGGGTATCTGCTGTGCCAACGTCACAATGGTTTCCATTTCAGCACTGCTGAATCCGGTGGTACCGATTACCATGGGTTTCTTGGCTTCCACCGCCTGGCGAAGATGCTCCACAGAGGCCTCATGGTGGGTAAAATCAATCAAGACATCCCCCAGGTCCATCACTGACTTCAGATCTGGTGCAACCTTGAGCCCCGTGCTACCTAGTCCGACCACCTCTCCAACGTCAGTACCCACTGCCGAATGGTCGGCACGCTCAAAAGCGGCAGCGACTGAAATTTCCTTCGTCTGTTCGATGGTGTGGATGATGCGACCACCCATTTTTCCGGCTGCTCCCGCGACAATCGCTTTTATCATAGCTATTACCCCCACTCCTCGAAAACGGACACGGAGAAACGGTTATCCGGAGACGCACCGATTTTAAACTATTCTCAGCACTATCTCCGCGTCGCCGTGTCTTTGCGTCGTCTCGTCGTTATTCTCAGCGCGCAAGGCGGTCTGCTCTACCGCTAAACTATAGAACTCCGTAGACCTCCAGTTCCTTGCGTACCTTGTTTCGATTGTCTTCCGACATGGGAGCCAGCGGCAACCGCACCTCCCCAGAGGAAATCTTCCCCATCATCTCCAGGGCTGCCTTCACTGGGGCCGGGTTGGTCTCGTAGAACATGGCGTGGCAAAGCGGAAGGAGACGGTAGTAGAGCGGCTTGGCTTTCTCGAACTCACCGTCCAGGAGGAGGTTGCACAAATCCGCCATGTCTCGCGGCACAATGTTAGCCACCACACAGATAACCCCCTTGCCGCCCACGGCCATGAGCGGATAGGTAAGGAAATCTTCACCTGAAACCACTGTTAGTTTATCACCACAGAGCCGAATGATTTCGGTGATCTGCTTCATGGAACCGCTGGCCTCCTTGACCCCGACGATGTTGTCTATCTCCGCCATTCGTGCAAAGGTAGTCGGCTCAATGTTGCTGGCCGTGCGCCCCGGAATATTGTATACCACGATGGGTATGGCCACTTCTTGGGCCACTTTCTTGTAATGCTGGTAGATGCCCTCCTGGGTGGGCTTGTTGTAGTACGGACTTATCATCAGAACGCCGTCCGCCCCAGCTTTCTTGGCATGAGCCGTTAGCCGAATGGCCTCTGCGGTGTTATTGGAACCGGTGCCGGCCACAACTGGAACACGGCCCTTTACCTGGTCCACCGCAATTTCAACCACTCTCTCGTGTTCCTCGTGCGAGAGCGTGGCAGATTCCCCTGTGGTGCCACAAGGTACGATACCATGGACTCCATTTCCAATCTGAAATTCAATCAATTCACGCAGACTTTCTTCGTCCAGTTCCCCGTTCTTAAAGGGGGTGACAACGGCGGGCAATACTCCGGTAAACATGGTGACCTCCTCTCCGCTACTTCGCTGCGAGTAACTGGTTAAAGGTTACCGGTTTCGGACTGTACATTCATAGAGAAACCGACCCACTACCCCGGAACTCGCAACTAGCGAACTTACCTCCCTGGGTTATCCACGGCCTCTTGCCAGAGTTGGCCCTGATAGACCACCGTGGCCGCCCCTTCCATATAAACTTCTTCTGGTGTCTCCCCGCTAAAATAAATGGTAAGCGTCTCTCCACTTCTCGTACGAACGTCAACGGGCGGTTCAACCAACCCTTTTGCCGCGGCAACCAGAGCAACCGCAGTGGCTCCGGTGCCACACGCCAGGGTCTCATCTTCAACACCACGCTCATAGGTCCGAATCTCAAGGGACCGCTGCCCGAGCACGGTAATAAAGTTTACGTTAGTCCCTGCCGGGGCATAATGCGAGTGGTAACGCACCTCCCTTCCTCGGCTCACGATATCTTGTTTTTCCATGTCCTCCGCTGTGTCCAGGATGAAGACGGTATGTGGCACCCCGGTGTTAATGTGTTGGGCAACCACGCTTCCATCACTGAGCTCGAGCTTCTCGTCCAGTCGAAGGTCGCTGGGTGAAGTCATCTGCAGCTTCACCTGACTGCCCATCACTTCAGCGCGTACAATTCCCGCCAGTGTTCGGAAAGAAAGACGACTTCCACAAATACCCAGCATGTTTGCAAGTCTTGCTACACAGCGTCCGCCATTTCCACACATTTCCGCACTGCTTCCATCTGCATTGAAGAACCGCCAGCTGAAGTCTACCTCTGCATCGTTCTCGATTAGTATAAGTCCATCAGCGCCCACTGAAACTTTGCGTCTGCAGAGGCTTCGAGCCAATTCCGGAGCAGCCTCTGGATCAATGATTGCAGTGCGATTGTCAATCAGGATGAAATCGTTGCCACTGCCGTTCATCTTGTAGAAGTCTATCGATGTACTCATTTGAACTCTTCAGTTAAGGAAGTCAGGTAACCGCTCGCCTCGGAGTAAATCATCATAGGTTTCCCTGGCTCGAATAACCTCAAACCTATCACCCTGAACAAGAATTTCCGGGGGCCTTGGCCTCGAATTGTAATTTGAGGACATGGCAAAACCGTAGGCCCCGGCGCTCATTACTGCCAGTAATTCCCCCTGCTCAACTCGAGGAAGGTTGCGATCGCGCGCGAGAAAATCTGTTGTTTCGCAGATGGGCCCCACCACATCTGCTTGGAACTCCGGTCGTTTCTGGTCGACTACCGGCTGGATGTGGTGATAGGAACCATACAGGCTGGGACGAGCTAGGTCATTCATGCCGGCATCGACGACGAGAAAATTCTTGACTGGTCCGTCCTTTGTGTAGAGAACGCGCGTGACAAGAATGCCAGCATTTCCCACGATAACGCGACCAGGTTCAAAAATCAACCTGCAATCCAGGCCATCTATTTCATCCAGGAGTACCCGAGCATACTCACTGGGATGTGGGGGTGCCTCCTCAGAGTAAGTGATACCCAGCCCGCCCCCTAAATCCAGATAGCGAATTTGTATATTTAACTTCCGTAGCCGCTCTACTAGTAGCTTCAATCTTCTAAGAGTGTCCAAAAAAGGAGAGACTTCGGTAAGCTGCGAACCAATGTGGCAACCAACTCCCATTATCTCTAAATTGGACATTTTTCCGGCCCGGGCATACATCTCTTCCGATACTTCCAGATCGATGCCGAACTTGTTCTGTTTGAGACCGGTGGATATATACGGATGGGTCTTGGGATCCACATCCGGGTTGACACGAATGGCGATGGGTGCTCGGCAACCCAGACGGGTGGCGCATTCGTTCACCGCCAGCATTTCCTGGGGGGATTCCAGGTTAAACATGAGTATGCCCTTCTCGAGCGCATAAACGATTTCCTCTTCTGTCTTACCGACTCCGGAAAAAACGATCTTTTCCGGCTCAACTCCTGCTTTCAGAGCGCGGTGAAGTTCCCCGCCGGAGACGATGTCCATTCCAGCCCCTAGAGAAGCAAACAGGTGCAGTATGGCGATATTGGAGCAGGATTTGACCGAGAAGCAAGTTAGATGATCCACTTCAACGAAAGCCGCATCGAAGGCGTGGAAGTGCCGGGTAAGGGTGGCGTGGCTGTAACAGTAAAAAGGTGTGCCAACCTCCCTGGCAATGGTCTCAATGGGAACTTCTTCGCAGTAGAGTTCTCCCTCACGATAATCAAAATGATGCATTTTCTGTCTTATCCTCAAATCACATTAAATACTATTGTACGCTATTTGCCAGTCTTATTTAGCTATCAGCTTTCAGCGATCAGCTATCAGCTAAAAACTCGACAATCCGCAATCCGAAATCTAAAATCCCCGCGTCTCCGCGTCATCCCGCAGTGCCTAGTGTCCATCCCCTACTTCACCAGATCGCGACGCCGCTTTACTATAACTTCGGCCTCATTGGAATCCGGTCCCAGACGCCTTTTCTCATCCAATGGAATAACACGATAATAGTAACGACCCTCCGCTTCAAAATCCCGGTCAAACACCTGAAAGTAACTCCTGCCGACCTTAGCCTTCACGGTCCTGATGAGCTCATACTCGCGCGGGCACGCTGGACAGGGCTTCTCCACCGTCTCGGGTTTACTGCGATAGATGTTGAACCTCTTTACCTCTTCTGCACCGAACGGTATAGACCAAGTGAGTCGCACACCGGTTTCGATAATCACCGCATCCAAGTCTTTCACTTTGGGCAGATCCGGCTCCCGTGGCGGACGCGGCGGCGCCTTGACCCCGCAAGCCGTCGACATTAGGACCACACAGCAAAATAAGATGAATAGCGCCGGTTGCGACCATGATCTCCTTATTCTCATGTGCTCAGTTCTTTCTCTGCCAATGCTATCGCCTCCCGTACTTGCTCGAGAGCCGTACCCCCTCTGGAGCTGCGGCTGTTTACAGAATGCTTCGGATCCAACAGGTCTATGATGTCCTCAGAAATTACTTTGGTAAACCCCCTGAACTCTTGGAGTGTCAACTCTTGCAGCTCCTTGCCCTGCTCCAAACAATACCGCACTATTTTACCCACTGTTTGGTGGGCCTGGCGGAAGGATATCCCACGTCCGACCAGATATTCGGCCACGTCGGTTGCCATGGTGTAGCCCGTTGTCGCCATCTCCTCCATCCGCTCTTGGTTTACACTCAGGTTTTCCCATAGTCTTGCCAAAATTCTCAAACTATGACGCACCGTATCGACGGTATCAAAAAGAGGTTCTTTATCCTCCTGGAGATCGCGGTTATAGGCCAGAGGTAGGCCCTTCATCATGGTCAACAGGCTCATCAGGTGCCCGTAGACCCGGCCGCTTTTACCCCGAACAAGTTCAGCCACATCCGGATTCTTTTTTTGAGGCATGATGCTGGAGCCCGTGCAGAAGCTCTCGGAGATCTCCAGATAGCCGAACTCGGTGGAACTCCAGAGAATGAGCTCCTCACACATTCGGCTCAAGTGCATCATGACGAGAGCTGCGGCTGCGATAAATTCGATAATGAAATCCCTGTCGCTAACTGCGTCGATACTGTTCCGGCTTACGGCCGGAAAATCGAGCAACTCGGCAGTCAAAGCGCTATCAATGGGCAGAGAAGTTCCAGCAAGAGCGGCACTGCCAAGTGGAGAGACGTTGACCCGCTGCAGACAGTCTTCCAGCCTCTGCCGGTCACGTCTGAACATTTCATAATAGGCCATAAGATGATGGGAGAAGAGAACCGGCTGAGCGTGCTGCAGATGGGTGAATCCCGGCATGATTGCTCCCAAATTTTTCTTGGCCTGGACCACCAGGCTTTGCTGCAAATCCCGCAGATCCTCATCGGTACCCTTGATTTCGTCCCTGAGAAAAAGGCGGATATCCAGGGCGACCTGATCGTTTCGACTGCGCCCGGTATGGAGCCGGCCGCCAACTTCGCCCACCTTCTCTATAAGGCGCTGCTCGATGGCCATATGTACGTCTTCCTGAGTGTCGTTAAAGACGAACGCGCCACGCTCGATTTCCCGCAGGATTTCGCTTAGCCCCTGGATCAGGATATCAGCCTCTTCTTCGCTGATTAGTCCTTGCCGGGCCAACATCCGACAGTGGGCCATGCTGCCTTCAACATCATACTGGTACAGACGTTGATCAAACCGAATGGAAGCAGTGAAGGTTTCCACAAGCTTGTCGGTTGCCTCTCTAAATCGACCTTGCCATAACTTTCCGGCCATTTTCTCTACCGCCTTTAGTCTTGCCGGTTAAGCCAGTTCTGCCAGTAGCCAATTCAAACTGGTCTATAAACCGGACAACCGGCTTACCCTTCCTTCTTTTGGAGTGCCTGGAGGCGTAAACGAAGCCCCATAAGCCTGATGAAACCGTCGGCATCGCTCTGGTCAAAAACCCGGTCTTCCTCAAAGGTGGCATATTCGGGCTGATAAAGGGAACGTGATGACTTCCGGCCCACCACCTGACAGGAACCTTTGTAAAGCTTGATCCGGGCCTTGCCCCAGACATTTTCCTGGGCAGCGTCCATGGTCTCCTGGAGCATTTTCATCTCGGGCGAAAACCAGAAACCATTGTAAATCAAGCTGGCATATTTGGGAATGAGACTGTCGCGCAGGTGGAGTACTTCGCGATCCATGGTGATGGACTCCACCGCCTGGTGTGCCATCCTGAGTATGGTACCTCCTGGCGTCTCATAGATTCCGCGCGACTTGATGCCAACGAAACGGTTCTCCACCAGATCCACCCTGCCGACACCATTCTCTCCCCCCAACTCATTGAGTCGGGCCAGGAGGTCCGCACAGCCCAGAACCTCTCCGTTTACCGCGACAGGATTGCCCCGTTCAAAATCAATCTCCACATACATAGGTTTATCAGGGGCATCTTCAGGAGCAGCCGTCATGATGAACATTTCCTTATCCGGTTCTCTCCAAGGATCTTCGAGTATTCCCCCTTCATAGGATAGATGAAGAATATTGCCATCCATGCTGTAGGGCTTTTCCGGCGTCACTGGCACCGGGATTCCGTGCGATTGAGCAAACTGAAGCAGGTCCTGCCGAGATTTGAACTGCCATTCCCGCCAGGGCGCAATCACCTTGAGATTCGGGTTGAGGGCGATGTAACTGAGCTCAAATCTGACCTGGTCATTGCCCTTACCTGTGGCTCCATGACTTACAGCATCGGCCCCTTCGATAGCAGCAGCGGCCACCTGGTGTTTGGCGATGAGGGGGCGCGCAAGAGATGTGCCCAGCAGGTAGTATCCCTCATAGATGGCATTGGCCCGGAATGCAGGGAAAACATAATCCCGAACAAATTCCTCCCGCAGATCCTCGATTATGACCTTGCTGGCGCCCGTGTCCATTGCCTTTTGTTTGACAGCGTCCAGATCTTCCCCCTGACCCAGGTCGGCGGCGAAGGCAACAACTTCGCACTTATACTCTTCCAAGAGCCACTTGAGTATGATGGAGGTGTCCAGCCCCCCCGAGTAGGCGAGCACCACTTTTTTTACTTGTTTAGACAATCGTCTTACCTCTCGAACATGGTTATTAGTTATTAGTTATTAGTTAAAAGTTGATAGTTATTGGGTTTATTTCACATCATCATAAAGTCTAATTCTACAATTAACGTTTAACGTATAACGTTACGCCCTATCCCTGACTTCCCAAAAGCCAATCTAAAAGAGCACGCTGGAGGTGCATCCGGTTTTCGGCCTGGTCAAAAACCACCGAGTTCGGTCCATCCATCACTCCATCTGTGATTTCCTCGCCCCGGTGTGCAGGCAGACAATGCATAACGATTACATCGGATTTCGCCTTCCGCACCAGCTCATTATTGATCTGGAAGTCTCGGAAAGCCGCCAGCCTTTTCTGGCGTTCTTCCTCTTGTCCCATGCTCGTCCAGACGTCCGTATTGATCACATCTGCGTTACTTACCGCCTCCGCGGGATCGTCACCCAAGTGAATCCGGTCTCCGGCCGACTCCTGGGCCCGCTGCAGGATATCCTTTCTTGGTTCGTAACCGGATGGACAGGCAAGTGACAATTGGAAGGGTAATCGCACTGCCGCGTTGATCCATGAGTGGGCTACATTGTTTCCATCACCCACCCAGGCTACCTTCAAGGAGTCAAGATCACCCTTCTTCTCCCTCACGGTCAGAATGTCACCCAGCACCTGGCAGGGATGGTAGAGGTCCGTAAGCCCGTTGATTACGGGGATCTCAGCATAACTTGCCAGCTCTCGAAGGCCCTCGTCTTCATAGGTGCGAACCACCAGGCCGTCTATATAGCGGGACAGTACCAAAGCGGTATCCCGCAAAGATTCATCCCGAGAGAGCTGGGTCTCTTTCGAGCTCATAAAAAGAACGTGACCGCCGAGTTGATACATGGCTACCTCAAAAGAAACTCTAGTGCGGGTGGAAGGCTTGTCAAAAAGAAGCCCCAGGGTTTTCCCAGCGAGACTGGTTTCCAGTTCTCCCCTTTTCAGCCTCTCCTTCAGTAGGGTTGCCCGCTGCAACAATGCCTCGATTTCTTCGACACTCACATCAAGAATGGTCAAAAGGTCTCGTTTCATGCTGCTCCAGAACCTCGCAGTCCGTTTGCGCTCTGCCTCGCGCTTTTTGTCATATTACGAACGCTGCGGCAAATAAAACACTTCAGCGATCCCCTCCGCATCATTTACAGGGCTTCCGTCATCGCAAAATCTGCAACATGGTTTCTCACATCTGAGCGAAGATCGTCTCCAGGATTTCTGACAACCTGTCTACTTCCTTGCGAGTCACTATCAAGGGTGGTAAGAAACGAAGGACTTTTTCGGCCGTGCAATTGATTAGAGCGCCGTGCTCCTGGCAAAGACTCACAACTTCACTGCCGGGAAACTCGAGCTCCATCCCGAGGATTAAACCACGACCCCGTACCTCGCGGATAAATGAATACTTTTCCTGGAGGGCCAGCAGTTGGTCTTTGAAATACGCTCCCGTACTGCGAACCCTGTCCAGAAAACCGTCCTGGCTAATTTGCCGGAAGACTTCATTGGCCACCGCCGTGACCAGAGGTGTACCTCCGAAGGTGCTGGCGTGACTACCGGGAGTGAAAGCCTCCGCTACTTCATCAGTGGTAAGCATGGCACCCATTGGAATCCCATTGGCCAGGGCCTTGGCCAGAGTCATTATGTCCGGGGCAACGTTTTCATGCTGATGGGCAAACAATTTACCGGTTCGTCCCATACCTACCTGAATCTCGTCGTAAATAAGCAGAACATCTTGCTTTGAACAGATTTCTCTCAGCCCGGCAAGATAATCCTCATCCGGCACAATAACCCCGCCTTCGCCCTGAATGGGCTCTACCAGCACTGCGCAAGTGGTTTGATCAATCGCATCGGCCACCGACTCCAACCGGTTGAAATCCACATACTGAAAACCGTCCACCAGCGGTTCGAAACCCTCGTGCACCTTCTGTTGCCCGGTGGCCGAGAGGGTGGCCAATGTGCGTCCATGGAAGGAATTTTTCATTGAGATGATACCATAGCGGCCAGGGCCATAACGCATTCGCGAGTGTTTGCGGGCCAATTTCAAAGCGGCCTCATTGGCCTCAGCACCGCTGTTGCAGAAAAATACCTTGTCAGCAAAGCAAGCACCGGTCAGGGACCGAGCCAATTTCACCTGAGGCTCGGTGTAGTAGAGGTTCGACACATGGACCAGTTGCTTGGCCTGCTCATACAAAACCTGAGCGACCTCTGAAGGACAGTGCCCTAAATTACAGACCGCAATTCCAGCCACGAAATCGAGATACTCTCGCCCCTCCTGGTCCCAGAGGTAACAACCACTGCCGCGAGACATAACCAGATTAAACCGGCTATAGGTCTGACAGATGTGCTCCTGGCTCTTTTTCATCAGGTTCTGAGTCTCCATTGTGTACCTTGTCCAAAACGCCTAGGCCGAAAAGTCATTAGCCATTGGTCACTGGTCATTAGTCATGAATGTTACCTAGTCTCCGCACCCGTTCGATCTACCCAGAGTCCAATGGTTAGTTGTCTTGCTTTCTGCTGTCCGCTGCCTGCTGGCACTTCGTTATACGCTATGCCTTTTTGCAACGGACAACGGACCACGGACAACTGACAAAAGGTCCGCTGCATAGTGCCTAGTGCTCACTGCTCACCGCCCACTATTTCCGTACCTATGCCGCGATCCATGAAGATCTCGAGAAGCACCGCATGCTCGACCCTGCCGTCAATAATGTGCGTTTTATCAACCCCCTCCCTGACGGCCTCAAGCCCGCATCGGACCTTGGGAATCATGCCTCCCGTCAGTGTCCCATCCTGGATGAGTTGGGCCGCTTGGGCTGTATCCAAACTCGAAATGAGGTTGCCGTCAGCGTCCATTACCCCCGGCACATCGGTGAGCAGAATTAACTTGGCGGCCTTGAGGGCCGGCGCCAGCTTACCAGCGACAAGATCAGCGTTTATGTTATAGGTTTCACCCTGATCACCCACGCCAACTGGTGCTATGACCGGAATAAATCGGCTCATCTCGAGGGCCTGAATTACTTCAGCCTGAATTGCCTGAACTTCTCCCACCATGCCCAAGTCGATGAGTTCGGGAGGCTTGTCGCCCTCCTGATCGCGGTAAAGCTGAAGCTTTCTTGCTTGGATCAACCTGCCGTCTTTCCCGCTGAGCCCCACAGCCTGTCCGCCGTGCTGGTTGATAAGAGCGACTATTTCCTTGTTCACCTTGCCAACCAGGACCATCTCCACCACATCCATGGTTTCACTGTCGGTGACTCGCATGCCCTCACGGAAATCGGATTTTTTGCCTACACGTTCCAGGGTCTTGCCTATCTGCGGCCCACCACCATGTACCACCACCGGATTTATTCCTATGTATTTGAGCAAAACGATGTCCTGGGCGAAACTGCGCTTGAGACGCTCATCCACCATGGCATGACCGCCATACTTGACGACGATGGTTTTCTGGTAAAATTGGCGTATGTAAGGCAACGCCTCTATAAGCACATTCGCTTTTTCAATCAACTTTTTCATGGGTAACTGTCCAAAAACAACTAAAGCGAGTTAAATTATCGATCTTGGGCCTTATGCCTCACGCCTTTCGCCCTTATAGAATATACCTACTCAGATCCTCGTCCTTGACGATATCCTGGAGTTTATCCCGGACATATTGCCTGGTGATGACTATTTGCTGTCCCTCCAATCCGTGAGCATTGAAAGAAACCTCGTCTAGAAGCTTCTCCATCACCGTGTGCAGTCGTCGGGCGCCGATGTTTTCGGTACGAGAATTAACCTCATGGGCGATATGGGCCACCTCCTCCACGGCGTCGTCCTGAAAAACAAGGTCTATGCCCTCGGTGGCCATCAATGCTTCATACTGCACGGTCAAGGCATTTTCAGGTTCCTTGAGAATACGAACAAACTCTTCCTTGCCCAGGGCGTCCAGCTCAACGCGGATAGGGAAGCGCCCCTGGAGCTCTGGAATCAGATCAGAGGGTTTGGAGGCATGGAAAGCTCCGGACGCTATGAACAGGATGTGATCTGTGCGGACCATCCCGTACTTGGTGTTCACGGTTGAGCCCTCCACTATCGGTAGAAGATCCCGTTGCACGCCTTCTCGGGATACGTCGGGTCCCCTGGTGGTCTCTCGAGAAGCTATCTTGTCTATCTCATCCAAAAAAATAATACCGGAATGTTCTACCCTATCGACGGCCGACTTAATCACTTTGTCCATATCGATGAGGCGCTGGGCTTCCTCCTGGGTGAGAATTTCCAACGCTTCCGGAACCTTGACCTTGCGCCGTTTTGTCCGCCGGGGCATCATACTCCCCAACATCTCCCGTAAGTTGATGTCCATCTCTTCCATCCCGGCGCTACTAAAAATCTCGATCATGGGGGAGCTTCGATCGCTAACCTCCAGATCCACAAAGCGGTCGTCAAGTCGTCCCTCTCGCAACAGACGGCGGAGCTTCTCCCTGGTTGCAGGCTTACTCTCCTTCTCAGACCTTTCGAGGTGAACCTCGACCTCTCCGTTTCCTTCTGCAGGGAGCTCTTGAACTCTGTCCCCCGGCAGCAAAATGTCCAGGATCTTCTCTTCGGCTATCTCGCTGGCTCGGGTTATTACTATTGCCTGTTCTTCGCCCCTGACCATATTCACCGCAAGCTCGCACAGGTCGCGAATCATGGACTCAACGTCGCGTCCCACGTATCCTACCTCGGTAAACTTTGAGGCTTCGATCTTCAGAAACGGCGAGTTGGCCAGGGAAGCCAGACGCCGGGCAATTTCTGTCTTTCCCACGCCGGTGGGGCCGATCATTATAATGTTTTTCGGGGCAATCTCGTCCCTGAGGTGCTCAGGCACCTGCTGACGCCTCCAGCGGTTCCGGAGGGCGATCGCCACCGAACGCTTGGCGTTATTCTGGCCAACGATGTATTTGTCCAGTTCCTTGACAGTTTCAGGTGGCGTTAATCCCTTCATCGTCCTCGGTCAACTCCTCAAAAACAAACTCTTCGTTGGTGTAAACACAAAGTCCTGCAGTGATTTCCATCGCGGCCTCAGCGATCTGGCGGGCATCGAGATCTGTGTGTTTCACCAGGGCGCGAGCTGCAGCCAGTGCGTAGGGACCGCCGGAGCCGATGCCTAGCAGGCCGTCGTCCGGTTCGATGACATCTCCTGTGCCGGAGATAACCAGGGAAAATTCGTGGTCAACAGCGGCCAGCAATGCCTCCAGCCGACGAAGTATCCTGTCGGTTCGCCAGTCCTTTGCCAGTTCAACAGCCGCCCTACGCAAGTTGCCGTTATACTGTTCCAATTTGGCCTCGAACCGCTCGAAAAGAGTGAAGGCGTCTGCGGTAGTGCCGGCAAAACCCGCAATTACTTTGCCGTGATAGAGGCGACGAACCTTGCGGGCCTGGCGCTTGATGACCGTATCGCCCATGGTAACCTGGCCATCGCCCGCGACCACGACCTGTCCCCGCTGGCGCACAACGAGTATGGTTGTACCCTTCATAATAACTCCACCGAGTATCTGCTGTTGCAAAACAGGTTATCAAATTCGAATATCGAAAATCGAAATACCAAACAAATCCAAAATCCAAATTCTCCAATGTTCAAAACAGTTCAGATAAGTACTCCCGACGGGTTTGGTTCATTTGAGTTTTGATCATTTGAATTTGTTTCGGATTTCGTGCTTCGGATTTCGAATTTCAGCGCTCCTCTTCCTCTGGCTCTCTCATCTTCTGTATTCGACTGCGGGGATGGGCCTTGTCATACTCAGCCATAAGCTTGTCCACACTAAGATGAATGTAACGCTGGGTGGTGGAGAGGCTGGCATGACCCAGCATCTCCTGAACGGCCCTTAAATCAGCGCCCGCATCAAGCATGTGGGTGGCGAAGCTGTGGCGGAGGCCGTGAGGGCTCAACGGCCGGCCAAGTTTGCACCGCTGCAGCAGCTTTTTCAGCCGACGTCCAACGCTCCTGGCACTGAGCCGGCCGCCTCGGTTGTTCAAGAAAACCGCTCTTTCTTCCGGTCTGCCGGCCAACAACTCTCCCCGTCGCTGTAGATAATTGTCGAGTGCTTCCCTCGCTTTGCTGCCCATCGGAACAATTCGCTCCTTACCTCCTTTGCCCATAACCCGGGCAATGCCCAGATCCAAATCTATGTCCTCCTGATCCAATGCTGTAAGTTCGCTAACCCTCAGTCCACAGGAGTAAAGAACTTCCAAAATGGCCCGGTCCCGGCTACCCAGAGCAGTGCCTGGGTCGGGGCCGTGCATTAGTTGAAAGGTTTCGTCCACTGGCAAAAAATCCGGTAAGGGTTTTCCCATTTTAGGCGCGGAGACCATGTCAGCTGGATTCTGTTTGACCTCTCCCTGCCGCATTAAATAAGCAAAGAAAGAGCGAAGCGCTGAAAGCTTCCGCGCCACTGAACTCTTGGTATTACGTTTGTACAGTGAGGCGAGATATGCGCGAATCTCCAGATGGTCAACCTTCCCTGGAGGCAAAGACGTTGGCTCATCCCCTTTTGTCTTTGCGCGCCTCTCGCGCATGAAGCCGATGAACTGACGAACATCGCTCTGGTAATTCCTCAAGGTATGTGGAGAATAGTTCTTCTCCACCCTGAGGTAACCAAGGAAGTCCTCAAGTGCCTTCTCCACGTTTGTTCTCCCCAGATAACTAGCTGAAAACTTGTTATTTATCACAGTGCCAGAAAAAGAATCAACGAAAAAGTCGACGCCAAACTTTTCCTTGACTTTAATTTCTTCGCTGAGGTAATTTCACATGTTACATATTTTCCAGGGTTTGCAGGACAGGACCCGCTCAGGAACACGGAATACGGTTTTTTAAAAAAAGGAGAAATCAAACATACCGCTAACCAGTAACTGGCCCTCCGTTTTCAGGAACCAATCCCAACGGCTCCCCAGTTGCCCTAAAAAAACAACTGTTACAAAATAGTTAGATAATAGTACCAGAGAGGAGTTTTCATGAGCAAATCGATAGCAGATCTCAGAACAATGGGGATTATTTCCCATGGGGGTGCAGGTAAAACCAGCCTGGCCGAAGCCATGCTCTTCGCTACCGGTAACACCACCAGGCTGGGTAAGGTAGACGACGGCACTTCCATCCTGGATTACGAACCGGAAGAGATTGCCAGGCAAATTACCTTAAGCTCTTCTTTTTGCAGTTTCGTCTGGAAGAATTCGCCCGTCACCATTATTGACACACCGGGTGATTTTAACTTCTTGGCCGACACTCAGACCTGCCTCAACGGGGCTGATGGGGCCCTGGTAGTGATCGACGCAATCGACGGGGTAAAAGTACAGACTGAAAAGGTCTGGGAATTTGCGGACGAGCTAAATCTACCGCGCCTAATATCCATCAATAAAATGGACAGGGAACGAGCTGATTTTCTCAAGGTTGTCAGAGAGATCAAAGAAATTTTTGGTGACAAGGCCACCCCGGTACACCTCCCCATTGGCGCTGCCGAGACCTTCACCGGTGCTGTTGACCTCCTCGATGGGAAAGCCTATGAATTCCAGCAGGACGGAAGCGGCAAAACAAAAAAGATTGATATCCCGGAGGATCTGGCGGATCTGGTGGAGAATCAGAGGGAGCAACTCATTGAACGCATCGCCGAGTCTGACGATGATCTGCTGGAAAAGTACCTGGAAGGCGAGGACCTCACCGCGGAGGAGCTTTTGAACGGACTGCGCCAAGGGTGCATAACAGGCGAAGTAGTCCCCATCACCTGTGTTTCCGCAACGAAAAACATGGGGACTCAGATGGTACTGGACCTTGTAGTCAACTGTTTGCCGAGTCCCCAAGATCGAGGCGAAAAACATGGTGTCAACCCCAAAGACAACAGCGATGAGGTGCGAAAGCCAGAACCGAACGAACCCTTCAGCGGTCAGGTCATCAAGACCGTCAGTGATCCTTATGCAGGGCGTCTGAGTATTATTCGGATTTTTTCCGGAACCCTGAAAGCTGACAGCACTTTCTACAATGCCAGTAAGCAGGAAAAGGAGCGCTACGGCTCTCTCTTGCTCATGCAGGGAAAGAACCAAAAATCGATCAAGAATGCTGGCCCTGGGGAGATTGTTGCGGTGGCCAAGTTGAAAGAGACGCTCACCGGTGACTCGCTTTGCGACCAGAATAAACCCATTGTTTACCCTGTTCCCGAAACCATGGAACCCATCGTCTCCATGTCGGTGCAACCCAAGAGTAAGGGAGACGAAGAGAAGATTTTCAGTTCTCTGGCCCGACTCATGGAGGAGGATACGACGCTCAGGGTGCATCGCGAAGAACAAACCAGAGAAACCATCCTGTCGGGGATGGGCGAAATCCACATTGAGGCTTCCATGGGGAAACTGAAGCGGAAGTTCGGTGTGGAGGTGAACCTGTCTCCACCCAAGGTCCCCTACCAGGAGACGATCAAAAAACCAGTCAAGGGCGTTATATACCGGCACAAGAAGCAAACAGGTGGACGCGGCCAGTTTGCCGAAGTGCATTTTGATCTCAGTCCGTTGGATCGTGGCACGGGTTTTGAATTCGAAGAAGCACTGGTGGGGATGAACGTCCCTAGAGGCTTTGTGCCGGCCGTGGAAAAGGGGATCACCGAGGCCATGCAGTTGGGAGTCCTCGCCGGCTACCCAGTGGTGGATTTCAAGGTGCGTTTCTATGATGGTAAATCACACGAGGTAGACTCCTCGGAAATGGCTTTCAAGATCGCCGCATCCATGTGTTTCAAGAAAGGAGTTGCCGAAGCACAGGCTACACTCCTCGAGCCTATTATGGAAGTGGAGGTGACCGTCCCCGATGAAAATATGGGGGATGTCATCGGTGATTTAAACTCCAGGCGGGGCAGGGTATTGGGAATGGACTCCAAGGGCAGGAATCAAATAGTGCGCGCGCATGTTCCCATGGCCGAAGTACTCAAGTATGCACCGGATCTGCGCTCCATAACCGGCGGCCGCGGTATGTTCACCATGAAACACTCCCATTATGAGGAAGTGCCAGCCCACCTGCAAGAAAAACTGATCGCCGAAGCCCAGAAAGAAAAGGAAGAGTAAGGGTGCGATCGGTTAATAGGGGGTGGACCAGTGAGCGAAACTGCAAACCCACCAGGGGCCGAAGAAAAGGACATCAGAAAGAGTAAGGTGCAGCAGATCCAGGATCTGCCAGTACCCGAAAAAATTGAACTGGCCAAGACGGGCAGCAGAGAAGAGCGTCTCATTCTCATCAGGGACGGCAACAAGGAGGTGCGGGAGGCGGTACTCGACAATGCCCGAATCACTGAAGTGGAGATTGCCGCCATAGCCAGTTCACCCAATGTGCCCAATGAGCTAATTGGCAAGATCATCGCAAACCTGGACTGGATGAAAAATTACCAGGTCATGCTTGCGCTGGTAAATAATCCCAGAACGCCGCCCAGTCTCGCCCTCAAACTCGTAGATAGACTTCGACATAAAGACCTAAAGCAGTTGGCCGAGAGCAAAAATCTCTCCGAAGAACTGGTTGCAGCGGCCAAGCGCTCGGCAGCCAAACTTGAGGCCGGTCGGCCAGATCCGCTCTCAGAGAAACCGCCCAGAGAGGAAAAGAAAACTAAAAGCCGGTACCAGGAAATCAAGGATATGTCTGTCCCCGAAAAGATTCAGTTGGCCATGACGGGTGACAAAGAGGCGCGTAACATTCTCATCAAAGACTCCAACAAGCAGGTGCAGGAGGCGGTGCTCAACAGCCCCAGAATCACCGAAATGGAGATTGCTGCCGTAGCTAATTCACGCAACGTTGGCGATGAGCTGCTGCGAAAGATTTCCATGAATCGGGACTGGATGAAAAACTACCAGGTACGGGTGGCTCTGGTGAACAATCCTAAGACACCTCTCACCATTGGCCTCAAGATTGTTGGAACCCTGATGATGGCTGATCTCAAGCGTTTGGCCAAGAGCAAAGGAGTTTCCAACGTTTTGGTCGGAGCAGCACAGCGCATCGTGATCAAAAAGGGCCATAAGTGAAGTTATCACGAGTTCGTCATCGGCCGACGGTTAGCACACAGCTGCGCCCACCGATCATATCGGACGCCACCCTTTAGACCCATTCGACAAGCTCAGGACTTGCAGACTCAGAGCAGGTAGC
Organism: Syntrophobacterales bacterium; assembly: GCA_050124835.1. Classification (GTDB taxonomy): domain Bacteria; phylum Desulfobacterota; class Syntrophobacteria; order BM002; family BM002; genus BM002. The sequence goes on along the minus strand of JASFEM010000025.1, from coordinate 5,144 downwards.
TGGAATTCAGTCGCCAGGAGAAACGGTAGGAATAGTGGAAGATTGGAATAATGGAATAATAAAGCGAGAAACATTTTAATTATAATTGGTTTCGTGGAGTTGTATCTATGGCTTTAAACCCATTGTTCCAACATTCCATAATTCTAAATTTTTCTCCGAGGTTTGAACGGCGAGTATGAGACGAGCAGCAATCTTGACAATAAGCGATAGGGGATCCAGGGGTGAACGGGAGGACAGGAGTGGTCCTATGGTTCAAGAGATGTTGCACCACGCCGGATTTTCCATCGTTCACACCGAAGTGCTGCCAGACGACCAGAAAATCATCGAACAACAGCTGCGACAACTCGCTGATGAATCTTGCTTGGATCTCGTGGTTACCACCGGCGGCACCGGAGTGAGCCCCCAAGACGTAACGCCCGATGCCACCCTGGCGGTCATCCAGCGCCAGGTACCCGGAATGGCTGAAGCCATGCGGGCTGCCAGTGCGTCAAAAACCCCCCACGCCATGCTATCGAGAGCGGTGGCCGGAATCAGAGGCCAGACGCTAATTGTCAACCTCCCTGGCAGTGTAAAAGGTGCGCAAGAGAATCTTGAGGTATTGCTCCCGGCACTGGAGCATGCTCTGGAAAAGATTCAGGGAGATCCGAGTGAGTGCGGCCGCGAGTAGACAGGTAACAGCGGGCAGCTTGCAGCAGACAGTTAGAACTAGGCACTAAGCACTTGGCACCAAAGAACCGACGCGGAGAGAGGGCGACGCGGGGACGCGGCGATGTGGGTCATTTATTCGCGCTCGCTGCGCTCCGCTCAGACCCCGCAAGCGGGTCCCCAGTTTCGCTGCGCTGTCATTTGTTGTTAGAGGTAGAGGTCGAGCTCAGAGGTCAGAGATCAGAGGTCGGAGATCAGACAACCAGTTGTTTTTTACTCTATGCTCTATGCGTTATCAAATCCGCAATCCGCAATCCGCAATCAAAAATTCCCCTGTCTCCGTGTCACCCCGTCTCCGCGTCCTTCACTTTCTCTGCCGCACTTTCAAGCTCAGTCTCATCTTGCGCTGGCTGGGGAGATGGTGCCGCCCTGAGCCGCTTGACCCGGTCCCGGTAACGATTCTGCCGATCTTGCATCCGAGACTCCAACTCCCCAATTTTGCTGCCGCCGCTCTTTAACTCCTGGAGGATCTCCTGCACCCGAGGTTCTTCAGACCAACCTGTCTGACCCTGTTGGTGAAGCTCGTAGATTTGCTGGCCGAGTCTTGCAACGGTCTTTTGTTGTTTACCCCTGATTAGACGGCGACGAAAGCGGACCGTAGCACTGCCAACAACCTTGCCGATCCAATAAAGGAAAATCCGTAGCCAGGAATAGAGCCACATCCATGTTTTGCGCAGCAAACCTGTTCCAAGAGCCATATTTCACCTCCCTTAGACCCAATGTTGCCTATTCGATGCTGGATGCTCGATAAGAAGATTAGATCATCAGATCAAAAACACCATCCCATATGACACCGATACTCACCAACTAGAATCGAGAATCCAGAATTATTGATATTACTTATAGTCTGCTAGTATTGTTTCCAAACGCTGCCGCATTTTTTCTGAATGAGTCCCGGACCAATATACCTTGCCACAGTCTTCACATCGACGAAATTGTTGATGAGTCTGCCAGATGTACTCGGGTACATGCTCTCGGGCATCTTCTCTGCTAACCGTGCTGAGAAGACGATTACATACTAGACAGCGACTAAAGAAAGCTTCGTCCATCCGGGACAGGCTCAACCCCTGGACCACCTCACGGAGCTGCTCTTTGGGGTCATTGGCGCTGATCACGAACACCTTACCATGCTTGTGCCACGAGCCTGCTCTGCTGTCCCTGGTTAGCAGAACCCTGCCCTCCTGAAGCCGGCTGAGAATCTCTGCATTCCCTGACTGCCGCAGATAGATAACATCATAGCCGAGGACTCTCAACCACTTTGCCAGTTTCCCCAGCATGCGGTCGGCGGCAAAACTTTCCATGATAAAACCATTTATGATGCAGGATTTCGAAAAAGTAAAGTATCCAGACGCAGAAGACTTGCTTTTGGACTGCCCTAAGAAACTGTTTAAGGTACAGGATACAGGGTACAAGGCATCGGGCAAAATGAAGCTTGAATATTTTTTCCCTGAGCCTTACGCCTTGCGGCAAAACCCTCTTCGGCTGGAAAACCCTTGGACCTTGACCTGGCCTGAAGGACCAAGTTTCCTGAATTCGGATGGATTACCAGGGAAGGACTTCAACTCCCTCCGGCAGTGCGAGGTGGAAAGCATCTTGGTTTAGAGGTTCATTAACCGCAAATTCTTTGTATTGTAGGCTGAGATGAAATTTTTCACCATCCACCGCAATGCTCTTCGGGTAAAGAAACCCCTCAATGTCAACAAAGTCTGTGAATGTTGCCGCTAGATCGTGCTCGCCCCCCAGCACTCGTTCAATCCTGGTTACAGTTAGTCCATCTCCTTCCAGCCAAACCCGAAGTGTCTGTAAGGCTGGGTTGTCCTCCAGTTGAAGCATGAGGTTCTCGCTGTCCCGCAACTTGAAGAGCTTTGCCTCCCTAAAGTCCCAAGCGGGTACAATGCCCGCCATTAACAGCAGCGCCTCCCCATCCGTCAGCGGAAAGTTAATGAGAGAAGCCAAAGTGCTGTCTGAAGCCAACCCATGGTAGGCACGGTTACGACCGGGTTCCCAGGCCAAGAATTGTACACCATCGCTCGCCACATAAAGCAGCGGTTCACCGAGGAAACCCACTATTTCCAGTCGTAAAGAATGGGGAATTCGAGTAAGCAAAAAGGCCCTTCCCGACCAGCGCTGTTTACCTTCCTTGACTCTGAGGGCACCCACAGCACGGAGACTCGAGAAATGGCTACGTCTTTGTTCCAGTTGTTCTAAGACTAAAGAAACCGGCAGGTCTGCCGGTTCGTAGGTTGGTATTTCCCTAGCGCAGCCTACAAGAAAAAAGAAGAGACAAGAGAACAGTACCAGCCACCAACGTTGTAATGATTCGAACGTGACTCCCTCTGTCCCGTAGCGACAAAGCTCAAACTCCATGACCCTCCTGTCCGGTAACTCACCAGGCCCGAGGCTCACTGCACGCCATTGTCTTTCGCTTTCTGCCTGCTTTCCTCGAGCTTTGGTTCCAACTTATTCGGGTTTTCGTGACCGAGCTGCAAAGCTCGTTCATAAGCTTCTTGCGCCTCGCGCCATCTGCCAAGAGCCATGTAAGTGTCCCCAAGATGTTCTGTGATTTGCGGATCTTCAGGCAATCTCTCCAGCGCTTTCTGAATCCACTCAAGCGCATCATTATGGCGCCCCATCTTAAAGTAGACCCAGCCCAGACTGTCGGTGATGTATCCATCCTCCGGCTTCAGTTCCAAGGCGCGCTTGATTAACTCTTCCGCTTCTTCTAAGCGTATACCCATTTCAGCAAGCGTGTAGCCCAGGTAATTGAGTGCAGTCGCATCTTTGGGATCCAGCGCAATCACTTTCTCCATCTGGTTAACGCTGCCCTGGCGCTCGCCCAGTTTATCCAGGACCACTCCAAGACGGAAATGGAGACGCTGGCTGCCCGGGACGATCTCGAGTCCCTGCCTCAGGACATCTTCTGCCTCTGGATAGCGCTTGATTGTTTCATACATGTTACCCAGGTAAAGATAGCCATCTTCTTCGTTGGGATGTTCTTCAATGAACTGACGCAAGGTGGCAATGGCACCCTCCACGTCTCCTTGTTTCTCTTGGATGAAAGCAATGTGGATTTTGGATTTAGTTGCGTAGGGATCTTCTTCAGGAATCGCATTGAATTCTGCTAAAGCTCGATCATGGTCACCCATCTCTTCGTAGGCAATTCCCAGGTAGTATCGGATTTGAGAGTTGTCCGGCTGGGCTGCAAGAAGCGTAACAAAAACCTCTATGGCCTGTTCATATTCTTCAAGTTCCAGATGAATGAGACCTATCTTGCTCTGCATCTCCAGGACCGTCTCTTTCGGATCCCTTATCATTTGAAATTCCGCCAGAGCTCCACGATAGTTGTTTTGTCGCAAGTAGAGATCACCGAGTCGTGATCGGGCCTGTCTATTTTCTGGATCTAACTCTAGGATTTTCTTGTAGAGCGTTTCCGCCTCACCATAACGATCCTGCACTTCATAGAGATAGGCAAGGTCCATAAGGGCCATCTCGAGTTCTGGTCGGATTTCCAGAGCTTTTTGGTAGTACCTCTCGGCTTCTTCGTATCTTTTCAGTTCCAGTTCCATTCGAGCGATATAGTAGATCGCCACCGGGTTACTCGGATCAAGAGTCACAAGCTCTTGTAAAACCTCGCGAGCTTCTGGGTATCTGCCCTGGGCAGCATAGAGAGATGCCAGCCAGAGAAGAGCCTTCTGATTTTTGGGATCCAGCTCCAGAACCGCCTTATACTCGGCAATGGCATTCCCCGGTTGATTGAGGCTGCTGTAAAGCCCCGCCAGCACCATTCTCGCTTCGCTTGAAGTTGGATCCAACGTCCTGGCCCTTTCTGCCGCCCCGAGCGCCTTTTCTTTTTGACCCTGGCGCAAGTAGAAAGAGGCTAACTCCACAAAAAGATAAGGAGCCTCCGGGTCTGCAGCCGCAGCCATTTCAAGCTCAGCCAGAGCTTCATTTACGTTGTTCTGATAGAGGTATTGCCGTGATCTCAGAAAATGATAGTATGCCGAACTTCGGGAGCTGAGGTAGATTTCAACAGCCGGTGGTTCCGATTCTTGCACGTGCTGTCCAGAAATGCTGCAACCCCAAAACAACAAGGATAGGGTGAGAATGATTAGTCTAAGGTTGAAATGATATCGCATGACCGAGTTTGACATTCAGACGGCTGAGTCAGCTCCTCTCTAATGGCTATTCTTTATCACCCAGATTTCCGCATGATTTGTTCTGTGGCGCCTTTCGACAACCCTACCCTTTTCCAAGGCTCAGGAAAAATTCCTGCACCAGCTCAGGTTTAACCGTTCAAATAGGCCTGAATGAAGAAAGCCGGATCGGTTTGCCCCTGGCTTGGATAGTTCGTGACACCTGGAGAACATCACAAAGTAACCTGGTCTAGGTACTTTATAATGTTGAAATAACACATTTTATTTGGACAGTCAAACACTTTC
>JASFEM010000024.1:0-29743 GCA_050124835.1 Syntrophobacterales bacterium | reverse complement strand
ATCTCATCCCGTGAACTGAGCAATTGGCTACATAAGGCGCTGGAAGCTCAGATAATAGCTGAGGAGAGAACTCGACTAAAGGCCGAAGTGCGCAAGCGAGAGCGATTGATCGATGCGGCAAGGGATGATTTGGACATCCTGTTGTACGTTGCAGAGAAAGGCTCACTGGAAATAAACGGCTTCGGATTCATCAGGGTTGGTAAGGGGGACGACTATCTCATCTACAAACGTTCAGGAGAATACACTCTGAAGGATTACTACGGTCGTTCGTACTTATTTCCTGACTGCAGAGTGGCTGTTCCCACCTTTAACCCATTAAGGCCTGTGGTAATCGAAAAATACAAGCATCCATTTCTATACGCTCACGATTCGGGCCAGGAGATCTGTCTGACAGGGTTCCACCCGCCACAAGAGTTTAGTGCGAGGAATATTATTCAGGTGTTGGAGGAAGGGTTCAATGCCTTGCTTCACGGTTACGACGCCAGGCGTCGAAGGGGATATCACAGCCTCGATGACCCGAGGCAATATGTCAAAACTGTGGAATTCAACGATTATCGAGTTTCTGAAGAAAATAAGGAATAATTCACTTCAAATCCGTGAAAATCCGTGGTGAACTGAATTAATGAATCTATTACAGCAGATAATGAGTGATAGGGCGCAAAGAAAGAAAAAAGAGCCCTTGAGGCCAACTCTTTTCGATCGAGTAAGTGGGTTGGTAAAGGAGTACCGTCTGGAAGAGAGTTTCCTCGAAAAACTTGAAAGCCCTGAAGATTTCCTACGAGAGAAAAAGGCAGAGTTTGCCCGGGTAAGGAAAAAGCAGCCTTTTAGGATTCCGTTGTTCTCTTTATCAGAACAAAAGGAATACAGTTTAACCCTGGCAATCCTTGACAAGATGAATAACCCTTACCTGGAGTTCGCCCAGTCACCAGAGGAAATAGCCCTGAGCAAACTTTTGTTTGATCTAAACCCCGTTCTCGGGACGGACAAACTGGAGCGGTATCATTTTGAAACGCTGTTGCTGTATGAGCGCGCAAAGATCAATATAAAAGAACTGGTTTATCGCAGGCAAATGAATCCAGGTGGAGAGAAACCATTTCTCGAAAACGAGGGATTACAACAGGACTCTCTAGAAAAACGCATGGAGCAGTTGGAGAGCTTCATCGCAAAGGTTGAAGAGAGCCCAGTGAGATAGAGGTGGTGAAAATGTACGACCGGGTATCAGACCACAGTCGCCAGCGTATCGAAACGAAGATGGAAGAGATGCGGGATCAACAGACAAAAGAAGCGGTACAGGAAATCATTGAGTTCAACAAGACTCCGTCTGACCTCAAGGGACTGATAGACAAATTTGTGATAGGGCAGGAAAAAGGGAAAAAAGTTATCTCCACAGCAATCGCTTTTCATTACAGGAGGCTGGGAAAAGCCCTCAAAGAGGCGATTGTTGATAACGGTGATGATATTGACGCCGCCCTAACAAACACCAATTCCCCAAAGGCAAATATCTTGATCATAGGTCCCACTGGCTGCGGTAAGACTTACACCAGTGAGATCGCTTCGCAATTGGTGGGGGTGTCGTTCGTCCATGAGGACATGACCAGGTTCAGTGAGGTGGGTTACGTGGGTAGAAACGCCACCGATATCCTGGTGGATCTTTTAGTTGCAGCTGGCGGCAACCCACACGTGGCACAGATGGGAGTCGTCTATTTGGACGAAATCGACAAGGTGGCCTCCGAGCTCGTTTCCTATAAAGACGTGTCCGGAAAGGGTGTCCAGAAAGGGCTCCTGCATCTGGTGGATGGTGTGGAGAACGTCGTTGACCTCGGTAGGGAAAAAATTTCCTTATCGACAAAACATGTCTTGTTCATCGCCGGGGGGGCCTTTGAAAATCTGGACACTATCGTCAAAGGTCGTATGTCAAGGCAAGGTATCCAAGGCAATTGGAAGGACTACCTTATGACGGAAGACCTGGCAGTCTTTGGCATGGAGAGGCAGCTAATGGGAAGATTTCCCGTAAAGGTTGTATACGACGGGCTCACCACGCAGGACCTGAAGGACATCCTGAGCAAAAGCGCAGGCAGCCCCCTTTTGGCATATACTAGTGATCTCAAGGCCTGGGACATCGATTTGAAGTTCAACGATGATGCCCTTGCCGAAGTGGCTCTGCGTGCCCAGCGGGAAGGGACAGGCGCACGGGGTTTGATCAGCATTCTTCACCGGGTATTGTTGGAAGATATGTACCGGCTACCTGGAACCTATGCGGGTGAATTCGTGGTGGATGGTGATTATGTGAGGGCAAAACTGCAATGAGATTCAGAAGTCTCTCTGAGCTAAAACGGCCGGAACCGAAGGAAGTGATCCTTGCGACCTTGCCGCAAGAAATTTCTATGGCACACTATGCCAAGGCCAAGGCTTTCAAGATCAATGAACTGGTTCGGGAGATTCACCAAGAGAGTTATGAGTGGTATGGGTTTACCATTGCGGACAAAGATAATCCTGAACTTATAGCAGATGTTGGCTTGCCTAGGAATGATCAGAACCTCCAAGACTTTGCTACCATTGGCCCTGAAAGGATCGCTGAGTATCATGAATCCCTGCCGGAGGACACCATTATAAACGGCTGGATACATTCCCATGGCGCTCTCAAGTATAAACATTTCTCCCACACCGATGAGGAAAACCAGGCCACAGTGCTGGATTTTGTTACGGCCCGTCTCAGATGGGTTGTGGCCAAAAAGGAAGTCCCCATCCAGGATCTGCATTTGTTGATCAAGGGCGAGTTCGAAGAGAAAGAGTTGGAAAAAGGCAGTGTTTCCCTGATAACCGACGGGGCCATCTCTGAGGCAACCATCATGGAAACAATATACGGTGGCTTTTGTTACAGCATAGTCATTGATGATGAAGGTTGGCACGAGCAAGAGATACACTACAAGCAACGGGGTGTGCTTTCAGGGCACAGTAGCGTGAGCAAGAGGAGCTCAGATATTGTCTTCATAGACACTGGAAGATCTTTGACTGAGGCTGACATCGCGCTACTCAGCAAGGAGATTGAGGAAAAGATCCAGCCCAACATCAATCCGCCGCCCGAGCTCATCGAGAGAATGTAAAGAGCATGGGGCAAATACCAGCTGGCATCCGCCTTCGCTAGAGCTTCGGCGGACAGGGCAGGCAGCCGGCAGGGGGCAGCAGCAAGGAACAGGCGAAAAAGTCATGTATTCTGTGGATGACGAAATAACCCCGGTGTATCCAGTTAAGGAAAAGCGGGTGTTGCCCGAAGAGCGGTTTGATAGACAACTGCGTATCCGGGGCTGGGATCAAAACGCCTTGGCAGCGGCAAAAATAGGTGTGGTGGGCGATGATGATCTCCTGGCGTCAATGTATATCATGTCGGCGGCAGCCCTTGGCATCAACAGGATAGCTGTCGTTGCACCAGCATTGGACAAAAACCTCATCAACACAGCAAAAAGAATAAATCCTCAACTCGATGTAACCTTCCTGCAAGGGTTTTACACCCATCCTCTTGTTGACGACATTTTCAATGGCTGCAAGCTCATAGTAGATTTATGTCAGTACGGCCTGGCAAACAAACTTTTGCTGGAAAAGGGTTACAGAGAAAACATCCCCATCATAAGGGGACTATGCTATGAGGAAAACGGACAGGAAGGCTTTAAAATATTTACTTATTTGAAAGGACGAGAGTGGCAAGAACTGCACCAAATGATTAGTTCCAACAACCTACCCCAAGGTCATTTTGATGATGGTGTGTTCGACATCATTGTCTCTGGGATCGTACTGGAAGAGACCAAGAATATTTTAATGAATCAGCAAGTATCTGCGGACATCATTTCGTATGAGAGAAAAAAACTCGAAGGCGCAGCAAGAGATCAAAGGATACTGGTGACCGGCTCAGGGGCCTTGGGGGTTTTCTTAGGTCTCGGACTTGCTTACGCAGGATTTCAACAATCCACCTTCATGGACCCTGACGTGGCTGAAACGACAAATTTGAACAGGCAGATATTGTTTTACGATGCCGTTGGGAAGAGCAAAGCAGAAACACTGGCGAGAAGGCTGAAGGATTTATTTGGTGTTAACGCCAATTCATGGGTCGAATACTTCAAGAGACACACAGACATTTCATCTTTCGATGTTATATTCGATTGCGTTGACAATTTTGAAACAAGAATCGTGATGAGTGAAAAATGTAAACAACAAAAAAAGATAATCATCAGTGGCGGCACTAACGTGGATGCGGGACAGGTTGTTATATACAATCCGGCAAAAAACAAAAAAACCCCTGCGGAACTATTGGACTTGTACGATATTGTTGATGGAAGAGAAATTGAGACACCGGAAAGGGTCAGAGCAGCATGTAAATACCGCCCCGATCCGTCCGTCATCATGACAAATCAAATCATTGCTGGTTTTATGGTTGATTCCTACAGAATGCTGCTGGATGGTAAAGAGCCGAGCAATATTTTCTATGATTCAAAAAGTGAGACAAGGATATAGGCGAAACCTGCTAAATTCCTAAATCACATTTCCCACCTATGTCCGGCCAAACGGCTTCAACCATATCAAGTTCGAGTGAGATAACCTGGCTAGAATCCTCCTTTGCTCCAGCAGATTGAACTGGCGTCCGAAACGTCTTTGTCGTATTCTTCCCAAGAACGGTCGGCCATTTAAGCCACAACATTCCACTGCCAAATCCTATACCAATGACAATCCTCAGCCGTGACAAATCAATTGCGCCATCCTATGCGACCCTGCTGTTCATTTGCTGTGGGGTAGCCTTTGGCGGTTATTTGGGTTCCCATATGCGGCTTCCCGTGGTACCGCTTTACGCCCTATCCCTTGGTGCCGATACCGTGCAGGTGGGAATCATTAATTCCGCTTTCTTACTCATGGCAGGGTTGTTGTCTCTGCCTTTGGGTATCCTCTCAGATCGTTTCGGACGAAAGCGTCTCGCTTGTCTTGGCGTACTTATTTTGTCGGCGACGTCGTATTTGCTTTATTTCAGCACGACCCCCATGCAAATGGTCTGGATCTACCTCTTTTTTGGAATAGGACTGGCCGCATTCGGCCCAACAATGATGTCATTGGTCGCTGATATTTCGCCTCCCACTCACCTTGGACGCTCTTATGGATGGTACACCACAGCCCTCTACACTTCCATGAGTCTGGGACCAGCGGTGGGAGGTTTTGTGGCCAAGGAATTGGGATTTCTCCAGGTGTTCCTGATCTCGGGTACGCTTATTTTCATCACCTTTTGGCTTATCGTCTTCTTCTTGCCCCGCGCCCGCCTTGTGGTCAGCAGCACGCAGAAAAAAGATAAATGGTCTGCCGCTGCTGGCGAGCTCATGCAAAACAGGCCTCTTCTGGGTTGCTGGCTGGTTACCGTGGGTGGTTGTTTTGGCCTCGGGATGTTTGTGACCTTTCTCCCCCTACACGCCCAGAACCAAGGCCTTCATGTGGGACAAATCGGGATTGTCTTTGCGGTTCAAGGTATCAGCAACGCGCTTTCTCGTATTCCCTTCGGCCATCTCAGTGATAAGGTTGCCAAACGTGGCAGCCTCGTTGTCATAGGACTGCTTGGGTTTGTCGGTTCCATGGTTGGTTTTGCAATCTCTGCAAGTGCAGGCCATTTCATAATATTTGCAGCCGCTTTGGGGATAAGCATGGGCTTGGCCTTTACCTCAGTGGGGGCGCTCATTGCGGAAGTTGTCCCTCCGGAATCTCGTGGGCTGGCCATGGGCGGTTATAATACCTGTATCTATTTTGGCATGATGCTCAGTTCCGCTCTTATGGGGCCGGTTATTCAGGTCATCGGCTTTGAGGGTGGCTTTCACATCACGGCTCTGATCAATTTTTTGTTTATCGGCTTCTTCTATCTCTTTATGAAAGGATTTTCCCTTACGAGGGTAGAGCAATAAGTAACCAAAATTAACACAGGAGGTCGGTTATGAAAAAGTCCTTAGGCGCAAAAACCATCATTTATCCCACCCCGGTCTTCGTTGTGGGAACGTATGACAAGGATGGTAAGCCGAACGTTATGACCGCTGCTTGGGGGGGAATTTGCTGCTCGCGGCCACCATGTATTGCGGTCTCCCTTAGGCAGGCTACCTACAGCTACGGTAATATCGTAGCGCAAGAGGCGTTTACCATCAGCCTTCCTTCGAAAGATTACGTCAAGGAGGCCGATTATTTCGGTATGGCTTCAGGGAGAGACGAGGACAAGTTCGCCACCGCCGGACTTACCCCCGTCAAAAGTGACCTGGTAAACGCTCCATATGTTAAGGAATTTCCACTGGTCGTGGAGTGCAGGCTGCTCCACACTTTTGAACTGGGGCTACACACCCAATTCGTCGGCGAGATTCTGGATATTAAGGTGGATGAGGCTCTATTGGGTAAAGGTGGGATTCCTGATCTGGAGAAGGTCAAGCCGATCTGGTTTGCCCCCGAAAACCGGGCTTACCATGGTACTGGAGAATATCTTGGCAAAGCCTTCTCCATAGGAACAGAGATAAAGCGGGGATAAGAAACGGATTTAACATTTCGCAGTTCTAATTTCTGAATGAGAAAAATGTTTATTGCCCTAACAAGGTGTGAGCACTCGAGGGCTGAGCCATTCCCTCCGCTTACGCTCGGCCTGCTTCCCTTTTTGGGCGGAGGTCCTTTGGACCGGGGGCAGTGTCAGCCCGAGCTGCGGATGTGCCAGCCTTTGCTGTTTTACTCTGGTAGAGTTGTTTCCTTTGGGAGGCAAATGCTGGCCACATACGCCGCTTCGGGAATACCTCAGCCCTCAAGCCCGTTCTATGTGGACTTGAATACGTATGCGTTATGATCATTATGAAATGGCAGATGAGAAATGAAAAAGACGGGTCTCTTACACTTTTTTTGAGACTTTGCGGAAGTGATAGCCGAAGATCATTAATTTGACGGCATCTGGAAACAGATTGCGATGGAAGATTATGGATTTAAATAACATTCTCCAATAGTACCACTGGGAGATCCCATTTCCCATTACCCCGAGATAGAAAATGGATTTTATGAAAGCCTTGATATCGTAGCCTTGAACGCGCCATCTCCTGCGGGGCTCATAGTGTTCCAGAAATTCGCACACCCGTCGGTAAAAGTATCGCGGGCTGTAGATGGTTCGAACGAGGTTTCGGTAGCCTTTAATGAGTATGTCTGTTTCCATTTTTGGAATGAAATTTATGCTACCGTCTGTATTATCCCCCGAAGCATCGAGATGGAGTCGGTTTTCCGCGTGGAGTCTTTGCCAGAGCCTGGTTTTTGGCAGGGCATTGAGCAGCCCCACCATTGCTGTCACTACCCCTGAGTCTTGGATGAACTTTATTTGCCGGGAGAAGATTCCCTCGTCATCGTTGTCGAAGCCAACAATGTACCCACCAAAAACCTGAATACCTGCTGCCTGGAGTTTTTTGATGGCACCAACCATGTCACGGCGGCGGTTCTGATTTTTGGCGCATTCCTTCAAGCTTTCCTCGTTTGGTGTTTCTAGACCGATAAAGACCGTATTGAACCCTGCCTCGCCCATCAACTCGATGAGTTCGTCGTCGTCGACCAGGTTTATGGATGCTTCAGTAATAAAATGAAAAGGATACTCATGCTGCTGCATCCACTCTATGAGTCGCCGAAGCATTTTTTTGATCTTGACCTTATTTCCAATGAAATTGTCATCTACGATGAAAATACTGCTGCGCCAACCCAAATGGTAAATTAATTCCAGTTCGTCGATCAGTTGCTCCGCACTTTTAACCCGAGGTTTACGGCCATATAAGGAGGTGATATCACAAAATTCGCAATCGAACGGACAGCCTCTCGAACATTGAACCATTAGCGTGGCATACTTCTTCACCTTGATCAGATCCCAACGCGGGCTGGGTGTTAGGCTCATTTCAGGAAAGGCTTCAGTGCGATAAACTTTTTTGGGGGTTCCATTCTTCAAGTCTTCGAGAAAAGGTGGCAGGGTAAGTTCGGCCTCGTTCAAGATCAGGTGATCCACTAGATCGAAATATTCTTCTGGGGCACTGTTGAAAAGAGGTCCGCCAGCGATGACTTTCGTCCCCAACTGGTGGCATCTTTGAATAATGCTCAAAACGGACTTTTTCTGGATCAACATGGCGCTGATCATGACGTAGTCAGCCCAGACTAGGTCCTTGTCTTTGAGCTTTTCAATGTTGAGATCCACCAGCCGGATGTCCCAGTCATCTGGGAGCAAGGCCGCAACTGTGAGAAGTCCCAGGGGTGGGTAGGCAGCCTTCTTGGAGATAAACTTGAGCGCGTGATCAAAACTCCAGAAGGTAACCGGATACTCCGGGTATACCAGAAGGACCTTCATGTCACTATCCTATCCTGAGGAAGTATTCGAACCTGAAGATCGCTTGAGCGGGAGAGCGAGAAGTGTCGTGCCGTGAAATCTACTCGAGATAAAGTGTCCCTAAATTAATCACGAGAGCTAAATTACTGTCAAGTATGCCTAGCAAACTCGTATGTTTACTCTGCAGCCAGCCAGGATTTCAGATTTTGCTTTAGGGTTTCTGTACTTAGTTCCTTAAAAAATCTGCAATCTGCAATCAAAAATCTTCAATTATCACTAATACCCACAACGAAGGCTTGGAGTTGATATTTTTTTCCAAGCCGATCAGCTAGCACTTCGGCCTCTTTGCGGCTGGAAAGCTTTCCCACTTGCACCCGGTACCAGCGTCCTTTTCCAGGCAGATCAACCTGTCTTATGGTGGCTTGTGGGTCCATATCTTTGAAGCTAGCAGCAAATTTTCTTGCGCTAGCAAAATCTTTGAAAGAAGCCAACTGAACGGTGAATCGAGTCGAGGATGGTTTCTGCTGTTTGGAGGTTTTTTGAACTTGTTTGGGCGCGGGCGTAGGTGGGGGAGTCACCACTGTGCTTGCCTTTTTCTGAACTGGACTATCTGCTTTAGGGGGGCTCTGTTGCTGGGCCTTTTTCTTTTTGGCCAGCTTTTCGTAGAATTCCAGATCCTTGAGAGGGATCTTCTTTTTTGTATTTGTCGTTGCGGAAGGTTTTTCTTGCTGGGCCGGCTTACTGGAGCCCGGCCAGATGCCCTCGGCAACCATCCTTTTTTTGATTTCAGCCAAATTGATATTGGCAGGAGTGATTCCCTTACCCACAAAGAGCCCCAGCAAAAACATCCAGAGTAAAGCCAGGAAAAGCCCTAGTCCCCAGCCCGCAAGCGCAAGTCTGCTCACTTCGAACCGAACCGATTTCTTGCTGCGTTTTTTTCTTTTGGTTGCACTCATGGGATTTGGAAGATCCTCAAAAATAAATTGGAAAGCTCTAAAATCTCAAAATGTGAAACCTATATTCTCATAGCTGGCCGTGTTTGGTCCAGCCATTGTTCTACATTTTTTCAGGCGCTGAGACTCCGAGCAATTCCAAAGCGTTGCGTATTACGATACGGATGGCCTGGACCAGATGGAACCGCGCTTTCGCCAAGGCCAGGTCCTCCTGAATGATCCGATGGTGCTTGTAATAACTGTGGAAGGCTGAAGCCAACTGGGTCAGGTAGTAGGGAATACGGTGTGGCTCGAGAAAGCGAGCGCTGTTTTCTATCACTTCCGGATACAGGCTAAGCTGCTTGATGAGAGCCAATTCTTCAGGCAGCTCCAGCCGGTTCAACTCTAGGGTCTTATCATCTTCCAAATCTAATTGGCGTTCCTCCGCCAGCCTGCTGATACTGCAGATTCGGGCATGAGCATATTGGACGTAATAAACTGGATTATCGGCGCTTTTCTCTTTGGCAAGTTCTAGATCGAAATCCAGGGGGCTGTCAGAGCGCCGAGTCAAAAAAATAAAGCGGGCGGCATCGCGCCCAACTTCCCCGATCACGTCCTGAAGGGTGACGAATTCGCCGGCGCGGGTGGACATGGCTACCTGCTTTCCCTTGCGCAGCAGATTTACCAATTGCACCAGGAGCAAGTTGAGGGCTTCCCGTTCCTTACCCAGGGCCATAGCCCCGGCATACATCCGATCCATATAGCCGTGGTGGTCCGCCCCCCAGAGGTCGATGACCAGTTGGAAACCGCGGAGATATTTATCTTGGTGGTAAGCCAGATCCGAGGCAAAATAGGTGGTCATGCCGTTGGCCCGCACCACCACTCGATCTTTTTCATCCCCAAATGATGTGGATCGGAACCAGAGAGCGCCATCCTTTTCGTAGATATGGCCGGCCACTTTCAAAGTCTCGATCACCCGCTCCACCGCTCCGCTTTCATACAGGCTTTTCTCGCTAAACCACCGATCGTAGTGGACCCCAAATTCCTCGAGATCGGTTCGGATACCTTCGAGGATGCGCTTGCCCGCGTAGTCACTGAACACAGAAAGCGCCTCTTCTTCGGTGGCATCCGAATAGGAGTCTGCATGGATATCTTGCATCTCCCGGGCTAAGGCTCGAATGTAGTCGCCCTGATAACAGGTTTCGGGGAATGCCACCCGGCGGCCCAGGAGTTGTTGATATCTCAGCAGCACGGAGCGCCCCAGGGTTTCTACCTGGGTCCCGGCATCATTGATGTAGTACTCTCGCTCTACTCGATGGCCAGTTGCTTCAAGAATATTGGCGAGGGCATCGCCAACCGCAGCTCCGCGGCCATGGCCCACATGCAGGGGACCGGTGGGGTTGGCACTGACGAACTCTACCTGGACGTAGCGACCGTGCCCAATATCTGGGCAGCCGTAGTTCTTATCGAGACGGTGTATTTCTTTTAAGACCTCCAACCAAGCAGAAGGACTGATGACCAGGTTAATGAATCCTGGGCCGGCAACTTCTACCTTGGCGAAAAGCCCCTCGCCGTCGGCCAACTGTTCAACAAAGGAGGCAGCGATATCTTTCGGAGAGCAGCGGTTAGGTTTCGCCAGATTCAAGGCAACATTGGTGGCAAAATCTCCATGTGCCTCGATTCGGGGCACCTCCAACTGAATCTCGAAACCAGGGGGAATTTGAAAGAGGCCACGTTCGCCGCATTGGTGGAGTGTTTTACTGAGTATTTCCAGAGTTTTGTCTTTAATCATATGGTATTCTAGCGCGGTTAGTTCACAGAGCTGTTCAAAAACTGTTTCTTGCGGTTACCACCTAAATTGCAAAAGATCTCGTAGTTGATGGTACCGATGAGGGCGGCTATCTCATCGGCGGTGATTTCTTGGTCTCCCTGCCTTCCCAGGAGCACGACCTCGTCATCTACCTGTACATCCGGAACTTCGGTAATATCCACAGTGGTGAGACACATAGAAATACGACCCACCACCGGCGCCCGACAATTGCGGACCAGCACGACACCCTTATTGGACAGCAGCCGGTCATAACCGTCATCGTAGCCTATGGGGAGAGTGGCGATGCGGCTGGGCCTGGTGGTGACATAGGTGCAGCCGTAACCGATAGGGGAACCGGCGTCCACCTCTTTGACTTGGAGAACGCGCGTCTTCAGGGTCATCACTGGTTTGAGTGATACGAGACGATGAAGTTCCTGAGACGGAGGAGCACCATAAAGCATTAGGCCTGGACGGACCAGCTGGAGGTAGGAATCAGGCAGGTCAATTACCCCGGCCGAGTTGGCAATATGGGTGTAGCGAAAATCTAAGCCAGCACTTTCTGCCTGAGTCAGTGCCTGGCGAAACCGTTCAAGCTGCAAGCTGCTGAAGGACTTGTCATGTTCGTCAGCAGAGGCGAAATGGGAGAGGAGGCCCTCCACACGAATTCCCTCGAGTGATCTTATTAACTCGAAAAATTCGGCTGCCTCAACATAAGGAACTCCTAGACGGCCCATGCCAGTGTCGATCTTCAAATGCACAGGTAATTGAGTTTTTGCTGCTAGGGCTGCAGTGGAGATTTCGCTGGCAATATCCCTGCGGTAAAGTACCGGTGTGAGGCGGTGTTGGATAATTTCGGAAAACTCATCCTTTTCGACGCCGAGGAGAATCAATATGGGGGTTTTGAGCCCGTTTTTTCGAAGAGTCACACCCTCCGAGTAGGTGCTCACCCCAAGATACTCTACCCCCTGAACTTCAAGTTCGCGAGCCACCTCTACCATTCCGTGGCCGTAGGCATCAGACTTGACCACCGCAAGGATTGAACTGGATTGACCGACGAGGTTTCGCACTTGTGCGAAGTTGTGGCGCAAGGCCTCAAGATCGATTTCGATGGTGCTACCGATCATAGTTTCTCCTGTCTCCTAGCTTCTGTCTCCTGACTCCTTTATTCTTCGCGTGGGCCCAAAACTAGCTCATTTGTGTCACATAATCAAGGGCGACTTCTCCAAAAGCTGCAACCAAGCACTTCCTTGACATAGAGCATAAAGAAATACAGCTGGCGGCGGGCAGCTTGCAGCAGGCAGCCGGAAACAGAGGGTCATTTGGCTTCGCCGTCATTTATTGTCACTAAGTAGTCCCAAATCGCCCTGCGCCGTGAGCCTTTAATGCTATGCGCTTTGCGCTTAGCGCAGGGCTCTTAGTCTTTCTTGACACAGAGCCAAGGAGCGACTTACAATTCATTCTTTTAGATTCCCCAATCTACAATCTTAAATCTGCAATCTAAAATCTGACATGAAAACTCTGCAGGAGATGCCATGAAGTTTTTCTTCAGCGTTCTGGGAATGGTCATGATCCTGGAAGGACTGCCTTACTTTGCTTTTCCTGAGCGGATTAAGAGGTGGTTGGTTAAGGTCAGTGAAATGCCAGCAATCCACTTGCGGACCTTTGGTTTCGCGGCCATGTGTGTTGGTATGGTTCTCGTCTATCTTGGGCAGAAAAGTAACTTTTTCTGAAAGTGGACCGTTCATGTAGGAGCGACCTCCGGGTCGCGATGAGTTTAAGCCTTCCAAAAAGATCCCGAGCAGGAGGTTGGCCCTACAGGACAGCACATCGAATAGAGCTTAATGAGGGATTTCCCCAAAAATTGATAATTGAATTTTGTCTACCAAGCCAGTTTGCCCTGGTTTCAAGAATGAAAATGCCTTTGCGGGTGCCTCTTCTGTCGTTCCGAGTCTCATCCGCCTGCGGCGGAGTCACTTCAAGCCCGGCTGTGACCGGGGGAAGCCCGCCCGCCTCGCCTTGCTCGCATGGCGGGCAGGGCACCCCCTCCCTGTTCCCCGTTCCTGCGGAACGGGGCCAGGGGCTCCCCCAGTCACAGCCGGGGAAGTGGCTACAGACCTTCCGCCAGTCACTCAGAAGAGACACCAGCACAGGCATAGGGGCAGGCTGCGAATCAACGAGCATCTGAGCAACCTTTCTGTGCATATCTCCGCCTTGCTAGGGCCTGCATGAAGATTTGGTGCTTTCCTAGCTGGAACACTGCCATAAAATGGCGTGAATTGCTCGTTGTGGAGTAGCCTCCCCTATGCCTAGAATGTGACATTTTTGGGGAAATCCCTTAATGGGGCTAAATCAGTTGACTTCAAAACGCAACTATGCTTAGCTTTCGTGGCTTATGATCTGGCTTTAGTGGAAAAAACTTCATGTACTTACTGGAAGATTATCAATATGATTTGCCTGCTGAACTTATCGCACAGGTGCCTGTCCAAAAGCGGGATGAGTCCCGAATGTTGGTTCTCAATCGTGCCGAGGCACGCATCAGACACAGGAGCATCTCCGCCCTGGGAAGTTATCTGACGGCAGGCGATGTGGTTGTGGTAAACGACACCCGGGTGGTGCCAGCTCGATTGCTGGGGCACAAAGAGTCCGGCGGCAAGGTTGAGTTGCTGGTACTGCATCCGGCAATTGAGCACGGCCCCTATCGCTGCTTGGTAAAATCCAGCAAAGCGGTAAAGCCAGGAACAGTGCTGTTCTTTGAAGATGGTGTTCAGGCGAGGGTCTGTGAGCAAGTGGTGGACGGTCAGGCGCAGGTGGAATTTCTGGGCGAGCGGTCTCTGCTGGAGATTCTTGAGAGTGTGGGCTGCGTGCCACTTCCCCCCTACATCCGGCGAAACGGTGGACCAATTGAGGTTGATGATTTTCTAGCCTATCAGACGGTTTACGCCACGAAGCCCGGGGCGGTAGCTGCACCGACGGCAGGATTGCATTTCACCGGGACCCTTCTTGAGAGTCTTAGACAAAAGGGTGTAATTATCACCAGCTTGACGCTCCATGTGGGTTTAGGTACCTTCCAGCCGGTTCGGAAAACGGACATTCGCCAGCACCGATTACACCAAGAGTTTTTCGAGATTTCCGCGGAAACTGCACTGGCTATCAACAAAGCCAGGGAAGAGGGTAACCGGGTGGTAGCTGTAGGAACGACTACCGTGCGCGCCTTGGAGTTTGCTTTCAGCCGCGGGCGAGTTCAGCACGGAAGTGGCTGGTGTGACCTCTTTATTTATCCGGGCTACCAGTTCCAGGTAATCGACGGGCTGCTCACCAATTTTCATCTGCCGGGCTCGAGTCTGATCATGCTTGTTTGCGCTCTGGCCGACCGCAGTTTGGTGCTGGAAGCTTACAAAGAGGCTATCCGGATGCGATACCGATTTTATAGTTATGGCGATGCCATGTTCATTGAGTAATTTCTACTGTGGAGTTTTATCTCAGGAAGCAATACACAGATGGTCCCCGGTTGGGAGAAATTGGGACACCTCACGGTACCGTGCAGACACCGACGTTCATGCCGGTAGGGACTAAAGGCACGGTAAAGGGTCTCACCCCTGAGGATTTGAAGTCTCTCGGTGCCGAGATCGTGTTGGCCAATACCTACCACCTGTGGTTAAGGCCGGGAGCCGATCTGATAGAAGCGTTGGGTGGGCTGCATCGGTTTATGCACTGGGATGGCCCACTGCTCACCGACAGCGGTGGATATCAGGTTTTCAGTCTGGCACCAACTCGTGAGATTAGTGAGGAAGGGGTAACCTTCCAATCTCATTTGGATGGTTCGCGTCATTTTCTTACCCCGGAAGGGGTTATGCACATTCAAGAAGCTCTCGGAGCCGACATAATTATGTGTCTTGATGAGTGCACCCCTTATCCGGCCAGCAGTGAATACGTCCAGGCTTCCATGGAGCGGACCCTGCGTTGGGCTCACCGCTGCAAGGAGGCGAAAACCAGGCAAGATCAGGCGTTATTCGCCATTGTACAGGGGGGCATGTCCACGAAACTCCGGCGTAATTGCGCTGAGAGGTTGGTGGAGATGGATTTTGCCGGTTACGCGCTGGGCGGTCTCAGTGTCGGGGAATCCAAGGAGGAGATGATGGCGGTGACGGAGGCGTGCCTGCCGTTACTTCCAAAGGATAAACCTCGCTATGTGATGGGTGTGGGAACTCCAGAGGATCTCGTGGATTTGGTGGGGCTGGGAGCGGATTTGTTTGATTGCGTCCTTCCCACCCGCAATGCCCGCAACGGTATGCTTTTTACCAATCGCGGGCGGATAATTATTAAGAACAGCCAACACCGAGACGAGGATGTGCCCATTGATGAGTTCTGTACTTGCTATACGTGCAGATACTATTCTCGAGCCTACTTGCGCCATTTGTTTATGGCCAACGAAATCCTAGCTCATCGACTGAATACCATCCATAATCTCTGGTATTTCCTTGAGCTGATGCGGCAAATGCGACGAGCGATCGCGGCCGATACGTATAAGGAGTTCAGGACACAATTTTATCAACAGCGACAAGTGCACACTGGAAGCTGAGAGCTGCGATTGGCGACAATCTGTTTCTCCCAATCGGAGGTGCTTCCCCATAAGCACGAGGAGGCTTTTTATGAATTGGATAGGCGTGGCATATGCCATGGGTACTGGTGGTACCGGTGGTGGCCAGGGAAGTGGCTTCGCCGCCATGGTGCCGCTACTTCTGATGTTTGCCATTTTTTACTTTTTGTTGATTCGGCCTCAGCAAAAAAAGCAAAAAAGGCACCGCGAACTTCTCACCAGCCTCAAAAGGGGCGACTCGGTAGTCACGGTCGGCGGGTTGCATGGCAAAATAACCGGTATTACCGATGCAGTGGTTACATTGGAGATCGCTGAGAAGGTCCGGGTCAAAGTGGGGCGAAGCTACATCGCGGGCATGGAGTCCAAAGAGCCAGAAGTAAAAGACAAGAAGTAAACGGCCCACTACGTGGTTACACAGCGTAAACCGCATGGTATGTATCTATAAGTGGAGCCGGGGTAAAATGGCTATTCGCTATTCATGATTTTAAAAGGAGAAATTTGGCGTGAAAGATCTGAGATGGCGGGCGGTCCTGGTACTGGCGGTCTTTGTGGCAGCGCTCATCTATTTACTGCCCACTTTGAGCAAGGAGATGCCCCCGTGGTGGACAAAAGTCTTTCCAGACAAAAAGATTCACCTCGGCCTTGACCTGCAAGGTGGCATGCATCTGACTCTCGAGGTGGAGCATGCCAAGGCGGTGGAAAACACTGCGGAGCGTCTGGCTCAAGAGATAAAAGATGAACTGGGCAGTGCACATATCCGATTCCGGCTGGTGGAGCGGCAAGGCAAGGACGGGTTGCGGATCTTGCTGCCGAAGGAACAAGATTGGCAGCCTGTCGCTGACCTACTCAAGAATAAGTTTCCCTTGCTGGAGGTATCCAATCGAACTCTGACACCGGACCAACTCCAATTTCTCCTGAAAATCGAGGACAGTCAGGTCCGCCATATCAAGAAGCTTGCTGTAGATCAGGGTCTGGAGACGATCCGCAACCGTATTGATCAATTTGGTGTGAGTGAGCCGGATATCCGAACTCAGGGTGAAAACCGTATATTGATTCAGTTGCCCGGGATCAAAGATCCACAGCGGGCAATTGACCTCATCGGCAAGACGGCCCTGCTGGAGTTCAAGCTGGTTGATGAAGCACGTAGCGTGCAGGAGGCCCTCAAGGGCAACGTGCCGCCTGGCGATAAGGTCTACTATAGCCGTCAAGTTGATCCAGTCACCGGACAAGTGAGTCGCACCGCCTACCTGCTCAAGGACCGCACGCTGCTCACCGGCGAGTTTCTAACCAATGCCGAGGTACGTATTGACAGCCAGTTTAATCGCCCCTACGTGGCAATTAATTTTGACGATCGCGGTGGGAAACTGTTCGAGCGAATAACCGGCGAAAACGTCAAGAAACGGCTGGCTATTGTTTTGGACGGCAACGTCTATTCAGCCCCAGTTATTCAGGATCGCATCAGCGGGGGAAATGCAGTCATCGAAGGCCAGTTCACCATGGAGGAAGCAAAAGACCTGGCTGTGGTGCTGCGGGCCGGCTCTTTGCCCGCCCCGGTGAAAATATTAGAAGAGCGGACAGTGGGGCCATCGCTGGGAAAAGACTCCATCCGCAAGGGGCTCTTGTCCATGGCCGTGGGTGGTGTGTTCGTGGTTGCATTCATGGTCATCTACTATGGCGGCTCCGGGATTATCGCCGATCTGGCCTTGGTCCTCAATATTGTTTTAATTATGGCGGGGCTGGCCGCGTTCGGCGCTACCCTTACCCTTCCGGGTATTGCCGGCATTATTCTCACCATCGGCATGGCTGTTGATGCTAACGTGTTGATCTTTGAGCGAATACGTGAGGAATTGCGGTTGGGGAAAACGCCGCGTGCCGCGTTGGACAGCGGGTACAGCAAGGCCACCATTACTATTCTAGATGCCAACGTCACCACATTGATCGCTGCCGTAGTCCTCTTGCAGTTCGGCACCGGACCGGTACGGGGCTTTGCCATTACCCTGAGCCTCGGCATTGCTGCGAGCATGTTTACCGCTATTTTCGGATCTAGGTTGTTGTTCGATTATCTACTTCAGAAAAAACGGATGAAGAAGTTGAGTATATGAGGGCCTTCGCCCTCCAAATCCGAAATCCTAAATCCGAAGCACGAAACAAATCCAAAATTCAAATGCTCAAATGTTCAAAACGTAAGTGTTCAAGAAAAGTTGTTTTTTGTTTGGTTCATTTGGATTTTGAAAATTTGAATTTGTTTAGGATTTCGATATTCGGATTTCGGATTTAAAAAGTGTTGATATTTGGATTTGAGGGTTCAATTTCACAGTCGTTCAAATACCAGCTAGATGACCACAGAGAGGTACCATGCAATTTATCAAACATGACATCAATATTGATTTTGTCGGTCGCCGTAAGGTTGCTTTCATCCTGTCTCTGGGGCTAATTCTCATTGGACTCGCTGCCCTTGTTTGGCGGGGAACAAGCATTTACGGTATTGACTTTGCCGGGGGTACCATTGTCCAGGTTAGGTTCAACAACCCTACCAGTGCCGACAAAATCAAGGATGGACTCAAGTCCGTGGGTCTGGACCGCAGTGCCATCCAGCGGTTCGGCGGTGAAGGCGAAAGCGTCTTTCTTATCCGTACTGACATTTCCAGGTCCAAGCTGGCCAACCTCAGCAAGGAGGTAAAGGACAGCTTAGAGCGGACCTACGGCGAAGATACCGTTATCATTGAGCGAGTAGAAATGGTGGGACCCAAGGTAGGTGAAGACCTGCGCCAGAAGGCGCTCTTAGCCATCTACTATGCTCTGCTCTTCATCGCAATCTACATCTCCGGGAGATTTGAGGTCAAATGGATGCCGGCTCTGGTCATGGCCGGGGCTTTACTTATGGGAGTGTATGTCCTTCGGGCCATTGGCATGAGCATTCCCATGTTGATTCTGGCGGCTTTGGCGATCACATTGGTCTGCTGCTGGTTTCTGCAACTCAAGTATGCCCTCGGAGCGGTCGTTGCCCTCATCCACGATGTGATGATAACTGTGGGCGCCTTTGCCCTCACCAACAAGGAATTTGACCTGACCGTAGTAGCCGCCTTGTTGACCATTATCGGCTACTCCCTAAACGACACGATCATCGTTTTCGATCGGATTAGGGAAAACCTGCGCACGGGCAGGCGGCGCGAGTTTACTGAGGTGGTGAACAGTAGCATAAATCAGACCCTCAGCCGCACTATCCTCACCTCAGGAACCACCCTGATAGTGGTCACCGCGCTTTTCATATTGGGTGGTGGGGTCATTCATGACTTTGCTTTCGCGTTGATAGTGGGTGTGGTGGTGGGTACCTATTCATCCATATTTGTGGCAAGTCCTGTCCTGATCGTTTGGGAAGGCAGGTTTGCCAGCTCTCGAGTACGAGTAAAAGCAAAGAGGTAAAAAGGGGTGGCGGAGGATCAGAATGATGGAGGGTTAACCCACATAGGAGACGGAGATCGCATAAAAGTTCTTTTGGGTGAAAAATGATTGATATTATACATATCTGACGTTTCTCTGTGGACTCTGTGCTCGTTGCGGTGTATCTAGCAGGCGGCAGAAGGTAATCGTCGATTGAGTAAATTCACTAAACATTAATTATTTCAGGATAATACAACAGGTTACGTCTTCTCCTTATATAAACAGGTATGTTTCTTGCTAGGTCATCTAGGTTGACATACAGAAAAAATGTGTGTATTGGTCGTAGGTTAGAGTGTAGGACAGACCATAGAGGCTGTCAGAAAACCGGCTCCACCTGAAAACGGGAGAGGTCAACCGTGAAACGAACAGTCCTTGTTTGGTTGATGGTGGGCACTTTGCTTCTGGCTTTTGCGCAAACTGCTCGCGTGGAGGCTCAAGAACAAAACCCTTCTGGCGAGGCTGATAAAGAAACCTACATCCATGTCGTGGTAAAGGGTGATACGCTTTGGGATATTTGCGACGCTCTTTATGGTAATCCCTGGGTTTGGCCCAAGGTGTGGGAGCTGAATCAGCACATCACCAATCCCCACTGGATCTACCCAGGCACGGAGTTGCGGGTTTACTACGAGTTACCAGAATCTTTGAAAGAGATTGCTGCCGTTCCCGTCGAGGAGGTAACCCCGGCTGTGGAACCCTCCACTCAGCCTTCCACTCAGCCGCCGCCTCCGCCGCCGCCGCCACCGCCGCCGCCCAAGGCTCCAGGTATGACCTTTGCGGAAATCGATCAGGTGGGGTTCATTACACCCTTCATACCGCGGGGTGTCGGCATGATTGTGGGAGAAGAAAGGCAGAGAAAGCTCATTGGCTCGGCCGATAAGGTCTACCTCAAGTTCGACAAAAGAGCTGAGCCTGAGGTGGGAAAGCGCTATTTCATTTTCAGTACTTCGGAGCTCGTCAGGCATCCCATAACCCAAAAAGACATTGGATATCTGAACACAATTCTGGGTGTGGTGGAGGTAACAGAGGTAGCTTCAGGTTACGCCAAAGCACGCGTCAGAAGCTCATACCAATCCATCTCCCCCGGAGACAAATTGATGCCCTACAAAAAAAGGTCTGAGGAGATTGCTCTTCAAGATGGCACCGAGCCCATAGAAGGCAATATTATTTTGTCGAAAGGGGAGACCTTCCTTATCGGAAACATGCAGATCGTTTACATCGATCTTGGTGAAAGAGATGATATTAAGGCCGGACATCGCTTCATGGTCTTTAGAACACCCAAGGCGGAGGAAGCTTTCACTGGGAAAGAGGCAAAACTTGTCCTTTCGGTTGAACCCATCGGCGAGCTTATGGTGTTGGCGGTTGAGTATGAAACGGCTGCGGCTGTGGTTACTTACTCCTTGAACGAGTTTATGCCAGGTGAACGCATAAGGCTCGTGACGCAAAACTGACCAACGTCACTGATAAGAATGACGGCTGTGGGCCATGGAGTTGGGAAGCCAGCTTACATGGCCCATTTTTTAGGGGGGCTTTGTTTAGGGCACGACTTTGGTCTCTACTCTAAGGTCCGTACGAGAGCTCCCAGAGAGATGGTATGGAAACGGAACTCGACTGGTTGGCGCTGACTCTGATACCAGGCGTGGGTGCCAGGACGTTTCACCGGTTGATTCAGCGGTTTGGTAGCCCTGATCAGGTGTTTGCCGCTCCTCGGCAACACCTGGAGAAGGTGCCCGGATTAAAAGAAGCTAGCATCAAGGCCATGCGCTCCTTACCCTTTAAGGAGACAGCTCACAGAGAGATGGCTCGGCTGCGGGACCTTGGCATTCGCATCATTCGTTGGGGCACAGGAGACTATCCCCACTTCTTAGCCAATATTTCAGATCCTCCACCCATTCTCTACGTAAAAGGCACACTTTCTCAAGTAGATGAGCAGGCTGTGGCGGTGGTGGGGTCGCGGCAAGCCTCAACTTACGGTCTGACCGCCTGCAAGAAACTGTGTAGGGAATTGGCATGGCGAGGCTGGACCGTAGTGAGCGGCATGGCACGAGGTATCGATAGTGCGGCACACGCTGGAGCGCTGGCGGGGGGTGGCAGAACCCTGGCGGTATTTGGGACAGGATTGGATGTTGTCTACCCGGCCGAAAATCGGGAATTATCGGAACGCATTGCTGCCTCGGGTGCGCTCATCAGCGAATTCCCCTTGGGCACCCCACCAGAACCGGGGAATTTTCCAGTGCGCAACAGAATTATCAGTGGTCTCGCTCTGGGTGTTCTGGTGGTGGAAGCCACAGCAAAAAGCGGCTCACTGATTACTGCGAGAATGGCATTGGAGCAGGACCGTCAGGTTTTCGCAGTGCCGGGTCCAATAGACAAGCATGGGGTTGAAGGGCCGCACCGTTTGATCAAAGAGGGCGCTAAATTGGTAGAGCGGCCAGAGGACATCATTGAAGAACTACTGCCCATGCTGGGCCGCGGGTCGGCTGTTGATCTGGTGGGGGGAAAAGAACCGCTCACTGGTTACCCTTCTAACCTGAATGAAAGAGAGCGACTGGTCTGGGAAGTGCTTAGCATGGAACCGCTTCACATCGATGCCGTTGCCCGCCAGCTGGCTCTGAGCGTATCCCAAACTGCCGAGCTTCTTCTGCATCTGGAGATCAGGGGGTTGGTGAAACAGCTTCCCGGTACCTTTTTTGTTCGAGATTTTGGCTGATAGGGTGTTAAATTCAATTTAGGTATTATATTAGGACCCGTGGGGAATGGAGACCACCAATACTCCATTATTCCACAGGACTGCAAACTATTTTGACATAGAGGAAATCTAATGGGCAAGGCATTACTAATCGTCGAATCACCCACCAAAGCGCGAACGCTGACTCGCTACCTCGGCGATCGTTTCGATATACAGGCTTCTGTGGGACACATCAAGGATCTTCCCGAAAATGAACTGGGAATCGATATTGAGCATGAATTTGAGCCGCACTATCGAATTATTAAGGGCAAGGAAAAGGTTATTCGCACCCTGAAAAAGGCGGCTAAGCAAGCAGAAAACATCTACCTGGCTCCCGACCCGGATCGGGAAGGAGAGGCCATTGCCTGGCATATTGCCGAGGAACTGCGGTCTTCTCGGAAAGGGATTTACCGGGTCCTTCTCAATGAGCTTACCCGCGATGCCATTGAAAATGCTTTGAAGCACCCGGGTGAACTGGATCAGATGAAGTTCGAGGCCCAGCTTGCCAGGCGACTGCTGGACCGTCTGGTGGGCTATCAAATATCCCCTATCCTCTGGGACAAGGTCAGGCGCGGTCTGAGTGCTGGGCGTGTCCAATCAGTGGCCCTCCGGCTCATTTGTGAACGTGAGAGTGAGATCCTGGCCTTCGACAGTGAGGAGTATTGGACCATTACGGCGCTGCTGCAAGGGGAAGTTGAGCCACAATTTGAAGCGCGGTTATGGCGGAAAGGTGGCGAGAAAGTCAAGATAGCCAACCAAGAGCAAGCTTCAGGGCTGGTTGAGGCCTTGCAAGAAGCTCATTACCAGGTGGCAGAGGTTGAGAAAAAGAGCCGCTTACGCAAGCCTGCGCCGCCGTTTATTACCAGCACCCTACAACAAGAGGCGGCCCGAAAGCTGCGGTATACGGCGCAGCGGACAATGGCCATAGCCCAGCGTCTATACGAAGGCGTCGAACTCGGGGAAAAGGGCGCTGTGGGTCTGATCACCTACATGCGGACGGATTCCACCCGGCTCGCCAAGGAGTCGGTGACTGAGGCTCGCAGCTGGATCCGAAAACAACTGGGAACGGAATACGTGCCCCAAAAGGCCCCGGTGTATCGTAGCCGTAAGGGGTCTCAGGATGCGCACGAAGCCATTCGGCCAACCTCGGTGGCTCGAACCCCCGAGGAAATGGCCAAGTACCTCAAGCGAGAGGAGCTGGCGCTCTACGAGTTGATATGGAAGCGTTTCGTGGCGAGTCAGATGAGTCCAGCGCAGCTGGATCAGACGGTGATGCAGATTGCCGCGGCCGAGTTCCTCCTGCGAGCAAGCGGCTCGGTGCTGCGCTTTCCCGGATTCATGCAGATCTATATTGAGGGCTCTGACAATAATGATGCCGGGTTAGAGGAAGGAGCAAAACTGCCGGATCTGGAAAAGGGCAGTTCTTTGCAACTGGTAAAACTGGATCCCAAGCAGCATTTCACTCAACCCCCGCCTCGTTTCACCGAGGCTACGTTGATTCGAGAGTTGGAAGAGAAAGGCATCGGCCGACCAAGCACTTATGCCAGCATTATGGCGGTTATTCAAAAAAAGGAATATACGGTCAAAGAAAAGGGGCGGTTTAAACCCACCGAACTGGGAATGTTGGTGAATGACTTGTTGGTGGCCAGCTTTCCCGAGGTCCTAAATGTTGCCTTCACCGCTCAGATGGAGGCAAAACTGGATCAGGTGGAAACCGGCAACCATGGCTGGCTAGAGGTGATTGAAGGCTTTTATCAGCAGTTTCACAAGGCGGTGGAGCGGGCCCAAAAGGAAATGCTCGACGTCAAGAGGCAGGGGGTACCCACCGAAATTGATTGTGAACAATGCGGAAAAAAGATGCACATACGTTGGGGTAAAAATGGCCTCTTCCTTTCATGCTCTGGATACCCCGATTGTAAAAACAGCAAAAACTTTGGGCGGGACAGCAAGGGTAACATTCAGGTGGCCACGGAAGGCGAAGTCAGGGGAAAATGTGAACTATGCAGTCGGGATATGGTGGTCAAAGAGGGACGTTTTGGGCCTTTTCTGGCCTGCACGGGTTATCCTGAATGTAAGAATACGCGCTCGCTGCAAGATGAAAATGGTGAGGAGGCGAAACAAAGTGTCCAATACACGGATGAAATCTGCGACAAATGCGGTGGCCGTTTCGTCATCCGAAAAAGTCGCCGCGGTGTTGCCTTTCTCGCCTGTGAAAACTATCCAAGTTGCCGAAACACAAGGCCCATAAGCATTGGGATAGCCTGTCCCCAAACTGAATGTGACGGCGATTTGGTGGAGCGAGTTTCCAAGCGTGGGCGGCGTTTCTATGGCTGTAGTCGATATCCCAAGTGCAAATTTGTCTCATGGTCACAGCCGGTTGACAAGCCGTGTCCCCAGTGCGGGAATTCCTATATGGTGATCCGCAAAACTAAAGGAGGGCAGGAACAGCTGGTGTGCCCAGAGAAGTCATGTGGACATCGGGAAAGCCACAGTTAACCCACCGAGCGAACTTGATTTACCATAGGCAGATAAAGTCCTTAGTCTGCTCACTGCGTTCGCAGCAAAGCGATCGGTAAACAGTGAGGGGTGAAGGGTAAACTGATTTTGCCCTGGTTCTGTAACTGTTCACCGTTCACCATTTACCGTTTACCGTTTGAATTGGTACGAATAATGCTTTGAAGTGATTCGGAAAATATTTTTTGGTTCCCAACTAATGGAGCAGATTAAATGACGAATGCGGCGAGTGCTGTCCTCGCATTTTGGGTTTTCGCCGTGGGAGCGGCGGTGGGAAGCTTCCTCAATGTCTGCATACTACGACTGCCCCAGGGAGCTTCACTGGTGAAACCTGGATCACACTGTCCGCAATGTCAAAGCCCCATTAGATTCTATGACAACATCCCCCTTGTCAGTTACCTCATTCTCAGAGGTAAGTGCCGTAAATGCAAGGCGCGCATCTCACCCCGCTATTTCTTGGTTGAGGGATTGAGTGGTCTCATGGGCCTCGCCCTCTTTCGGACTTTCGGATTGAGTTCGGAATTTGTCATCTATTTCATCTTCTTTTCCGCCTTGCTGGTGATTATTTTCATCGATCTGGATACCTGGACGATTCCTGATGTTATCACTCTGCCGGGAATTGTCGCAGGTGTGGCGGCATCTTTCTTGCTTCCTCACCTCAGTCTATGGCAATCTATTGTCGGCCTGCTGGTGGGAGGCGGGGTGCTTTTTTCAGTGGCGGCTGGCTACCAGTTGCTGAGAAAACGTGAGGGAATGGGTGGCGGAGACATCAAATTGCTAGCAATGATCGGTGCCTTCCTTGGCCTCCCTGGTGTGATTTTCACTTTATTTGCCAGTTCCCTGGCAGGTACCTTGGCAGGGGCTCTGGTAATGTTCAGGAACAAGAGTGGAGGAGCCACCAGGATTCCCTTTGGGCCCTTTCTGGCTTTGGGGGCCATGAGTTATGTGTTCTGGGGGCCGGCACTGATTAACTGGTATCTATACAAACTTGGCCGTCCACTATGATGAGCATAAAGTAAACCGATGGCATAAACTTTGCTGCACAAGATTGGGTGCATGGTAAAGACAGATAATGCTCTTTGTAAAGTGAGCCTGTTTTCATGAAACCGCGCCGTTTCTTTGTTGAAGGCGAGCCCCTCAGCCCAGGGGAGAGGACGATCACCGGAAAAACTGCGCGCCACCTGAGTCGAGTCCTACGGCTAGGTGTGGGAGACCGTGTCGTACTCTTCGACGGCAGTGGCTGTGAATTTCCGGCGGAGATCTTGGAGGTCGGCAGACAGCTGGTTCGGATGCAGGTTGCGTCGGGCGAAAGGGTGGATCGCGAGTCGCCCCTCAACCTTAGGCTGGTCTTGGGACTTTGTCAGCCAGCCACAATGGATCTGATTGTTCAAAAAGTTACCGAGCTCGGGGTGACAGAGATCGTCCCGGTGAGTACCGAAAGGGCGCAGAGATGGCTGGCTGGTGAAAGGGGTGCTGCCAGACATAAACGTTGGCAGCGCATTGCCCAGGAGGCGGCGAGACAGAGCGGTCGCAATAAGGTTCCCCGCATATCATCACTGATGGACTTCACCGAGGTGTTGAGGCAGGGAGAAGCAACCGCGCTAAAGTTAATCTTCTGGGAGGAGGAAGCGGGCGGCAGCTTGAAACAGGCCCTTGCGGTTCAACCCAAGCCCAATCAGGTTTGTTTACTCATTGGGCCTGAGGGTGGATTCTCCTCGGGGGAGGTTGAACGGGCTGCTGCTGCTGGCTTTCAAAGCATTTCTTTGGGCCGGCGCATACTAAGGACAGAAACCGCTACAATCGTAGTAATTGGCTTGTTGCAACAGGAGTTGGGCGATATGGGTCTTTCGCCTTGACCTGGAGGGCAGTTCGGCTATACTGCCTCACAAGTGATTTTATCATCCGGATTCCACCGAGCCACCTCTGACTGGCAATAAGGGGGAATGCGGGCCAAGGAGGGTACCATGAGATGCCCCAAGTGTGGTTATGTCAGTTTTGATCATCTGGAAAAGTGTCTGAAATGCAGCAGAGACCTTGCTCCGACTCGGCAAGATCTCAATCTTGTGGATTTCAGGCCGGAAGTGCCTTTTCTTCTCGGCAGCCTGGTTGGCGAGATGGAAGGCGGTGGGGGTGGCTACGAGCAAGAGCTCTCGCTTACTCAAGAGACCGAGCTGGAGTTGGGCGGATTTGATGCGGGCACCACTCCAGCGGAAGAAAATATCGACATGCAGGGTATGGGAGGATCAACTGACGTGGATTCTTCCGAAGATCTGAAGCTCAGTGAAATCGCCCTGGACGATTTTGCCGGAATTAGCGGTGAAGACGCTGGTGGTTCAGAAGAAGGCGATGGATTTCTGGGGCTGGAATTTGATTCTGACGACATACCATTAGAAGACCTCGGCGAACTGGATGAGAGTATGGATATGGGGCCTGCAGTGGAGTCCACAGAAGGGGCTGCTTCCTCGGATTCCGGTATGGATTTGGATCTTAACGACGACGATCTTTCAGCCCTCGCACAAGAGCTGGAAGGTCACCTGGAATCCGAAGCTAGCGGCAAGAAAAAAGCGGCCGCAGATGATTCAATACCGGGGCTGGATGATGTGATACTTGAGATGGAGGATGACTAGTCCAGTTTCATTTCAGTGAACAGTCGCTATTCTTGTCATATTAATGTGCAATGGCAAATACCGCAGTCCGCTTAGCGGACTGCGGTATTTTTTACCCTTGACAAAAAAACGAGTGGATCGTATAAGTCTGGGCGCTCAGGTAAAAAGTGCCGAGGTAGCTCAGTCGGTAGAGCAGTGGACTGAAAATCCTCGTGTCCCCAGTTCGATTCTGGGCCTCGGCACCAAAGAGCACTTTTTCCTAACGGCCTCGCATAGTTGCGAGGCCGTTTTTTTTGAATATGCAAAAATATGCAATTCTCGTACACCGTTCGTACCCACATTCAAGTCGGCCACTCATCGACTTGTCCTAACACGTAAGCCGCCCTTTGGCGTTCCTTACGAAGTACTGTCGTCCGCATCATTGCCGGTCTTTTTGAGTACTTGCTGGTTATTATGCGGTGTCATCTGCTTGGGGCTCTGTCCTGCGTCCGCGAACGGACGGTTTGGCGGCAACCCGAGCAGTGCCTCTTCGAGGCCGTGACGGCCCTCGCCTGGAATCCAGTGGCCGTATGTATCCACGGTTATGGAGATGGAGCTGTGCCCCAGTTGCCTCTGTACGTACGCCGGGCTCTGGTGGGCCATTAGCATGATGGTCGCATAGGTGTGCCGCAGGTCATGAGGGTTTCTGAGCCTCAGGCCTGCGCCACTGCAGACCCTGCGAAGGAGCGCCTGGATTTTTCGCTGACTATAGGGCCAGTGACGTTTTTCCTTGGGATCTCTGAACAAAAGGTCCGCCTCACCTGGCAGACCGCGCCTTAGACTCTCCTTTTTTAGATGGGTCACGTAACTGCCCAGATCCTTCGCCAGAAAATTGGGCAGGTCCACCAACCGCTTCTTTCCACGTTTTGGCGTGATGAACTTGTACAGTTTGTAGCTCTCTGCAACGTAGTAAGTCATGTTACGTAAATCCAGGTGTCTAAGCCTCATAGCCAGTGCCTCGCCCAGGCGCAGGCCCGTATGAACCATCACCTTCAAAATCAGCTGCTCCGACCAAGAGCACTTTTTTTCGGCCCGAGCCAAAAAGCGGTCTCTTTCCTCCAGGTCGAATGGCTCCGGTTGTTTGACATCCCTCAGCCGTTTTGGCGGCAGGGTTTTTTTCGCCAGACCGCGGGCAGGGTTGCTCTCGATAATCCGGTCATCTAAAGCCTCTTCGAAGATGCCGGAAAGTACGGTATGAGCGAGTTCAACCGAAGCCGGAGCATGAGTTTTGAGGAACTTGCGCAAGTACCCCTTGATATCACTTCGGCTTATCTCATCCAGCCGCTTTCCCTTAAACGTAGCATCCGGCCAGATATGTATACGCAGAATCCCTTCGTAGCGCTCCCAGGTGTTTTCAGCCCATCTGCCGTAGTTGCCCTCAAGCCAATCTTTGCTGTAGCTTCGAAAATGAGGGGCCTTTGACCGCGCGGTCTCAACAACCTTATCTTGCTCTGGCTGAGTCAGCTGCAAGGCCACTGCTTCGGCAGCCTTGATCGCCTTCCTCAGACCTGAACGGCCTTCACCAACGGTCTTGTTCTTTCGCTCTTCCCCCTTTCTGACAAAGAGGAGCCAGCTGCCGCGGGCATCGCGCCGGACCTGGACTCCCTTCGCAATGTGGTAGATAGGGCCATGTTTCCCATTTCTTGGATTGTACTTTCGCCAGGGCATTTTCTACCCTCCTTTCTCCCAACCCTGGCTGCATATCGCAGCGCCATCGTAGCAGAATGGGGAAGAGCTGATCAAGCGGGAGATTTTTCCACTTTATCGAGGGCCTCGGCTATGAGTCGGTCCAGACCCTCAGAGGTTATCGTGGCCTCGGCTCGGTAGCGCTGAAAGAACCATTCCTTGAACTCCTCGGGATCTATCAAAATCTTTCTACCGAGCCTGTAGTGAGGCAGTCCTTTCCTGACGAACTTTCTCAGGGTGAACGGTGAAATAGAGGTATCTCTGGAAAGACTCTTGAGATCCTGAAGTTGCATGCTACCACCTCCTGCAGATCGACTCCGGGTTTCAATGGGTTGTCATAGTCTCTAGGTCATGGCCACTTGTTTGCCTGAGTACGCTTTTACAAGAATCAGTTTTGCAAAGCTCCTAATATAGAAATAGAAACTAGGGTAAATTTTCGGCTTGACTTGGTCCCAAACAGTAGTTTATCCACTTGATGAGTATTCAGCCGTGAAGCCAAGCCCTGAGCGGGATTGCGCCGTTCGGGGCAGGGTGGGTCGGCGAGTGACGAGAAGACGTATTTTCTTGGGTGTTGCGGAAAAATGAAATCTTTTTTTATCTGGCCCAATTTTTAACTATTTATTGTCATTATGAATTCTGCTATGCTGCTATCATAAGCTTTCACATTTGCAATTTTGTGAACGCACTCAGACAAATCGCCATTAACATTCCAGGATTTACCCCGGTTTCTATTACCGATGTAAAGGATCATTTACTCAGGAACTCTGACATCTGGCCCGGATATTTCATGAATAACTTGCTGCGACCGCGAATATGGTCTTGCCACCTGGCGTCCTCGGGTGTCGCCCCTTGCGACGTACCATTCAGGTACGCCTCAGGCCCAACACCCTGCGGTTGCCAGGTGGCAAGCCCATCTTCGTGATCTCGCGACAGCAATTCATGAAATATCCGGGCTGGGAGGGCGAACTATGTTGAAAGCGGCTCAGGGAATGGCTGAAGCGAAGGGCAAAACCTTCTTGTCCGGCAGGGAGCAGCTGGCGCTAGCTGCAATCAAT